>NZ_CP110396.1:3000000-3338875 GCF_029910215.1 Paraburkholderia sp. D15 | reverse complement strand
TATTTGTCTCCGTGGACAGTGGGCACGTGGAGAAACGCGGGACCGGCGACCTGGCCGTTATTCAACGGCACCGTGAACGCATGCAGCGCAGCCATGCGCAGATCGAACATGTGGCGCACACCTTCGCCGAGCGCGCCTTCCACGCCCTCGACCGCGCGTTGAAGCGCCTCGATCATCAGCGAGAAGGTCTGGTTGCAGGCCGCTTGCGCGGCTTGCGCTGCCGGTGGTTCGTGCGAGAAATCGTGCTGACCGGGGTCGGCCATGATGTGACCGGCAGGCGGCCATGTGACTTCGATACGCGCCGGTCCCCATGTGTAGCCCAGCGGGTTGGCGAGATCTTTGGTCAGCACGCGCTCGTGGAAGATTTCTCCGAAGCGGAAGTAGTGCGCCGGCTGATCCTGAAAGTCGATCGGATTGTATTGCGTGCCTTCTTTGGAGCCTTTCTTCGTACCTTCGTTCGTGCCTTCACCCTCGGAGACGATCTGTGTGATCGCCTTGTGCGCGTCCGCATAGTTGTTGACCGCGTAGAGCTGCCCAGGAAAGAACTGGTTGTCGACGATCTGGTTGCGGTTCGGTGTCCACGCGGTCGGGGGCAGGGTGGAGAGAAACAGGTCGAGCGCGCCGTAGAACTCGCCGATCGTTACCGCCTTGGGCCCCGTTTCCCCGAGCAGGGTCGCCGTCATGACCTGATAATCCGGCGGATCCACGGGCTCCTCGATCGCCATGCCCTGCGCGAGCGCTTCCTTCGAGAACGGATACAGATGCACGGTCAACGGCGTATTGTTCGGGCCGATGTCGCCCGGAAGCGGACCGGGATATTGCTGCACCTGAATGACCGGATTGCCGCCCAGTGCGTTCAGGATGTTGCACGCGAGGCACATGTGGATCATTTCCTGCAGCGCCACCGAGCGGATCAGCTGGTTCGATTCCGGATTGGTCTGCGGCGGGATCGAGTACAGCGCATAAAGATAAGGCGGCAGCGTGCCGAATTCGACGCCGATCGCCGTTTGCAGCTGCGAGCGTGCGTCTTCTATGGTCGTCGGTTTCTTAACGGCTAGGCGAATCAATTTAGCCTCCGTAATGGTATTGCGGTGGTGGTCGGGACAGATTGTCGTGGCGTAGCGGTGCGCTACGCCTTTTTCTTCAAAACCGTATCAGGAGCCGAACTGGCAGACCGGAATGGGTTGGCCCTGCGCCATTCGTGCGACGAGATCCCACGTCTCTTTCGGGTCGGGCTTCTCGAACGAGAAGTCGTAGAAGTTCTGGCTGACGATCGGTGCGTTCGGCGGAGTCTCCGGCCATCCGGAGAAGTAGAACGATTGCGGGAGCCGGTAGAGCTCGGGTTTGCCGTCGCTGCCTTTGTGTTCGGTCCAGTGGCTGTGGAACGCGTAGCCGAACAACGCCGCGCCTTCCTTCGTATGGTCCGGGCTGGCGCCGACCTGAATCGGCGGGCGTTTGCCGTCGGGGCTTGTCCAGAACGAATAGCCCTGTACGCGGCCGTCGAGCCGTTCGCTGTCGCCCTTGCTGTAGGGCAGATGCTTGATGAAGTCGCGCATCGGCGGATGGTTCAGCGCCGAGAACAGGCACACCGGCACCATGTTGGTGGGGCGGTTGTTCTCGAAGGTCAGGAAGTAGGCGTTGTCGCCGAGCGAGATGTACGCGCAGCTGTAATGGTTCGAGCCGGGGAAGATCGGCAGCGCGCGATCCTCGTAGTACTCCATCATCGCGCCTTGCTCGCCGTTCGGTCCGACCCACGTGCTGTCGTAATAGCTCGCGCCGTTCGATACCTCGTAATCCACGCCTTCTTTCAGCGGATGCGGCGGCGCGCCGTCATAAGGCGGCGGGTATTCGGCGTACCGGTTGTACACGCGATACATCTTCCATTTCGCCGACCAGTACAGCGGCAGGATCGGGTCCGACGGTTCGCCGGGCGTGCGTCCGTACAGACAGTCCGGCGCGGCGCACGGGCTGTATTGCGGAGGATTGTGAACCCCGTAGGTTGGATAGATCGGCGCAGTGGCCTGCTGCGTTTCCGACGACGTTTTCTCTAACTTCACCGCAGCTTCATTGGAGAGCTTTTGCATAATGCATAGGTATCCGATGTATTTTCTGGGGAGGTGGGCGTCTTGTTTTTGTTCTTCTTATTTCGTGTTGTTTTTGCTTTTGGAGGATTTCTACACGAGTGAATTGGCAAGTCAAGTTAAGGTTTTGCGTCTTAGCCGGATTGCATGGAAATCGGGGTGGGGTAGGGGTTTTCCTGATGGGGTGGGGGTGGGGAAAGCCTGGCGAGCGTTGTGTAGTTGCGCGTTGTCGATGTGCGGCGTTGAATTTATTCCGCATAAAACTTTTTCGGTTCGCCGCGCTTTTCCGCGCGCACCGATATTCATGCTGTAAATACCTGCAATTCACATAATTCGTTCGTGTCATGGCGCCCCCCTGGCTAATCTCTCGACAAAGTTTCGCCCCATTGGGCGCGAACAAATAATTCAATCGGAGACTGCCATGATCGATTTGTCCGACATTCGTCATGTTTGCCCGGCGCGCGCGCCATTGATGCCGCCACTTATCGACGTTTTCTTCAGCGACGCTTCGTCACCGCGCTGACTCCGATGACGCTGCCGGGCAGCGTCTCTACCTTCCGCAAACAGGGCTACGTCCGCGCGAGCGATCTGCGCGAATGAAAAGCCGCGCCCCTTTCTGGAAGACAGGCGGCATCGCCGTCGAACGATCACTTCCAACTTGATCAGAGGCTAAAAATGAATGGCAAAACCGCCGACGTCGGCGCAATCATCGATCACGCAAAGCTGTCGCGCTTTCAGGTTGTCGTATTGGTGATGTGTTTTCTGATCGTCCTCGTGGACGGTTTCGATGCCGCGGGAATCGGCTACATCGCACCGCTGGTGCGCAAGGAGTGGGGCTTGCAGGCGAGCCAGCTTTCGCCGGCATTCGGCGCGGGGCTGTTCGGTCTGATGTGCGGCAGTTTCCTGGTAGGGCCGGTCGCCGATACTTTCGGCCGCAAAAAGGTACTGCTTTTCTCGGTTCTCGTGTTCAGTCTGGGCACGTTGGCATCGGCCGCGTCGCAGTCGATCGGCATGCTGACGATACTGCGCTTTCTCACCGGAATTGGCCTCGGCGGCGCAATGCCGACCTGCATCACCTTGAGCTCGGAGTATTCGCCCGCGCGTCGCCGCATGTTGATGGTGACGCTCAGCTACAGCGGCTTCACGACCGGGCTGGCACTCGGCGGCGAGGTGGCCAGTCACGTGATTCCCGCGTTCGGCTGGCGCGGGCTTCTGGTGGTGGGAGGCGTCGTGCCGTTGCTGATGTTGCCGATGCTCGCCCGCTGGCTTCCGGAATCCGTTCGCTTCATGGCGGTCAACCCCCGTCACCAGGCGAGGCTTGCCGCGGTCGTGGCAAAGATCACGGGCACGGGTGGCTGGGACGCGGTTACCTTCGTCGAGCCCGAGCGGCCGGTTATCCGTCAGTCGCCGGTCACGCAGTTGTTCGCCGAGGGACGGACGCCCCGCACGCTGTTGTTGTGGGGGGCGTTCTTCTGCTCGCTGTTCGTGTTCTATCTACTCACGAGCTGGTTGCCAAGCATTTTCAAGGATGCCGGCTACGACATCGCCAGCGCGGCGCGCATCGGTGCGATGGTGCCGTTGGGCGGCACATTCGGCGCGATCGTCATCGCGTTGCTGATGGACCGGCTTGGGGCCTATTGGGTGCTGTCCGTGGGCTACCTCGGCGCGGCAGCGGCGATCGTGCTGGTGGGTTTCGCGCTCACCAATGCGGTGGAACTCGGCGCGGCCGTCTTTCTGGTGGGCTTCTGTATAGCGGGTGCGCAAAACGGTCTGAACTTGTTGTCGGCGAGTATTTATCCGACTACGGCGAGAGCGACCGGCGTGAGTTGGGCGATGGCCAATGGCCGGATCGGCTCGATCATCGGGTCGATGGCCGGCGCGTCGCTGATCGCGCAACTCGGTCAAGGTCAGATGCTATTCAACGTGATCGCGATTCCGGCGCTTGCGGGTGCGGTGTCGCTGATCCTGCTTGCAAGGTTGACGCAGCGAACGGATTCGCCGGGCGAGCGGGATGTATCCGTGACCGGTCGAGTCAGTGAATACGTAAATGACGGAAACGCCTGACAGGCGCGTCACACCACTTCGAGTGGATCAAAAAATTAAACGTGGTTCGAGGAGGAGACAATGAAGGCAAAACAGGTGGTTTTAATCACGTTGGCGAGCGCTTGCTGTTCCACTGGTTTTGCGCAAAGCAGCGTGACGTTATACGGGATCGTGGATACTGGTGTCGAACTCGTTACCCATGCGAACAAGACCGGCGATCGTGTGGTTCGAATTCCGGCCGTTACCGGCGAGTTGCCGTCGCGATGGGGCTTGCGCGGGACGGAGGATCTTGGCGGCGGCCTTGCGGCGATTTTCGATGTAGAGAGCGGTTTTAACGTGACATCAGGCACGTCGAATCAGGGCGGGCGTCTGTTCGGGCGTCAGGCGTGGGTCGGATTCAAAGGGCCCTTCGGCACGCTGACGTTCGGGCGCCAGTACACGATGACCTACTGGGCGTCGCTGGATTCCGATCTGCTGGGGCCGGACATCTACAGTGGTCTGGGCTCGCTCGACACGTACGTCCCGAATGCACGCAGCGACAATACGTTCGCGTGGAAGGGTGTTTACCGGGGCGTGACGGCGGGACTGACTTATTCGTTCGGTCGTGACTCGGCGGGGACGGGCAACTCGCCGGGGCAGGGTACCTGCGCGGGCTCCGTGGCGGGCAGCTTCGTTCAGTGCCGGCAATGGTCGGCTCTGCTTCGATACGATACATCGAGCTTCGGTGTCGCCGCGGCTTACGACGAGCAACGTGGCGGTGCGCTTGCCGCAACGAATTTCTTCGACGGCGTTGCACCCGCGGCATTCACGTCACCCGCGGCCAAAGACGTGCGCGAACAACTGAATGGCTACGCGAATATCGGGCCGGTCAAGTTGGGCGGCGGCTGGCTCGGCCGGCGTGTTTCGACGCAAACGCCGACGCCGGCAGTGAAGTCCGATATGTTTTACCTGACCGCTTCGTATTACGTGCTGCCGCAACTGCCCGTGGAGGGCGGCGTCTACCGCATCGTCAACGCCGAGCACGATACGCGAGGCACGTTGGCCATGGCCCGTACGACCTACCTGTTATCGAAGGCCACGGCGGTTTACCTGCAGGGTGGTTATCTCTTCAACAGTGCGCATGCCGCCTACACCATCAGTCAGGGCGGTGGCGGAACGACGCCGGGGCAGGGCATGGGGCAACTTGGAATGATGGTGGGTATCCGGCATCTGTTCTAGGCGACGACTTGCCGTCTTCGAGCCGCATCATGCCGGCGCGCTGCGTGTCACCGCGCCGGCAATGTGATAATGCCAGCCGACAGTAAGACTGCCGAGCGGGCACGCTCGAGGAGACGCCGTGAACCTACGCAATCTCGACCTGAACCTTCTCCCCGTTTTCGACGCATTGCTGCGCACACGCAGTACCACGCGCGCCGCGGAAGAATTACGTCTGACGCAGTCAGCGGTCAGCAACGCACTCAAGCGTCTACGCACCGCCTTCGACGATCCGCTCTTCGTCAAGACGTCGGACGGCATGCTGCCGACCGAGTTCGCGCAAACGCTTGCACGTCCGATCAGCGACGGCCTGTCGACGATCCGTGACGCCGTCGAAACGAAAAGCAGTTTCGATCCATCGACATCCGACCGCACGTTTCACATCTACGTGAGCGATATTGGCCAGATGGTGTTCATTCCACGCCTGATGGCGGACCTGGCCGTGAGCGCGCCCAACCTGAAGATCGTGACCGTCGAGACGACGCAGAAAGAAGCGCAGCAGGCCATGGCGATCAGCGGTATCGACCTCGCTATCGGACTGTTCATGAATTTCAGCAGCGGCTTTCACGAGCGACGCCTGTTTCGCGAGCACTATGTCGCGATGGTTCGGCGCGAACATCCCACCATCCATTCGAAGCTCACGCTCAAGCGCTTTCTCGATGCCGCTCACGCGGTCTATACACCGACGGCCGGGAGCCACGCGGTATTCGAGAACGCCGTCGAGCGACTGTTCGAACAACAGGGCAAGCCGCGGCAGGTCAGTGTGCATCTCGCGCATTCGATGGGGCTATCCGCACTGATCGCCGCCAGCGATCTACTCATTTGCGTGCCGAGCCGGCTCGCCGATGCGCTTCAGGCGTCATCGGCGTTAAGCACGTTTGCGCTGCCATTCGATACGCCGTCTTTCGACATCGCGGAAATCTGGCACGAACGTTACCAGCACGACGCGGGACATCAATGGCTACGCACGCGGATTTTCTCGCTGTTTCACGATGCCGAGGCAGCCAGACCGCGTAGTTGAATTCACGGCGTAAATATCTGAAATTCACATAATTCGTTAGCGTCATAGCAGGCCGCCGACTAATCTTTCGACACAGCTTAGCCCCGCAGGGCAAGAACGGAAGATTCAATCGGAGACAGCCGGTGATCAATCTGCATGACATTCGCTACGTGAGACTTGGCACGCGCGACATCGAGGGAGCGTCGCGCTACGCCCAAACCATCCTCGGACTTCAACTCGTGCGCCGCGAAAACGGCCGCGTGTATTTTCGCAGCGACAGCCGCGATCACTCGGTATGTTATTTCGACGGGGATCCCCAGGATCATACGGTCGCGTTCGAGGTCACCAGTCCGGCACAACTCGACGCAGCCGCGGCCCAACTCGAAGCGCTTCACATGGACGTGCGTCGTGGCACGGCGGATGAGAACGAAGAGCGGCGCGTGTTCGACCACATCGTTTTTCACGACCCATCCGGCAACCGGATCGAGCTCGTTCTGAGGCCGCAGGCGAGCAGCCGGCGATATCACGGTACCCGCGACGCAGGCATCGACGCGTTCAGCCATGTCGGTTTGCGGACCACCAATCCGATCCGCGACGAAGCATTCTGGACCACGGTGTGTAACGCCCGAGTGTCGGACCGCATCGGCGATGCGCCGCTTCTGCGTATCGACGAAGTTCACCACAAGATCGCGTTATTCCCTTCCGAATATCCCGGTGTCCAGCACGTCAATTTCCAGGTCGGCAGTATCGACGATCTGATGCGCTCGTATTACTTCCTCCTGGAACAGCGCGTGCCGATCCGTTTCGGACCGGGACGTCACCCGACTTCCAACGCGATGTTTCTGTACTTCGCGGGACCGGACGGCATGATCTACGAATACTCCACGGGTGTCCGAATGATTCATCCGGAAGAAGAAACCACGCACGTGCCTCGTCAGTTTCCTTTCGGCCCTGAAGGCTTCTGCACGTGGGGGGCGAAACCCGACATCGCCGAGTTTTCCGTATGAAGCTCGACACTGCGATTGATGATCTGGCCTTCCAGAAGGCGGATCGGCACGTGCGTGTCGCAGCTCGTGCGCTGGCGCGTGCCGGCCTGGTTCACGCCTACGGCCATTGCAGCGTGCGGCTCGACGCCGCGAGATTCCTCGTGTGTGCCGCAAGACCCATGGGCTTGATCGCGGTGGGCGAGTCGGGAGTCGTGGTGCCCGTCGACGGCGAACTACCCGACGGCGTGCTCGGCGAAGTGCGGTTGCATCAGCAGATTTACCGGGCGCGCCCCGAAATCCGCGCAGTCGCCCGGACCATGCCGCCGAAGCTGATGTCGCTTTCCACGCTCGGCCTGACGCCGAAAGCGCGCCACGGATTCGGCTGCTATTTCGCGCCCGGCGTGCCGCTTTGGGACGACCCGCAACTGATCCGTTCCGAGGCCCAGGCCCGTGCAGTGATCGAGACGATGGGCACCGCCTCCGGCGTGGTGATGCGAGGCAACGGCACGGTTACCGCGGCCGGATCGCTCGAGGAACTCGTCGTACTGACCTGGTATCTGGAAGACGCGGCGCGCGTCGAACTCGATGTGCTGGCAAGCGGGCTCGATCGAACCACGGGCGTGGTGCCGGTCGACGCAGCCAGTCAGCGTGCCACCCGCTCCGGGCGAATCATCGAACGGATGTGGGAATACCTGAGCGCAGGCGACCCCGAATTGTGACTTTACTGAAAGACATCGATATGAATCAGCGAGATACCGCATCGTTTCAAAATTTCATCGGCGGACAATGGGTTTCGACCGACCGCCAATTCGACAACATCAATCCGGTGAACGGCAGCCTGATCGGCCGCGTCCACGAAGCGGGCGCCGCGGAGGTGGACGCGGCCGTGCGGGCCGCGCGCGACGCGCTGGCTGGTCCATGGGGACGTTTTAGCGTGGAGGACCGCGTCGAACTGCTTCATGCGGTCGCCGACGGCATCGACAAACGCTTCGACGATTTTCTGGCTGCCGAGATTGCCGATACCGGCAAGCCGGTATCGCTCGCGAGTCATCTCGACATTCCGCGCGGCGCGGCGAATTTTCGTATCTTTGCCGACGTCGTCAAGAACGTACCGGGCGAGTCGTTCGAGATGACCACGCCGGATGGCGGTCGTGCACTCAACTACGCGATCCGCGTGCCGCGCGGTGTGGTCGGCGTGATCTGCCCGTGGAATTTGCCGCTATTGCTGATGACATGGAAGGTCGGTCCGGCGCTTGCGTGCGGCAATACGGTGATCGTCAAGCCGTCGGAAGAAACGCCCGGCACCGCCACGTTACTTGGCGAGGTCATGAACGAAGCGGGTGTTCCGGCCGGCGTGTACAACGTCGTGCATGGTTTTGGACCCGATTCGGCGGGAGAGTTTCTCACCACGCATCCGCATGTGCAGGCCATCACCTTCACGGGGGAAACGCGTACTGGCGAAGCGATCATGCGCGCGGCCGCGCAAGGCACGCGGCCGGTGTCGTTCGAACTCGGCGGAAAGAACGCGGCGCTGGTCTTTGCCGATTGCGATTTCGACAAGGCGGTCGAAGGCGTCGCGCGGTCGGCATTCGCCAATACCGGGCAGGTGTGTCTCGGCACCGAACGCGTCTACGTGCAGCGGCCGTTGTTCGAGCGCTTCGTTGCCGCGCTGAAGACGCGCGCCGAAGCACTGCGCCCTGGCGATCCTCACGCGGACGGTATCAATTTCGGTCCACTGATTTCGAAACAGCATCAGAGCAAGGTGCTGTCGTATTACGCGCGGGCAAAGGAAGACGGCGCAACCATCGTGACGGGCGGCGGCGTGCCCGACGTGCCACGTCAGTTACGCGAAGGTGCGTGGATCGAACCGACCATCTGGACCGGGTTGCGTGACGACTCGACCGTCATCAAGGACGAAATCTTCGGGCCATGCTGTCATATCGCGCCCTTCGACACCGAGGAAGAAGCGATCGCGCTCGCCAATGCCAGCGAATATGGACTCTGCACGTCGGTCTGGACCAGCAATATCGGCACGGCGCATCGGCTTGCCGCCGCGATCGACGTGGGACTGTGCTGGATCAATTCGTGGTTCCTCCGCGATCTGCGCACACCGTTCGGCGGTTCGAAGGCATCCGGGATCGGACGTGAGGGCGGGGTTCATTCGATGGAGTTCTACACCGAACTGCGCAACGTGTGCGTGAAGCTCTGAGCGTGACAACCACCACGCCGGATTTTTTCACCACGCCGAATCAGTCATCCACCAACGCGCAAGACATCACGCGCACAGGAAAACCATGCCAATCGTTCATATCACCCTTCTCGAAGGGCGCGACGACGCGACCGTCAAAGCTTGCGTGAAAGCCGTCGCGCGCGCCGTGCATGAAACGCTGAACGCACCGCTCGGCAGTATTCGGGTGGTCGCGACGGAAACGCGGGCCACGCATTGGGCCATCGGCGACCAGACCAGGGACGAACTCGTCGCTGTCGCGGGAGAAAAAGCGAAATGACGTCCGAACTGATCGAACGTGCCGCGAATGCATTGGCCGAAGCGGCTCGCAGCGGACGCTACATCGCCCCCTTGCGCGAAACGTATCCGCAACTCCGCATTGAAGACGCCTACGCGATTCAGCGTGTCAATACCGAACGCCGGCTGGCTGAGGGACGGCGCCTCGTCGGCTGCAAGATCGGCTTGACCTCGGTGGCGGTGCAGAAGCAACTTGGCGTCGCGCAGCCGGATTTCGGCATGCTGTTCGACGACATGGGTTACGGCGATGGCGAACCCGTGCCTGTTTCCATTCTCACGCAACCGAAGATCGAAGCGGAAGTGGCATTCGTGATCGGCCGCGATATCGACGTCCCGAATCCCGGCCAGATCGACGTGCTGAACGCAATCGAATACGCGTTGCCCGCGCTGGAAATCGTCGGCAGCCGGATTGCGGACTGGAATATCCGCATTACCGACACGATTGCCGATAACGCGTCGTCGTCGGCGTATGTGCTCGGCAATACGCCGCGCAAGCTGTCCGAATTGGACCTGCGCTTGTGCGGCATGGTGATGGAGTTGCGCGGCGAGCCGGTCTCGGTTGGCGCGGGCGCGGCCTGCCTCGGTCACCCGGTCAATGCGGTGGTGTGGCTCGCCCGCACCATGGCCGCGCTGGGTACGCCGCTCAAGGCGGGCGACCTGGTGCTATCCGGCGCGCTCGGGCCCATGGCGGCGGTCAAACCGGGCGACATCTTCGAAACGCGCATCAACGGTCTGGGTTCGGTGCGAGCGGTATTCGAGGCCGATTCATCACACCATGCGGGCGAGGCACGTCAATGAGCCAGATTATCGAATACGCGACGCTGCTCGACGAGGCCGCGCACCATGCAACCGAAGTGTCCCAGTTCGATCTGGAAAGCCGTCTGTCGCTCGAACACGCTTATGCGATCCAGGCTGCCTCGGTGGAGCGGCGCATCGCACGCGGCGAGTGGCGGGTCGGCGTGAAAATGGGCTTCACGAGCCGCGCGAAAATGATTCAGATGGGCCTCTCCGATGTGATCTGGGGGCGCCTTACCGACGGCATGCAGGTCGAGGAGGGCACGGCAATCGACTTTTCGCGCTACGTCCATCCGCGTGTGGAGCCGGAAATCGCGTTCGTGCTGAAGCGCCCGCTTGCCGGCGACGTCACGGGCCCGCAAGCGCTCGCCGCCGTCGAAGCCATTGCACCCGCGCTGGAAATCATCGACTCGCGCTACAAGGACTTCAAGTTCACGCTGCCCGAGGTGATCGCGGACAACGCATCGTCGAGTGGATTCGTGATCGGACCGTGGTGCGATCCGGGTATCGATTTCGCCAATCTCGGCCTCACCGTCACGATCGACGGACGCGTCGTGCAGGTCGGCTCGACCGCTGCGTTGCTTGGCCATCCGCTGCGCTCGCTGGTCGCGGCCGCGCGTTTGTCGGCGCAGGCCGGCGAGCCGTTGCAGGCAGGCTGGATCGTGATGGCGGGCGGCGCCACGCCGGCCGAATGGATCAAGCCCGGCCAGCATGTTTCGGTCGAGATGGAAAGACTCGGTCGTGCCGGCTTTCACGTGAAGGCATGACGCGATGCCTACCGACGAAGATTATCTGAAACGCGACTCTGGAATGGACATGAACGACAAGGTGAAGGTGGCGATCATTGGGCCGGGAAATATTGGCACGGACTTGATGATCAAGGTCATGCGCAACGGCAGGCATCTGGAAATGGGCGCGATGGTCGGTGTCGATCCGCAATCGGATGGCCTGGCGCGCGCGCAGCGGTTGGGCGTGGCGACGACCGCCGAAGGGCTCGATGGGCTGCTGAAGCTCGACGTGTTCAAGGACATCGACATCGTGTTCGACGCCACGTCCGCGAGCGCGCATCGGCGTCATGACGAGGTCCTGCAGGCGCACGGCGTTCAGGTGATCGATCTGACGCCCGCCGCGATCGGCCCGTACGTGATTCCCGCGATCAATCTGGAGGCCGAGAACGCGGCCAACATGAACATGGTGACCTGCGGCGGCCAGGCGACGATTCCGATCGTCGCGGCGGTGTCCAGTGTCGCGAAGGTTCATTACGCGGAAATTGTCGCGGCAATTTCGAGCCGGTCGGCGGGACCCGGCACGCGCGCCAACATAGACGAATTCACCGAGACCACGCGCCATGCGATCGAAAAGCTGGGCGGCGCAACGCGAGGCAAGGCGATCATCGTGCTCAATCCGGCCGAACCGCCGTTGATCATGCGCGACACGGTATTCGTGTTGTGCGAGGCGGCCGACATGCATGCCATCGAAGAAAGTATCGTGAAGATGGTCGACCGTGTGCAAGCGTATGTGCCCGGTTACCGTCTTAAACAGAAAGTGCAGTTCGAACCGGTTCCGCCAGAGACGCCGCTCAACATACCCGGCCTCGGTCCACGACACGGATTGAAGGTCTCGGTGTTTCTCGAAGTGGAGGGCGCCGCGCACTATCTGCCTTCCTACGCGGGCAATCTCGACATCATGACTTCGGCGGCGCTCGCGTGTGGCGACATGATGGCGCGCCGCCGTCTCGCGGCCGGTGTTGCGCGAGGCCACAAGGAGACTGTTTAAATGAACACCACGAATAAGAAACTCTACATCTCGGACGTGACGCTACGTGACGGCAGTCATGCGGTCCGGCATCAGTACAGCGTGGCCAACGTGAAGGCGATCGCGTCGGCGCTGGATCGCGCGGGCGTCGACAGTATCGAAGTGGCGCACGGCGATGGCATCGAAGGCTCGAGCTTCAATTACGGCTTCGGTGCGCACAGCGACGTCGAATGGATTGCCGCCGCGGCGGAGAGTGTGAGCCGCGCAAAGATCGCCACGCTGCTGATTCCAGGCATCGGCACGACGCACGATCTGCGTCACGCCTACGACGCGGGTGCTCGCGTCGTACGGATCGCCACGCACTGCAGTGAAGCGGACATCGCTCGCCAGCATCTGGAGTTCGCGCGCGAACTCGGCATGGACACGGTCGGCTTTCTGATGATGAGTCACATGATCGCCCCGCACAAACTCGCCGAACAGGCGAAGCTTATGGAGAGTTACGGCGCGACCTGTGTCTATGTGGTCGATTCGGGCGGGGCGCTCGGCATGCAGGAGGTGCGCGACCGGTTTCGCGCGTTCAAGGACACGCTCAAGCCGGAAACGGAAACCGGCATGCATGCGCATCACAACCTGAGTCTCGGTGTCGCGAATTCGCTGGTGGCGGTGGAAGAGGGCTGCGACCGCATCGATGCAAGTCTTGCGGGAATGGGCGCCGGCGCGGGAAATGCGCCGCTCGAAGTGTTCATTGCAGCGGCCGAACGTCAGGGCTGGAGTCACGGTTGCGATCTTTACGGCCTGATGGATGCTGCCGACGACCTCGTGCGTCCGTTGCAGGATCGTCCAGTGCGCGTGGACCGCGAAACGCTCGCGCTCGGTTATGCGGGTGTGTATTCGAGCTTTCTGCGTCATGCCGAAATCGCGGCGAGCCGACACGGCCTCAAGACGGTGGACATTCTCGTCGAGTTGGGCAGACGGAAGATGGTCGGCGGACAGGAAGACATGATTGTCGATGTCGCGCTCGATCTGCTCGAACGAAGCACATCCTGATTGTTATCCCTCAATTTTCCCGGACAATTCAATGAAACAGACCGATCGAGTTATCTTGCTGTTTAGCCGTGTGTTGATAGCGTCACTATTCATCGTTGCAGGCGTGCGAAAACTGCTGGCCTGGAAAGCCATGCTCGGCTATTTCGGCGCGTTGGGTTTGCCGATGCCTGAGCTTGTGTTGCCGCTGACGGTATTGCTGGAGATTGGCGGCGGTCTCGCGTTGATTTCCGGCTGGCGTCTACGCGAAGTCTGCGTGGTCATGGCCTGCTTCACTTTCCTGACTGCGTTGTCGGCGCATCAGTTCTGGAATGCGGAAGGCCCGAAATACGATAACCAGCTCTACAATTTTCTGAAGAACGTTGCGTTGGTCGGTAGTTTCGCGGTGTTGTTCGTGCAGGCTCGCAGCACATCGAATGACGGTGCGGCGTTGTACGCTCGACCGATTGCTGACGGTTGATCGGGATATCGGCACATGCAGTCGGGTGAGCCGTGAAACGGAGTTCATCCGACTCTTCGAGGTTGTGGCGGCAAACGGTGGGCGTGTCCGCAACGAGCAGGAATGGGCGCGGATGGGTGGCGGGGATCGGGGGTTTAGGGACTTGAGCGGGTTATTGTTTGATTTAACATAATATAAATTAGCAACAATTTTGAATTGTAGTGGCTAAGTTGTAATGTCCGCTTTTAGCCATGTTCAAACGTCCGCTTCCCAGCGACCAGCATTCCCACCCGACACCGCCCGTCGACCGCCCAGTTATCGGGCAGCAAAAGCCGACACCAGGTAATCGACAAAGCACCGCACACGCGCCGGCATGTGCGCACCGCCGACGAACACGGCATGAATCTCCTCGCCATCGCCCGGATTAAACGCCTCCAATAGCGGAACCAGATGGCCGGCCTCAATCTGTCGATCGACCGTCTCAGCGCATACGCGCGCTATACCGATTCCTTCCACGGCGAGCTGAGCCTGAGTGTCGCCGTTATTGGTCTGCACGCTGCCCTTGACCAACAGCGAATAGTCATCGCCATCCTTGCGAAACGGCCAGCCAGACGTCGCGCGTTTGAAGTTGAAATTGATGCAGTCGTGGTCGATCAGGTCCTCCGGTATCGAAGGTGTCCCGCGCCGAGCCAGATACCCAGGAGACGCGACGATGACCTTGTGCGTCTCGCCCAGTTTGCGTGCAGTCAGCGGGCCGTCGGGAAGCGGGCCTACCCGCAAAGCAACGTCGGCCTGGCCCGCGGCAATGTCCACGACAGTGTCGGTAAGGCTGATGTCGACGAGGATCCCCGGATACCTTTGAATGAAGTCGCCCAGAAGCGGCACGAGAAAAGTTTTTCCATACACGATCGACCCGCTTACCCGAAGGCGCCCTCTCGGCGAACTCTGGTCCGTGATCAGTTGTTCGGTTTCCTTGAGATCGGCAAGAATCCGCCGGGCCGACGACAGATAAGTTGCGCCTTCCGCCGTCACGGTCAGCGCTCGGGTTGTTCGTAGCAGCAAGCGAACGCCCAGGCGCGCTTCGATGCGATCGACTATGCGCGCGATCGAAGACGGTGCGAGATTGAGATGGCGACCTGCCGCTGAAAAGCTGCGGGTTTCAGCCACCAACGTAAAGATTTCAAGGTCGCCGGCAATATCCATAAGAACTCGCTTGTGCGTGCAACGCAAAAGTATTTGGCGGATTGAGGGGATACACGTGTAGCTACCGAGCGCCTAGTATTGCGTAAAACAATGCAATGAGGAAAGTCAACCTCCGGTACCGGGAACCGGACTTGCGGACAACGGCGTCATTGGCGCGCGTCGGTCACGCGGCCTTCTCAAAGGATATTCATGGCCTCTCGTTACACGATCCACTTACCGGAAGAGCGTCTTGCAACCATCGAGGCAAAGGTCAAAGCCTATGACTGGGGCCAGTTGCCCGATACAGGCGGCTGGAAATCAGGCGTAGGTCTCGACGACCTCAAGCGTCTCGTCACTTACTGGGAAAAAACGTTCGACTGGCGACAGGTCGAGCGAGACCTCAATCAACTCCCCCACTTCACGATCGATATCGACGGCGAGTGCATTCACTTCCTTCACTTTCGTGGGAATGGTGCAAGGCCACCGATTCTTCTTCTCCACGGCTGGCCCGGCTCGTTTCTCGAGTTTGAACGGCTTTGGGGACCGCTCGCCGCCGATGGACACGATGTCATCGTTCCCTCGCTGCCGGGCTTCGCCTTCTCCAAACCGGTCACCGGCGTGATCGGCCCGCGTCGGGCTGCCGAGCTCATGCAAGGACTGATGGTTCGACTGTTTGGACAGTCGCGTTACTTCGTTCAGGGTGGAGACTGGGGACACGGCATCGCGGGCTGGATGGCGTACGATCGACCCGACGCGTTGCTCGGCATCCACCTCAACATGGTCAATCTCCTTGCCGAGGATGTTGTACCGACTACCCCCGAGGAAAAGGCCTTCGTAGCGCGACGGGACGCAATCTTCGATTGGGAGAGCGGATACAGCCATGAGCAGGAAACCCGCCCCCAGACGCTGGGCGTGGCGATGGCCGACAGTCCTGTCGGCGTGGCCGGCTGGATACTCGAAAAGTTTGGCAGGTGGGCCGATCTACCGACAACGGCCAATGGCAGTCCCGACATCTGGAGCAAGTTTTCGGAAGAGCAGATGCTCACCAATATCATGCTCTATATCGCGTCATCGTCGGTCGTGACGGCGACGTGGATCTATCACGGCAAGCGGCTGGAAGGCTCGCAGGTTTTTCCGGCAGGGGCACGTATCCGGGTGCCCGTCGGCGTCGCGGCATTCCCCGATCCAGTGTTTC
Source organism: Paraburkholderia sp. D15 (assembly GCF_029910215.1). Classification (NCBI taxonomy): domain Bacteria; kingdom Pseudomonadati; phylum Pseudomonadota; class Betaproteobacteria; order Burkholderiales; family Burkholderiaceae; genus Paraburkholderia; species Paraburkholderia sp. D15. The sequence continues at coordinate 3,322,577 of NZ_CP110396.1, read as the reverse complement.
CGCCACCACCGCGCTCGTTCGCCGAGAAGACCTATCACGTCGTTCATTGGAGCGAGATGTCATCCGGTGGACACTTCGCCGCCATGGAGCAGCCCGGCGCGATGCTGGCCGATCTGCGTGACTTTGTCTCCACCGTCACGGAACAATACCGCGGGAGGGTGTTTCATGATTGAGCGTGCGATAAAGAGCATCGAGACCGGCGTCTTGCGGATCGGTTACATCGAGCATGGATCACCCGGTGGATGGCCGGTCATCCTGTCGCACGGCTTCCCCTACGACGTGCATTCATTCGATGACGCCGCAACCATTCTGGTGCGGGCAGGCGCAAGGGTCATTGCTCCCTATGCGCGCGGATTTGGTCCAACGCGTTTTGTCTCCGATGATTGCATGCGAAGTGGCCAACAGGCTGCCCGCGGACGCGACATCGTCCAGCTCGCCGACGCACTCGGCCTGCAACGTCCGATCCTCGGAGGTTTCGACTGGGGTGGCAACGCGTCCTGCGTGGCTGCGGTTTTGTGGCCGGAACGAACGAGTGGCCTCGTGTCATACGCAGGCTACGACGTGATAGATGTGAGTCAACAGCAACATTGCGTCGCGCCGTCGCTCGAGCGCGTCATCTGGTACCAGCATCTTTTCCAGACCGAGCGCGGACGTGAGTGCCTGCGAGAACATCGTCGCGACCTGTGCCGGATATTGTGGAACGAATGGTCACCGGGCTGGCAATTCGATGAAGCGACTTTCGCCCAGTCCGCGACCTCTTTCGATAACCCGGATTTCGTGGCGATCGTGATCCACTGCTACCGCAACCTGGTCGGACTGGAGGCGGGAGATCCCACACTGCAGTCGCTCGAAGATCGCATTGCACAAAGACCCGCGGTGAAGGTGCCGACGGTGACTATCGACGGTACGGCGGATCCGCTCAAACCTGGTGGAACCGCTGGGCACTCATCCATGTTCGTCGGGCGGCATGAACATCGCGTTGTCGACGCGGGGCACAACCTTCCGCAGGAAGCACCAGAAGCTTTCGCCGACGCGGTGATCAGGGTGCGTGAGTGGTCTGTGCGGGAAGAAGCGGAGATGACGTAAAGCCATTGTCCGCAACCCCGTCGTTGTTGATGTCGCCGCGAGTATAGCGGGCTGCCCTTCCCTGCGTGCTCTACGACCGGCTTCAGCAAATCATGCTTCTAATGCTTCGGCAAAGACCCGCAATTCCCACCAATACGCTCACCCGAAAACGCCTTCGCGACAAACGTCGTGGAGTCAGGAAGCGAACCGTTGACGGTCGCCGAATGGTCGAGTTCGGGATACAGATGCCATTCGATCCGGTCCCCCGCCTTGCATGCGTCCGTCACAAGCGCAACCTGTCCCGGCACAAAGACATCGCGATCCTTGCCGCCGGTTCCAACGAAGATCGGAATATCCGACTTCAACGTTGGATACGCCGCCTCGCGGCTGATCTTCGCGAGCATCGGCTTCGGCGAGCGCTTGAAGCTGTCGTCGAACGTGAGCTTGTCCGCAACGATCCTCTGCTCGATGGCGTGCAGGCATTCGTGCTGACTGGTTTCGAACGCGGGCATCGCGCGCTCGGTCAGGTAGTCGGCGGGCACGAACGAAGGATCGAGCAGCGTTGCCGTGCTGAGTCGCAGCATGTCGTAACCAAAGGTGGGAACGACTGACCGGTGTGCTTTCGCCCGCTCCTCGTCGTCGGCCGTTTCGTGAACCGCCGCGTACGGCGTGCCGGTCGCGACCACGCCGACGATGTTCAGCTCGGGCGCGTAGGTCTTTGCATAGACGGCCGTCGCGAAGGCCGCGCGACCGCCTTGAGACTGCCCGAATACGACCACGCGGGACGACAGGTTGAAACCGTCATGTGCGACCGCACGGATACTGTCGAGCACGCCGTACGCGAGCGGACGCGTGAGTCCATAAGGATGCAGACCGGGTGTGCCGAGACCTTGATAGTCAGTCGCGACAACAGCGTAGCCCTGCGCGAGCCAGTAGTTCAGATAGCGGCTGTCGCGTTCGCTGCGGCTCGTGAACGACGGTGCGCAGACATCGGCGCTACCGACCGTACCGTGCGCCCATGCCATCAACGGCCAGCCGCCTTGTGGCGGTGTCCCTTTCGGCAAAAACAGCGCGCCGGACACGACGATCGGCGTGTGTTTGTCGATACCGTCGGTGGATGTGTACAGGATCCGGATATTCTGGCCGGCCTCGGTGAGGCTCTGTTGCGGCGTCAACGGTTCGGTGCGCAGCATCTGGCCGGGCGTCGCCGGAACCGTCTCCTGCCACGTGTAAAACGCGGGAACGCCACCATCGCCAGTGACCGGCAACGGTGCGGCGACTACCGCCGATGTGCCGATAACCACGGCGATGACGGGCATGAACAGTGCGCTGAGTTTTGCATTGAACATCAGGTTCTTTCCTTGATTGGATCGCGCCAGGGCGAGAGGAATGCGCAAAGACAATCTTTCGGGAATCAATTGCGTGATGAGCCCGATTGCGATGTGTGATCTATTTTCTCGTGTCCAACATCTGGAGCAGTATGGTCCAGGTGTCGTGCGGAATCCAGCATCGAGGCGCTACGCGAATGTTGCATGCAATGCAACAGAACCATATGGCTTGCTCGATCAGCTATAGCGAGGAAGACGCGCTACGAATGATGTCTCGCCACAGGTAATTGGCCGCGGGAATCAGCTTGCGGCCAAGCCGCGTTGCAATGTAGTGGTCGACTTTCTGCGCGATCGGATGATCGATGGGAATGGCGACAACCCGGCCAGTCGCCGTCTTATCGGCCGCACCAACAGGCGACGAGAACGCGATGCCGAGGTTTTCCGCCGCCAGGGAAAGCGCCGATTCGAACCGGTCGACGCGATAGGCCGGCGACACGTCGACGCCCGTCTCGCGCAGCATCTCATCGACGTAAATTTGAGCGGCGAAATTATCCGGCAAGAAGATAAGCCGTTCCATCAGGATGTCCTCGATCCGCACCGTGGCACGTCTTGCCAGTTTGTGCTGCGTCGAGACCACCACGCACAGCGGCTCGCTCCGGAAAAGGCGCGAGTTGAGGATGGGGTCGAGGGACGCGCCGTTATAGATGCAGATATCCACGATGTCGTCCCTGACCATTTGTACGAGCTTCGCTTGCGGGCCGCTGCGAATTTCCACTCTGATCTCGGGATACTTGATGCTGAACCGTTTCAACGACCCCGCAATCAGATGCGTCACGATGCCCGCACCGGCGCCGAGAGTGACGTGTCCACGACGCATGAACCGATACTCGTCGAGCTGGGCCTTGAGCTTCTGCCCCAGCTTTTCCTTTTCGTTGCTGTACTCGACGAACGCGGAACCGACCTCCGTCAGTACGGTATTGCGGCCGTGGCGAGTCAGCAGCGAGAGCTTGAGTTCCCTTTCGACGGCAGCCAGTTGACGGCTGATGGTCGACACGTTCACCCCTAGCGATTGCGCCGCCTGCCGCATTCCGCCATGCGTGGCCAGGGCGACGAGGTAGCTCAAGGTACGGTCGGAAATCGCGGGCGTATCGGGTTTCATGTCAGGGTCAAGGTCTCGTGTCCAATACGGGCGGCAAAGGTCGCACCGTATCGATCGATCTTAGAAAATTTTTAGTAGACGACCGGTCTACTGTGAGCTATAGTCCGTCCATGGCTACCGCAAACACCGCTCAAACTACCGACGTCCGCGAGAACATCATCGCCGTGGGTCAACGGCTGATCGGCGCCAAGGGCTTTTCCGCCGTTGGCCTGAATGAAATTCTCTCGGAGGCCGGTGTGCCGAAGGGATCGTTCTACCACTACTTCGGTTCGAAAGATGCGTTCGGCGTGGCGCTGCTCGAAAGCTACTTCGAGGAGTATCTGGCCGACATCGACCAGACGCTGGCTCAACCTGATCTGAACATGGCGCAGCGGTTGCTGAACTACTTCCGGATCTGGCAGGAAACCCAGTCGTTCGAAGACTGTCAGGGCAAATGTCTGGCGGTCAAACTGGGCGCCGAGGTGGCGGACATGTCGGAAGCGATGCGTGCCACGCTGAAGCGCGGCACGGCGGGAATCGTTAGCCGGCTCGCGCATGCGATCGAGGTCGGTGTGGCCGAAGGATCGCTTTCGATCGACGGCGATCGGCAGAGCGTCGCGCAGAGCCTGTATCAGTTGTGGTTGGGCGCCAGCATCATGGTGAAGATCGTTCGCAACATGAAGCCTTTCGACACCGCGATGAAAACGACGAAGCACATGCTTCACCTCACCCGCTGACCGATCGGGTCAGCAAGCGCACTTCTCCGGAAGTGCTTTTTTTAGAATCTGTTTGTAGACGACTGGTCTACTAGATCGATAATTTACTCAACGCGTCACCGACTCACCACGGAGAAACGACATGAAAGTATTGATGGTTCTGACCTCGCATGACCAACTGGGCAACACGGGTCTCAAGACGGGTTTCTGGCTCGAAGAACTGGCCGCCCCCTACTACACATTCAAGGAAGCCGGCGTGGAGATCGTGCTGGCGTCGCCCAAAGGCGGCCAGCCGCCGCTCGATCCGAAGAGCAACGAGCCGGCCAATCAGACCGACATGACGCGCCGTTTTGAACTCGACGCCGAGGCGACCGCGCAGTTGGCCGCCACCGTGCGCCTCGACCAGATCACACAGGCGGATTTCGATGCGGTGTTCTACCCCGGCGGTCATGGTCCGCTGTGGGATCTCGCTGAAGACCGCAACTCGATCGCCCTGATCGAGGCCTTCATCGCCGCCGGCAAGCCCGCCGCGCTGGTCTGCCATGCGCCGGGCGTGCTGCGCCACGTCAAGGCGACGGATGGCAAGCCGCTGGTCGACGGCAAGAAGGTGACCGGCTTCGCCAACTCGGAGGAAGCGGCCGTCGGCCTGACCGATATCGTGCCGTTCCTCGTGGAAGACGAACTCAAGTCCAAGGGGGGCGTGTATTCGAAAGGCGAAGACTGGGCGTCGCATGTCGTCACCGACGGTCTGCTGATTACGGGGCAGAACCCGGCTTCGTCGTCGTCGGCCGCGGCGATTCTGATCAAGCACCCGGCGCTCGCCGCGAAATAACGGGTAGCGAATAGCAAGTGTTGATCTGTCTGCATGGGGTTGCCGTCTGGCGACTCCGTGTGGAATACGCGGCAGGCAGGCAATCGGTTTTCCCTGTACGCAGAGCCGGCTTCTAACTAGTCCAACGAGGTGGTGTCGTGAACAAAAGCATTGAGAACAACGTCGTCCTGACGAACCCGAATACGCCCTTCACCGTCGGCGCAACGTCGCGCAATCCCGCCACCGGCGAGTTCATCGCGCACTACCCATTCCAGACCGCTGACGAAGTCGAAGCCATGCTCGCGAACAACGCCGCGGCCTACCAGCTCTGGCGCGCCACGCCGATGACCGAACGCGTGGCGACCTATCGCCGTCTGGCGATTACATTGCGCGACCGGTCCGACACGCTGGCATCGCTGATGACCGCTGAAATGGGCAAGACGCTCGCCGCCGCCCGAGCCGAAATCGAAAAGTGCGCCGCGACGATCGACTGGATCGCCGAACACGGTCCCGCTTACCTCGCCGACGAAGCCGCGCCGGTCGACGGCGACGACGAAGTGCACGTCTCCTACCTGCCGATCGGTTCCATCCTCGCGGTCATGCCGTGGAATTTCCCGCTCTGGCAGGTGATTCGCGCGTCGGGCCCGATCATGCTGTCGGGCAACGGATTTATCCTCAAGCACGCGGCCAACGTGATGGGCTCGGCGTACGCATTGCAGGACGCGTATGAAGCCGCCGGTTTTCCGGTCGGACTGTTCACGAACCTGAACGCCGGCAACGAGACCGTGGCGCGCGTCATCGAAGATTCCCGCGTGGCGGCCGTCACGCTCACGGGCAGCATGCGGGCAGGATCGGCGGTGGCATCGACCGCGGGCAAGGCACTCAAGAAGACCCTGCTCGAACTCGGCGGCGCCGACGCGTTCATCGTGCTGGCCGACGCGAACATCGAACTGGCCGTCAAGGCAGCGATCGAGGCGCGCTTCCAGAACGCCGGTCAGGTTTGCCTCGCGGCGAAGCGCTTTATCCTCGAACGACCCATCGCGGAAGAATTCACGCGCCAGTTCGTCGCCGCCGCCGCTCAGGTGAAGGCCGGCGATCCGCTCGACCCGTCCAGCACGATCGGGCCGATGGCGCGTACCGATCTGCGCGACGAACTACACGATCAGGTCGTGCGCACGATCGAAGCCGGCGCGACGCTGCTGCTCGGCGGCCAGAAAACCGAAGGTGCCGGCAACTACTACGCGCCGACTGTTCTCGCCGATGTCACGCCCGGCATGGCTGCCTTCGATGAAGAAACCTTCGGACCAGTCGCCGCGATCACCGTGGCCGAAAACGCCGAACATGCGATCGAGCTCGCCAATACCAGCGACTACGGCCTCGGTGGAAGCTTGTGGACGAATGACGTCGCCCTCGCCCAGCGCATTGCGCGACGCCTCGAAACGGGCGGCGTTTTCATCAACGGCTTCTCCGCTTCCAATCCGCGCATTCCCGTGGGCGGCGTGAAGAAGAGTGGCTATGGACGCGAGCTGTCGCATTTCGGTTTGCGCGAGTTCACCAATGCTCAGGCAGTGTGGGCCAAAACCGTCGATTGACTTGCAGTCACGCTTGCCTGTCGACCTGGAGCCCATGAATACAGCGCCGCCTAGGTCCCCGCCCGGCGGCGCCCCAGCGAACTCAACACCGACGCAATGAGCGGGCTATCGCGCTCGGTGCTCCATGCCATGCCAATGGTCACCACGCTCACGTTTTCCTTCAGCGGACGGAACACGACATTCTCCGAAGCGAGCGACCGCAAGGACTCCGGCACCAGCGCAACGCCCTGTCCGCAGGAGACGAAGGCAACCTGCGACGCCACCGAGCGAACGTGATGCAGGATCCGCGGCGAAAAGCCGTTGGCGCGGCACGCCGCGATCAGGCTGTCGAAATAAACCGGACTTACGTGCCGCGGAAACATGACGAAGTTTTCGTTGGACAGCGTGGCGAGGCGGATGCGCGTCAAGCCGGCCATCGGATGTTCGCTCGGCATCACGACCACCAGGCGGTCCTGCTTCAGCGGCGTCGATTCGATGGTCGGCGCGAGGTCGCCCTCGAGACGCGCGAACGCCAGATCGACATCCCCCGCGAGCAAGGCCGGCACGGCCTCGGCGCTGTCGATCTCGCGCACGGAGATGGTGAGTTGCGGATACTCGATCTTGAGCCGCGCGACCAGCGGCGGCAGCACGTCGACCATCGCCGAGGTGATCGCGCCGATCGTCAGCAGTCCGCTATTTCCTTCCACCGCCTCCCTGACCGCAAACTCCAGACGTTCGAGCTGATCGGCGAATTTTTTCACCGCCGGCAGGATCGCCGCGCCGACCGGCGTCAATTGCGCGCCCTTTCGCGAGCGCTCGAACAGCTTCACCTTCAAGGCCTGCTCGAGTATCTGGATCTGCTCGGTGAGGGGCGGCTGAGACATGTTCAGACGCCGCGCGGCACGCCCAAAATTGCCCTCCTCGGCGACCGCCAGAAAGAGCCACAGGTGACGAATGAGCCGAAAGTTGACCATCTTTATTCATAGCCTCCGCGTATCGAACTATTCCGGAATTCAAAATATACATATCGAACTATAGATGTGAGACTGGCCTCCTCACAACCACATCGAGACTTGTCATGACGGAGCGCTCGTTACTCGACCGACTCGCGACCCTCGACACCAATACGGTGTCGGACGCGCTGGATTTTCTCGGCCTGACTGGGGCAACGGTCGGTATCCGGCCGCTGTGGGACTGCCCGAAGATCGTCGGACGGGCCAGCACCATCCAGCTGGGTCCGAAGACCGAAGCGAAAACGGCCGCGCACATCATCACGCCGGTGATCGCCGAAATCGACACCGACGACCGGGTGCTGGTCATCGCCGGCGGCCTGGAAGGCATCTCCTGCTGGGGCGACATCATCGCCAACGCCGCGCAATACAAGCAGGTGCGCGGCTCCGTGATCGACGGCGTGAGCCGCGACATCGAAGGCAGCGAATCGATCGGCTACCCGGTCTACGGCCGCGGCATCACGATGATCAGCGCGCGTAACCGCGTCGCCCAGCTCTCTTCCGGTGAACCAGTGCGGTTCGCCGGCGTGACGGTCAGCGAAGACGACTACGTGATCGCCGACCGGTGCGGCACGGTGTTCGTGCCCGCCGGCCGCATCGAGGAAGTCGTCGAGCTGGGCGAGCGGATCACGCGGCGTCAGGACGCCATGGTGCAGGCGGTGCGCGCCGGCCGCTCGGTCGCGGACGTCATGCACGACAAGGAATTCGACGCCATCAAGGAGAACAAAGCGCAATGAACCAGGAAGATCAGGAACTGTGTGCCCTGTTTGAGGGCCTCGACACGCCGGGCGTGTCCGACGCGATGGACAAGCTCGGTTTGCCGGGCCAGTGCTTCGGCATCATGCCGCTGGCCGATTATCGACGCGTGGTGGTCGGCCCCGCGTTCACCGTCAAGTATGTTCCGGCCAGCACGCCGGCCGGCAGCGTCGGCGACTTTCTCGACGAGGTGGCGCCGGGCGACGTGGTCGTCATCGACAACGCCGGCCGCACCGACTGCACCGTCTGGGGCGACATCATGACCCTGTACTCGGGCCTGCGGAAAATCGGCGCCACCGTGATCGACGGCGTGTGCCGCGATGTCGGCAAGGCGCTCGGCGACGACTACCCGATGTTCACCAAAGGACGCTTCATGCGCACCGGCAAGGACCGCGTGCAGGTCGACGGCATCAACGTGCCCGTGTCGATCGGTCAGGCCCGCGTGTGCGCGCGCGACATCGTGATTGCCGACGTCAACGGCGTCGTCGTCGTGCCGCGCGAGCGCGCCCGCGATGTGGCCGCCACCGCGCGCCAGATCGAGGTCACCGAACAGCGCATCCGCGACGAGCTGTCTCAAGGCAACACGCTGGGTCAGGCACGCAAGAATCTCGGCTATCACACGCTGCAACGGAAATCGTCATGAGTCAGGAATCGCTCGCAAGCCAACTGCCCGGCGATTTCGCCGAGCGCTGCCGCAAGCTCGGCAGCTCCACGCTGTTCGAGGCGTCCGGGCTGCCCTGCGCCGCCGATCCGCTGATTCGCGGCGTGTGGGACGGCGCCTTCATTGCCGCCCCGGCGTTCCCGCTCGAATGTTCGCCCGGCGACAACCTGGGCATTCACGTCGCGATGGAACAGGTGCCGCGCGGCGCCGTGCTGGTGGTGAGCACGTCGAACTTCGTCGCCGGTTACTGGGGTGAAGTGTTGACGGTCGCCGCCGAGGCCGCCGGTGTGGCCGGGCTGATCATCGACGGCGGCGTGCGGGACCTGGCGGCCTTGCGTAGCCGGAACTTCCCGGTGTTCTCGCGCGGCATCAGCGTGCGCGGCACGGTGAAGGCCAGCGTGCCGTCGGTCGGCCAGCCGATCACCTTTACCGGCGTGCGGGTGGCGCCCGGCGACCTCGCGGTGGCCGACGACGACGGCGTCATCGTGATTCCGGCGGCGCACGCCGAACGCACGATCGTGGCGGGCGAGGAACGCGCGGCGAAGGAAGCGGCGATGATGCAGAAGCTCGCCAACGGCGCGAAGACGCTCGAACTGCTCGGCCTCACGCACTGGAGAACGCTGAAATGAGCGGCGAGCGTCCCTTTCTGAATGTGCACCAGGCCAAGGCGCAACCCTCGGCGACGTACCGGATGATGGACCGCGTCGCGTCGCGCCGGGCGTCCGGCGCGACGGTGATTTCGTTGAGTGCCGGCGAGCCTGACTTCGATACGCCGGCGCACGTGCGCGAGGCCGCCATCGCGGCGATTCACGCCGGCCATACGCGCTACACCCAGGTCGCCGGCATGCGCGCGCTGCGCGAAGCGGTCGCCGAAAAATTCCGCACGGAGAACGGGCTGGAGGTCGGCTGGCAGGACACCATCGTTTGCAGCGGCGGCAAGCAGGTGATCTACAACGCGCTGGCCGCCACGCTGAACGAAGGCGACGAAGTGATCGTGCCCGCGCCGTATTGGGTCAGCTATCCGGAGATGGTCCAGATGGTGGGCGCGACACCCGTCATCGTGTCGTGCGGCGCGGCGAGCGGTTTCAAGCTGACGCCCCGCGCACTGCGCGAGGCCATCACGCCACGCACGCGCTGGCTGATCCTGAACTCGCCGTCGAATCCGACCGGCGCGGTCTACACGCGCGAGGAACTGGCCGCGCTCGCCGGCGTGCTGCTGGATCATCCGCACGTGCACGTGCTGGCCGACGACATCTACGAGCATTTGATTTTCGACGGCGCGGCATTCCATACGATCGCGGCAGTCGAACCGCGTTTGCAGGCGCGTACGCTGACCATGAACGGCGTGTCGAAAGCCTACGCGATGACGGGCTGGCGCATCGGCTTCGCCACCGGCCCCCGCTGGCTGCTCGATGCGATGGAGAAGCTTCAGGGGCAGCAGACGTCCGCGGCCTGCTCGATCTCGCAGTACGCGGCGCTGGCTGCGTTGAGCGGACCGAAGGACTTCGTGCACGACACCCGCGCGGTGTTCGAGCGTCGCCGGGACAGGATGGTCGCGTCGCTGAACGCCACGCCCGGTCTCAGCTGCGCGACGCCCGGGGGCGCGTTCTACGCATTCGCCTCGTGCGAGGGTTTGATCGGGCGCACCAGCGCGGCAGGCGTCAAGCTCGACAGCGATGAAGACGTCGCCGTCGCGTTGTTGAACGAGGCCGGCGTCGCGGTTGTCCATGGCAGCGCGTTCGGGTTGGGACCGTTCATCCGCATCGCCTATGCGCTCGACGATGCGTCGCTCGAGAGGGCTTGCGAAGCGATCCGGCGCTTCTGCGTCTCCGTGCGCTAACGGGACGAGTTGTCACGACGCGGTTCTCGCCGGCGCGACGACCGGCTTTAAAAAGCGGTCGTCGTCGCCGGATCGGGCGTGCAGGAAGGTGTCAGGCTAGTACTCGATATCGTTCGAACTCAGCAACATGTCGGTCAGGCCTGACCCCGCGCGCACCATCGGCCACACGTTCTCCGAGCCGTCGATCGCGAAATCCATGAAGACGGTGCGATCCTTCAGCGCGAGCGATTCGCGCAGGGCCGCTTCGACATCGCCCGGGCGCTCGATGCGCAGACCCACATGTCCATAGGCGCGAGCCAGTGCCGCGAAATCCGGCAATGCGTCCATGTACGACTGCGAAAACCGGTCGCCGTAATGGACATGCTGCAATTGCCTGACCATGCCGAGATAGCCGTTGTTCAGCGAAACGATCTTGACGCCGAGGTCGTACTGCTTGCAGGTCGACAACTCCTGAATGCACATCTGGATCGAACCGTCGCCGGTCACCGTCACCACGTCCGCGTCCGGAAACGCGCGTTTCACCCCCATTGCGTAGGGCAATCCGACTCCCATCGTTCCCAGTCCGCCGGAGTTGATCCATCGACGGGGGCGATTGAACGCATAGAGTTGAGCCGCCCACATCTGATGCTGCCCGACGTCCGAGCACACGTAGGCCTCGCCGCCGGTGATCTCCCACAATTTTTCGATCACGAACTGCGGCTTGATCAAACGGTCGTCACGCTTATACGCAAGACAGCGCCGGTCCCGCCAGGCGCCGATGTCGTGCCACCACTGATCGCGGCCGGTCAACGCGGGCGGCTCGTCGTGCAGATGCTTGAGGATCGTGCGGACCACAGCCTTCGCGTCGCCCACGATCGGAATATCGACCTTCACCCGCTTGTCGATCGTGGCCGGGTCGATATCCACGTGAATGATCGAGCGGTCGTGCTTCAGAAAATCGTCCGGATCGCCGATGACGCGATCGTCGAAGCGCGCGCCCAGCGCAATCATCACGTCGCAGTTCTGCATCGCCATGTTGGCTTCATAGGTGCCGTGCATGCCCGGCATGCCGAGGCAGCGCGCGTCGCTGCCGGGTATCGCGCCGAGCGCCATGAGCGTATTCGTGACAGGTGCATCGAGAAGCCGCGCGAGCGCCACGATCTCTTCGCTTGCCTGTGCCGCGATGGCGCCGCCGCCCACGAAGATGCAGGGACGGTGCGCGGTTCTGAGCGCCCTCGCCGCGCGGCGGATCTGTGCGGGATGCGCGTCGGTACGCTCGCGGCAGGATCGAATCTGGACCTGTTCCGGATAGACGAATTCGGCGATCGCCTGCAGCACGTCCTTCGGAATGTCCACGACGACTGGACCAGGACGGCCCGTGCGTGCGATGTGAAATGCTTTCTTCAGCGTAAGCGCAAGATGCTCGATACCCAGCACGAGAAAGTTATGCTTGACGATCGATCGGGTAATCCCGACCGTATCGCATTCCTGGAAGGCGTCCGTACCGATCGACGCCGACGGCACGTTGCCGGCGATCACCACGATCGGGATGGAGTCGAAATACGCGGTCGCGATACCGGTCACCGCATTGGTCACGCCCGGACCCGACGTGACGAGCGCAACGCCGACCTCGCCGGTGGCGCGTGCGTATCCGTCCGCGGCATGTACCGCGGCCTGCTCGTGACGCACCAGCAGGTGAGTGACGTGCTCATTTTCCTGGAGCGCATCGTAGATGGGCAGAACGGCGCCGCCGGGATAGCCCCAGACCGTGTCGACACCTTCGCGCAGTAGCGCGGCCACGACCATTCGCGCGCCGGACAACAACGTTCCGTCGCTGGCGCCCCGCGCGTTAGCGATCTGCTCGATTCCCATTTCCGCTACTTTCACTGCCCTCTCCGATCCAGATGACACTGGGCGGCAACGTGCCCGTCCAGCAGATTTTCACGTTCGATCACGTTGCATTTCGACATCGCGACCGCGCGCGGCGATCGCATCAATCGTTCAATGATGGTATTTCGGCGACGACCGTGAGTGGTGTCGAAATCGAGGTGAATGCGTGCCGCCACGGCACGATCGGGAAGCGAAGCGGCACTTCGCCATCCGGATATGCTGACAGGCCGCCGGCGGGCGTATCGCGTTCACCGCAACCACGGCTCCACGCGGTTACTGTCCGCCTTGCCGTATTTGCTGCTCGCCTCGATCAGCACACCTTCATCGAGGCTCCGTTCGTCGACCAGCGCTTTCAATGCGGCCAGCGCGATCGACGCGCGGTCGACTTCGAAGAATGCGCGCAGCGCGGCGCGCGTGTCGCTACGGCCGAAGCCGTCGGTGCCGAGCGTGACGTACTTGCGCGGCACGTAGGCGCGGATCATTTCCGGCAGCGCGCGAACGTAGTCGGTTGCCGCGATCACCGGTCCTCGCGAACCGTCGAGTGCCGCGGTGACGTACGGTGTTATCTGCGCCCCGTCCTGGAACAGCCGTTGAGTGCGCTCCGCTGCCGCGCCGTCGCGATGCAGTTCCGTAAAGCTCGTCACGCTCCACACGGCCGCATCGATGTTCCAGTCGTCCTTCAGCATGCCGGCAGCGGCGATGACTTCACCGAGAATCGCACCGGCGCCCAGCAACTGCACCTGTGCCGTATCGCGTTTCGCCGGGTCCAGCAGATACATGCCCTTGAGCACGCCTTCGCGCACCTGCTGCTCGTCGGCGAGCGACGGCTGCGCATAGTTCTCGTTCGTGACCGTCAGGTAGTAGAAGACGTCTTGCTGTTGTTCGATCATCTGCCGCATGCCTTCGTCGACGATGATCGCGATCTCGTAGGCAAAAGCCGGGTCGTAGGCGCGGCAGTTCGGTACGGTCGACGCCACCAGCAGGCTGCTTCCGTCCTGGTGCTGAAGCCCTTCGCCGCCGAGCGTCGTCTTGCCCGACGTCGCGCCCACGAGGAACCCACGCGCGCGTTGATCCGCGGCTGCCCAGATCAGGTCGCCGATCCGCTGGAAACCGAACATCGAGTAGTAGATGTAGAACGGCAGCATCTGCGTGTCGTGCACGCTGTACGACGTGGCCGCCGCGATCCATGACGATACGGCGCCCGCTTCCGAAATCCCCTCTTCCAGTATCTGACCGCCGGTATCTTCACGGTAGTACAGCATCGAGCCGAGATCTTCCGGCTCGTACAGTTGCCCCAGCGGCGAGTAGATGCCGACCTGCCGGAACATGTTCGCCATGCCGAAGGTGCGCGCTTCGTCCGCGACGATCGGCACGACGCGGGAGCCGAGCGACGGATCCTTCAGCAGCCCCGTCAACATGCGGACGATCGCCATCGTCGTCGACGTTTCCTTGCCGTTCGAATCCAGCGCGAATTGCCCCCAGGACGACAGCGCCGGCACGGTCAACGGTTGCGACGCCACTTTACGGCGGCGCGGCAGATAACCGCCGAGCGCGGCGCGCTTTTCGTGCAGGTAGCGCATTTCCGGCGTCGAGTCGGCCGGCTTGTAGAAGCGCACGTGATCGACATCGTCGTCGGTCAGCGGCAAGCGGAAGCGGTCGCGGAATGCCTTCAGTTGCTCGATGTCGAGCTTCTTCTGCTGGTGCGTCGTCATTCGCCCCTGGCCGATTGCGCCCATGCCGAAGCCTTTCATCGTCTTCGCGAGAATCACGGTCGGCTGTCCCTCGTGCTTGAGGGCGCGGTCGTACGCAGCGTGAAGCTTGCGCACGTCGTGGCCGCCACGGCGCAGGCGGTCGATATCGTCCGTGCTCAGGTGAGCGGCCAGCGCTGCCAGTTCCGGGTTCTGGCCGAAGAAGCGCTCCCGGTTATAGGCGCCGTCGTTGGCGGAGAAGGTCTGGAACTGGCCGTCGACCGTGTGATTGAAGGCGCGCAGCAGCGCACCCGTGCGATCGCGCGCGAACAGTTCGTCCCAATCCGAACCCCATACCACCTTGATGACGTTCCAACCCGCGCCGGTGAACTGGGCTTCGAGTTCGTCGATGATCCGGCCGTTACTGCGCACCGGTCCGTCGAGCCGCTGAAGATTGCAGTTGATCACGAACACCAGGTTGTCCAGGCTTTCGCGGGATGCCAGCGACAACGCGCCGATGGATTCGGGTTCATCCATCTCGCCGTCGCCGAAGAATCCCCATACCTTGCGGCCCTCGGTTTTAGCGAGACCGCGATTGTGCAGGTAGCGCATGAAGCGCGCCTGGTAGATCGAGTTGATCGGACCGATCCCCATCGAGCCCGTTGGGAATTGCCAGAAGTCCGGCATCAGCCACGGGTGAGGATAGGAACAGAGCCCTGGGCCCGTGATTTCCTGCCGGTAGTGCTCAAGGTTCTTTTCGTCGAGAAACCCCTCGAGATAGGCGCGCGCGTACACGCCCGGCGACGAGTGAGGCTGGAAATAGACCAGGTCGCCACCCGTTTCGTGATTGGCTGCACGGAAGAAATGATTGAAGCCGACTTCGAACAGATCGGCCGCCGACGCGTAGCTGGCAATATGGCCGCCCAGCTCGCCATAGGCCCGGTTGGCCCGCACCACCATGGCCAGCGCGTTCCAGCGCAGCGCGGCGGCGAGTTTTTCCTCGATGCCGATATCGCCCGGATAAGGCGGCTGCTGCTCGACGGGAATGGTGTTCGTATAGGGCGTCACGCTCGCGCGGGCCGTCGCGATTCCGTTGGCGAGCGCGTGCGACGCAAGACGGTCGAAGAGATACTGGGCGCGATCGCGGCCGACGTGATGAACGACGGCGTCCAGCGCCGACAGCCATTCCGCCGTCTCCTGCGGATCGCCGTCTTCCGTGGTCTGGATACTGGCGAGTATCGACTGTTCACGCTTCGACATATTCGTCATGCGACTGCTCCGTACAGGTACGTAAGTAAATTGAGCGGCTACGGCAAGTACTGCCGCGATTTCATCAGACCAGCGGGCGGTGTCGCCTTGCAATGAACAACGCACGTTGCGCTGCGCTGGAGATGCCCGGCATGACCGGCATAAGGTTAATCCCGATCAGTATCGAACCTGAAAAACGTTCTGTATATTTTTTTATGAGGAATGCTTCCATACGGTCAGCGTATGGTTCCGCGTCGCAGTTCGACACGTCGAAACGTCACGCTAGCGCCTGACCAAGCCTGTGGGAAAGAACCGGACAGCAACCCGACAGTCGCCCCCACCATCTGTTCACGCATCGACCCGTTAGCCCTCGCCTAACGGGGACTTCCAGAATCAATCATTGGCGCCCGGCAGCCGGCAACCGACACTGGGATGCTGGCCGATGCACGCGTTCGCTAACGGCAAACCCAAGACATCGGCGCAGTACGCCATATCAAACAGAGCCGTGCATGAACGGTACGTAAGGAGACAGCCGTAATGGTGGTACAGAGTCTGCTAAATAGAAATCGTGGAGACGCCCCCGCTGTTTTGTCCGGCGAACAGTCGGCAATCGAATTGCCACGTGCCTACCGCCGGTCGTGGTACATCCTGCTGGTTGCATGGGTCGCCTATTTCATCGATCTGTTCATGCGGTACAACATTCCGACGGTGATTCCTATCCTGCAACGGGAAAACGGATGGAGTGCATCGACGATCGGCTGGATCGATGCGTCTTTCCTGATTGCGTATGCGGTCGGTCAGTTGCCGTGGGGCGTGGTCAGTGAACGTTGGCTCGGCGCGCGCTGGACCGTGACCCTGGGCACCGGTTTGATCGCATTTGCCAGCATTGCCTTTGCCGTTCACGCGAATAGCGTCGCGCTCGCCATTCTGGCCAGAGCCCTGATCGGTCTGGGTGCGGCAGCTGTCTGGGTGCCCGTGAACCCGATGCTGGCGCGATGGTTTTCACCGGCGCTACGCGGAACTCAAACGGGACTGATGGCGATGGGCGGCGCACTGGGTACCGGAGCGGGTGGCGCACTCATGCCGGTACTCATCACCGGCAGCGTTTCCCTGTTCGGGCTTTCGATGATCCAGTCGGGATTTCTCTATTCGGCCATTCCCGGCCTGATCATGATCGTGGTCGTTCCCCTCGTGCTTCGCGACAAGCCGGAGCAGATCGGTCTGATCTCCCTCGACGGGAACAAGTCGAAAGCGAAACATGCGGAGCCGGACGTTGACGCTTCCATGGCGTCGTTCTGGAACATCATGAAGCATTCGCGCTACCCGTATGTTCTGACCGTCTCCTACACCGGATTTATCGCTTGCAAGTATTTTGTGTGGACGTGGTTTGCAGCGTTTCTTGTCTCCACGTATCAGATAAAAATCGGTCACGCCGGATATCTGTGGGCGTTTGTCGCGGCAGTTCCCGCGGCATTGTGCCAGCCGCTCGCGGGCCTCGCCTCGGACCGCTTCGGACATCGACGGTCGCTGATGATTTCACTCTCCATCGTTGCGCTGATCTGCCTGCTCTTCGTGAGCTATACCCTACTGGGCCCCCGCTGGGTGCCCGCATGGGTAGTACTGGCCACGGCGGTTTTGTTCTCGATATTCGTCAACATGTGGATCATCGTCTGGCCGCTGACCACCACGCTTTTTCCCACTACCGCCGCGGGGCCAATCGGCGGCTTGATGAACACGGTCGCTCAGATTTGTGGCTCATTGGCGCCCGTGGTGTCCGGCTACTTCATCGACGTCACCCACTCGTATGTGGGTGTGTTCGTAGCCGGGATGGTCTGTGCGCTGGTCGGGATAAGTGCGGCGAGACTTCTGCCCGTCACGGCCACCGCCGGTCGAGCTTAAGAAGCGAACGGATTGGCGTGAATCAAATGGGTGGCCCGATTCCGTCCTCACGGACGGAATCGGATTTCTGCGCCTATTCCGCTAGCTGACGCAATCGCAACTCCGCTGCTGCCAGGAGTGCCGATACCGCGACAACCTCGGCAGCCTGGCCGACATCGTCAACGGCAAGCGACGACGGCGCAATTCTGAGCACACTGTCGGTAGGATCAATCCCGCCGGGGAACGGCGCTCCCGCGGGCGTCAACGTGACGCCCGCCTGTTTCGATAACTCGACAACGCGCTTCGCCGTTCCATGTAATACATTCAGCGTAATGAAGTACCCGCCCTTTGGCTGCGTCCAGGATGCCACGCCAGTTCCTTCCAGCAACCTGCGGAAATTCCGCTCGACAATGCCGAAGCGCGGCGCCAGAAGTTCCTTGTGACGTTGCATCAGCGCCTTCAAACCGTCTGAATTGCGCAGGAATCTCAAGTGACGAAGCTGGTTGACCTTATCGGGTCCAACGCTTCGCACCGAGGCATGACGCAGCCACCACCGGATGTTCTCGCGGGAACTGCCCAGCATGGACAAGCCGGCGCCCGCGAAGGTTATCTTCGACGTGGAGCCGAAGACCAACGGCCTGTTTTCGTTCCCATACTCCTCGCATAAGGCAACGACATTCGCGATCTGTACGGCTTCATCGGTAAGATGATGCAGCCAATATGCGTTGTCCCAGAACAGGCGGAAGTCGTCTGCGGCAGTGCGCATCGAGGCGAGTGCGCGTATCTTGCTTTCCGAGTACGTGGCGCCGGTTGGGTTGCTGTACTTCGGCACGCACCACATCCCCTTTATCGATTCATCGCCGGCGACGGCGTCCCGCACGAATTCGACATCCGGCCCATCGGCATGCATGGGGACTGGAATCATCCTGATGCCGAACGCCTCGCATATCGAAAAATGGCGGTCGTATCCCGGAACCGGGCAGAGAAATGCGACTCCGCCTCGCACCCGATGCCACGGTGTACCGCCATTCACGCCTGCCCTCCATGCGTGACTCACGCAATCGTACATAAGCGCCAGGCTGGAATTCCCGTCGACCACGAGGTTCTCGGGACTGATCTCCATGCTTTCCGAAAAAAGCGCCCTGACCTCGCGCAATCCTTGTTGCCCCATGTAGTTGCGCACATCCACGCCGTCTGCCGACATGAAGTCCGCCGCGCCTGGCAAACTCAATAGATCATCGGAAAGCTCAACCTGCTCGGGAGACGGAACGCCCCGTGCAATATTCAGATTCAGTTTTAGATGCTGAAGCGAGCTGTAGCGCACCTTCAACGTGCTATGGAGTTCGTCGAGTGCCTTTCGATCGCATGTTGAAATGTTCTGCATTTGTCTTCTGTTCCAGTGATTGAAAACGAGTGCCGACGCGAACGGATTTACTGAAGAAATATTGTCTGATGTAGAGCGTTTTCGCATTCCCTATTTCGTATCGACGTGCGGATGCGTTGCCTGGAAAATTTCTTCGCCATGCGGTTCATGCGTCACTTCGCGCGAGTCATGCGAGGGGTGTTTAGTCTTGCGACACGATACGCAGGTTGCCGGCTGTCGCCGCTCGATAGTTGATCAGAGATGCCGGCCGCGTTGCCGGTGTGACGTCACGATATAGGCTCGACATATCCGGGAAATTTGGTGTTTACCCTGAACACGATTGGCGTGGCATGGCTTGGGGCAAAACCGTCATCAGGTAGCCCTGAAGGTAGCGATTCCGTCCAGACACTGCGGGGCTAATCGGTCGAGTCCTTCAGGCTGCATGTTTTGACATGCTATCCCGCGTTTTCCGTGATTGACGACGCAGCGTGGAATCGCCAGAACCCCTGCCTGGTATGGAATATGGACAGGGCGAGAGGTTTGAATGGCACGGTGTACCTGCGCGTCGGCATACGTGCGTCCAGTCACGTGACAAGGTCGAACTTAACCTGCTCCACCGGAGTTGCAGGTTAGCTCGACCCTGACTGTGTTAATGCGCCGTTAATGTCCACTTTCAAAGATACGAACGGCGGAAATACGACAATCACATCTTCACGACGTCGAGCAGCGTCTTCTTGCCCGCCTTGAAGACATAGAGCGAGATTACACCGTGACGCAAATCGCCTTTCGAGTCGAAAGTCGTTTCGCCAACCACGCCGTGATAGTCCGTATCCGGCATGGCGGCCAGAATTTTCGCGGGCGAGACCGATTGCGAACGCTTCATCGCGTCCACGATGATGTACACCGCGTCATAGGCAAACGGCGCATCGATCTGGATGGGTTGCCCGAAGCGCTTCTTATACTTTGCTTCGAACGTCTTGCCGCCGACCATTTTTTCGAGCGCTACCCCTGCTTCCGAACAGATGATGTTGTCGGTGGCGTCGCCGGCCAGGTCGGACAGCTTGTCGGTACATAAGCCATCGCCCGCCAGAATCTTGGCGCGCACGCCCAGTTGTTTCGCCTGTTTCGCGAACGGACCGCCCGTGGAGTCCGAACCGCCGTACATGATCGCATCGGGATTCTCTCCCTTGATCTTCGTCAGAATCGCGCGGAAGTCGACGGCCTTGTCGTTGGTGGCGTCGTGCGACATCACGTTCAGACCTAGCGACTTCGCCGTCCTTTCGAATTCGTTCGCGAGACCCTGGCCGTATTGGGTGGCATCGTCGACGATCGCGACGCTTTTCACCTTCAGATCTTTCGCAGCGTAGTTGGCCAATGCCGGACCTTGCTGGGCGTCGGTCGCGACGACCCGGTAAGTGGTTTTGAAACCTTGCTGCGTATAGGCCGGATTGGTCGACGACGGCGAAATCTGCACGATACCTGCATCGCTGTAGATCTTCGAAGCGGGAATGGACGTACCCGAAGTCAAATGTCCGACGACGCCCACGACGTTGTCGTCCACCAGCCTTTGCGCGACCTGGGTTGCCGTACGCGGATCGGCCGCGTCGTCTTGCGCGTCGAGTTGCAGCGTGATTTTCTGGCCGCCGATCGTGAGGCCTTTGGCGTTGATTTCCTCGACAGCCAGGCGCGCGCCGTTTTCGTTGTCTTTGCCCATATGCGCAATGCCGCCGGTCAACGGAGCAACGTGACCGATTTTCACGACTTCGTCCGCGGAAGCGGTAGCGACGCCGCCACTGGATAGAGCGACCGCAACGCCGATCGACAGCAGTTCACGAATCCTGGTGTTCATAACATGCCTCTTGTCTGTCTCGAGTCTTCGTATAGGAGGGACGGCACCTTGACTCGTATAAGGTGCCGGTATGAAGCAACCGGTGCGATCTGCGCGCGTCGACAGAAGCGCCTGTTCGAGCGAGTCGATGTTTGCTTCAGCTTTTACGAGTAACCGAAAAAGCGTGAGAGCGTGCGCCACATCTCGACGGGATTCGAGTACATCGGAAAATGGCCACAGGATTGAATCCTTGCAACCGTCACGCCGTTTTCGCGAAGCTTCGGCAAGTAGGACAGACCGTCGTTCTGCTCCCCGTGCATGAACAGCGTTGGGCAGGGAAGCGCCAGGAAGCGCTCCATCAGATGTCCATGGTCGGACAACTCGACCATCGACGCGAAGATGCCCTTCACCGCGCCAGCCCGCACTCGATGACGTAGATCCGCCGCGTAAAGCGCCGACGCGTAGTGGTTCGAATGCCACGTCCTTTCGATAAATTTTTCGAAGAAGACGTCGTCGTCATCGTTCGGAAAATCGACGACCTGACGGCTCAGGAAACAATCTTCGGGCGCGACATTGCCTTCGATGTCGGCAAAACCGAGTACGCGATCAGGCTCGGCGTCGGCCAGCATGAGCGCCGTCAATCCGCCCATCGAATGGCCCACCACATGAAAGGTGTCCACGGAGAAATGCGCGAGTAGACCGCGTGCCGTTTCCACGAGAAATGGGATCGAAATCTTCTTGAGGTCGGTGCATTCCGACGCGCCACAGCCGGGAGCGTCGTAGGCAATGACAGCATGCCCATCGAACTCGGGATGCAGGACGATGTCGGCATAGTCCTCCTTGGTCGAGCCGAAGCCGTGCAGGAATAGAATCGGCGGCTTCGGGCCGGGCCGGAACATCGTCGACAGTTTTAATCCGACGCCCTGCACGTCCAGATCGACGGTCGTCAGCGTGAGCGCCGCGTGGGTTTCCGACTTGATCGATGGGCGGGTGGCGTCAGGTGCGGCGTTGGTGTTCAAGCTTGGCATGATTGTCCGGATCGAAATCGATAACAATGCCGCCCCGAGGGCTGCGCAATATCCCCGAGACTTCGCTGCGTTTCAGTTTGAGCGGCGGTGCTTGCGTGTCGCCAGCCGGCGCGAACGCGTCAGAAGACTAGTGGGTCATGCGAGTGCCGTGTTGGGGCGCGTGACCCTACTGTCGAGCTGCCAATAAGATCTGTAAATTCCGAACAGCGGATGCGTTTGATACGCCAAACCTATCGAACGATGGCGCCGACTTGCGGCGCGACCGGTGCCAGAAGGATGGCGGTCAACGTACCCGAGGCACTGGAGCGGGAAGGCGTGGTGATACGGTCGTTTTCTTCATAGCATGCAATCACCGCAATGAATACCCGTCCATCATTTAAATAAACTTCATCAATATCTCCGCCGCCGCTATTCTGCATCCTTCTCCTCCTGCGCGGGATATCGATGGCGGAACTCTTTCTGGTGCGGCACGGACAGGCTTCGTTCGGCGCCGACAACTACGACCAGCTCTCCGAACGCGGCGAACGGCAAAGCCTCTGGCTAGGCGAGCACTTCGCCCGCAACGGTATTCGCTTCGACCGCGTGATCACCGGCACGCTCACGCGTCACACGCAAACGCTCGCCGCCATCCGTCGTGCGATGCCGGATACGCCGCCCGAATGCACGGTTCATCCCGGTCTCGACGAATACGATTTCCACGCGCTATTTCGCGCAATGGACGACGCCACGCATCGCGAAATCGCATCACGCGCACGTGAGCAACCGCGCGAATTCTTCAAGGCGCTACGCCAGATACTGCACGCATGGTCGCGCGGCGAACTCGACGACCGCGCGCCGGAAACGTGGCACGCATTCCAGCAACGCGTCGCCGCCGCACGCGACGCGATCCAGCAAGGCGACGCGCGCCGCGTTCTCGTCGTCACATCCGGCGGCGTGATCGGCGCATTCGTGCAGCAACTGCTGCAGGCGCCCGACGCGATGGCGGTCGAACTCAACCTGCAGATCCGCAACAGCAGCGTCACGCAGTGCTTCTTCAATCGCGAGTCGTGCCAGTTGTCGACCTTCAACACGGTCGCGCATCTCGACGATCCGCAGCGTCACGCCTATCTGACCTACAGCTAGTCCCACTTCCGATCCCGACCGATACCATGACGCGCGAAACGCCCAGCCCGACCGTCGACCTCGATCTCGACGTATTGACGCCTTATCTGCAGCAGCACGTGCCGGGATTCGCCGGCCCGGTGCAAGCGACAAAATTCGCCGGCGGCCAGTCGAACCCCACCTTCCTGCTCGCGACGCCGGACGCGCGCTACGTGCTGCGCCGCCAGCCGTCCGGCCAGTTACTCAAGTCGGCGCACGCGGTGGACCGCGAGTTTCGCGTGCTGCGCGCGCTGGCGCCGACGCCGGTCCCCGTCGCGCGTGCCTGGCATCTGTGCGAGAACCGCGAGATCACCGGCAGCCTGTTCTATCTGATGAGCTACGAGGACGGCCGCATCTTCTGGAACCCCGCGTTGCCGGACATCGAACGCGACGCGCGGGGCGACTATTTCGCGTCCATCATCGAGACGCTGGCCGCGTTGCACGACGTGAATGTCGACGCGGTCGGCCTCACCGATTACGGCCGCCCCGGCAATTATTTCCAGCGGCAGATCGAATTATGGACACGCCAGTACCGCGCCGCCGAAACCGGAAAGATCGCGCCGATGGAAGCGCTGATCGCATGGCTGCCCGCGCATTGCCCGGCCGATTCGCCGCGCCCCTCACTCGTGCACGGCGACTTCCGGCTGGACAACCTGATCTTCGAGCACGACGCGCCACGGGTGCGCGCCGTGCTCGACTGGGAGCTGTCCACGCTCGGCGATCCGCTCGCCGACCTCGCGTATTTCTGCATGTGCCTGCGTCTGCCGGCGAAGGGCAAGATTCCCGGCTTGCGTGGTCAAGACCGTGCGGCCCTCGGCATTCCGGACGAAGCAGCCATGATCGCGCGCTACTGCGAACTGCGCGGTTTGCCGGGCATCGCGAGCTGGAATTTCTATCTGGCGTTCAGCTTCTTTCGCCTCGCCTCCATCGCCCAGGGCGTGAGAGCACGCGCGTTGCAAGGCAATGCATCGAGCGCCGACGCTCACGAGGTGGGCAGCATGGTCGAACCGCTCGCGCAGCTTGCCGCCGAGTTGCTCGACTGATCCATTTTCCAGCAACGATTCCAAACTCAGGAGACAAGCTTGCCGACGAACCTGTTTGACCTCACTGGCCGCATCGCCCTCGTCACCGGCGCGAGCCGTGGCATCGGCGAAGCGATCGCGAAGCTGCTGGCCGGGCAAGGCGCTCACGTGATCGTATCGAGCCGCAAGCTCGACGACTGCGAGACGGTCGCCGCCGAAGTGCGCGCCGCGGGCGGCAGCGCCGAGTCATTTGCCTGCCACGTCGGGCGGATGGACGACATCGCCGCGATCTTTGCCCATATCCGCGACAAGCATGGCCGTCTCGACATCCTCGTCAACAACGCGGCGGCGAATCCGTACTACGGCCATATTCTCGACACCGATCTCGCCGCTTACAACAAGACCGTCGAGGTCAACGTGCGCGGCTACTTCTTCATGTCGGTCGAAGCCGGCAAGCTGATGAAAGCGCAAGGCCGCGGCGCGATCGTCAACACCGCCTCGGTCAATGCGCTGCAACCCGGCGACATGCAAGGCATCTACTCGATCACGAAGGCCGCGGTGGTCAACATGACCAAAGCCTTCGCGAAGGAATGCGGGCCGCTCGGCATTCGCGTCAACGCGCTGCTGCCCGGCCTCACGAAGACGAAATTCGCCGGCGCGCTGTTCGAAAACAAGGCTGTCTACGAACGCTGGATCGAAGCCATTCCGCTGCGCCGTCACGGCGAACCTCAGGACATGGCCGGCACCGTGCTGTATCTCGTCTCCGATGCATCGAGCTATACGAACGGCGAATGCATCGTGGTCGACGGCGGCCTGACGATCTGACCCACCCATCGCGAGAAATCCATCATGAATTTTGCCTACAGCCCCAAAGTGCAGGACCTGATCGACCGGGTGAGCCGCTTCATGGACGAACACATCGTCCCGCGTCAACGGCAATGGCTCGACGAAGTGCACGCGGGTCAGTACCCGGTCTCGTTCATGGAAGACCTGAAGGCGCTCGCCAAAGCCGAAGGCCTGTGGAATCTGTTCCTGCCGCATCTTCGCGAGGACGAACCCGGCACGCGGCTCACCAACCTCGAATACGCGCCGCTCGCGGAGATCATGGGACGCATCGGCTGGGCGTCCGAAGTCTTCAACTGCAATGCGCCCGACACCGGCAACATGGAATTGCTGCACATGTTCGCCACGCCCGAGCAACGCGACGCCTGGCTGGTCCCGCTGCTCGAGGGCCGCATTCGTTCGGCCTTCGCGATGACGGAGCCGGACGTGCCCTCTTCCGACGCGACCAACATCACCACGTCGATCCGCCGCGACGGCGACGACTACGTGATCAACGGCCGCAAATGGTTCATCACCAACGCCGCGCACCCGAATTGTCAGCTCTTCATCGTGATGGGCAAAACGGACCCGGATGCCGAGAGTCATCGTCAGCAAAGCATGATTCTGGTGCCTGCCGGCACACCCGGCGTCAAGATCGTGCGCAACATCCCGGTGATGAACCACGTGTCGCCCGAGGGCCACTGCGAGATCACCTTCAGCAACGTGCGCGTGCCGGCATCCAACCTGCTCGGCGAGGAAGGCAGCGGTTTCACGCTCGCGCAGGCGCGTCTCGGCCCGGGACGGATTCACCACTGCATGCGTTCGATCGGCGCGGCCGAACTCGCGCTCGAACTGATGGTGGCGCGGGCCCAGGAACGCAAGACCTTCGGCAAGTATCTGCACCAGCATGGCACGGTCGGCGAATGGATCGCGAAGTCGCGGATCGAAATCGACCAGGCCCGGCTTTTCGTATTGAGAACCGCGTGGCTGCTCGACGAAGTGGGCGCGAAGGCGGCCCGCAAGGAAATCTCGATGATCAAGGCACTGGTGCCGCAGGTCTACGCCACCGTCTGCGATCGCGCGATGCAGGTATTCGGCGCGATGGGCGTGAGCCCCGACACGCCGCTCGCCGATCACTGGACCTGGGCGCGCGCGTTGCGTTACGCCGATGGTCCCGACGAAGTGCATCTGCAAGCGATCGCCCGCATGGAAATCGCGGCCGGCGCGGCGAAGGCGGCTTCAGCGGCGGATTATCTGAACGCGCCGCTGCGCAACTGAAATAACCGAATCACCTGAAGCACCCCCACAAGTGGACGCGTGGCAAAACACCGCTCTCGTTTAAGATGACGGGCAAACGGAGACTGTCCCATGCGTCCACCGAAGCTGGATCTCAACCTGTTCGTCGTATTCGAATCGATCTACGAAAAGCGCAACCTGACGCGTGCCGCCGAGGCGCTGTTCATCACGCAACCGGCGGTCAGCAATGCGCTCGCGCGTCTGCGCAAGACGTTCGGCGACGCGTTGTTCGTCAGCACGCCGTCCGGCATGGTGCCGACGCCGCTGACCGAGAACATCATCGGCCGGGTGCGGGAAGCGCTGCAATTGCTGGAGGCGAGTGCCACCGAAGGCGAGGTCTTCGAGCCGGCCCGGTCCGAACGCACGTTCCGGCTCAGCATGCCCGATCTGACCGAGGCGATCCTGCTGCCCGCGCTCGGTGAAGTGCTTCAGCAGGAAGCGCCGGGCATGAACATCGAGTGTTATTTCACGCCGCGCAGCGAGGTGTCGGCGGCACTCGCGACCGGCAAGGTGGATTTCGCGATCGACGTGCCGCTGCTCGACGATCCGCAACTGCGTCAGACGCCGCTCGGCAGCGACCGCTATGCCTGCATGCTGCGCCACGATCATCCGTTCGCGGGCCGCACGCTCAGCATGCGCGACTATCTCGCGCTCGGCCACATTCAGGTATCGAGCCGCCGTCAGGGCAGCGGTTTCGTCGACGCCGAACTCAAGAAGCTCGGCAAGGAGCGGCAGATCCGCATGCGCGTGCAGCACTATCTGGTCGCACCGCTCGTCGCGTTGCGCACGGACCTCGCGCTGACCGGACCCGTGCAATTGCTGCAACGTTACGATGCGCGCGTGTTCGACTTGCCGTTCAAGTTGCCGCGCCTGGAATGGCATCTGTACTGGCATCGCAGCAGCGAACAGGACCAGGCGAGCCGCTGGCTACGCGGCAAGGTGATCGATCTGCTGAGCGATGCGACGCCGGCTGCCGAGCGGCCGGCGCGCAAACGTCGCCGGACGGGACACAGTGTCACGGGCGGCGTCACAGCCAGGGTCACAGCGGACTTCGCAGCGGATTTCCCAGCCGATTTCGCGGCGGATTAGACGCCGCCCACCGGCATCATTTCCTTGCGCTGCGTTTCGCCGCTTCCACGACGGGCAAAACCTCGTTCGCCCACTGCAGCCACCCCTGCTCGGTCAGGATGCCGGCGCGCAGCACCGCATGCTGCAGCTTCTGCGCGTGGGACATGCGGCGAGCCGCGAAATCGCGCTGCTCGATCTCCAGATAGTGGTCCAGCCGGCCCTGATGTTCGACGATCAGCCGGCGCAGTTCTTCGTCCACGCCATGCGGGCCAATCACCGCCTCGGCTCTCAGCTTGATCAGCAGCGCACGGCTCGCATCGCCTTCCTCGACCGGTTCGGATACCCAGCGCGCCAGCTCGGCCTTGCCCGGCGCCAGCACGCGATATAGCCAGCGCAGCCGCTTGCCGCCGTCGCTGTCTTCGGTTGCGCTGAGCCAACCTGCCTCGGTCATGCGGCCCAGTTCCCGATAGATCTGCTGATGGCTGGCATGCCAGAAATAACCGATCGACTTGTCGAAACGACGCGCGAGGTCGTAGCCGGTGGACGGTTTCTCCAGCAATGAGATGAGAAGAGCGTGTTGGATAGACATGGCGAAGAGTGTAGCGGCAGATGGCCCACTCGTAAATTGATATGCATCCAGTTGCATATCGTCGGGGGCCTGGTTATTCTCCAATTTATGCAACCAGTTGCATGTTGACCGACTGCGCCACGCCGGCTCGACGCGAACCGGCCGGCGGCATCACCATCCGCAACGGTCCATCACCTCATCGTCATGGAGAACACCCGCATGGAAGCGCAACGATTATCCGACGCCGCGCAGCGCACGCTGTCGGCATGGCATCAACTGATTCAACGCGGCTCGATGGAAGGGCTCGAACCGCTGCTGGCGGAGAACGTCGTATTCCGCTCGCCGGTCGCGCATACGCCTTACGCGGGCAAGGCCGCGCTCAAGCTGATCCTGTCCACCGTCAATACCGTCTTCGGCAACTTCCGGTATCACCGCGAGTTCGTCGATACGGACGGGCGCAGCGTGGTGCTGGAGTTCAGCGCGGAGGTGGACGGCAAGTCGCTCAAGGGCATCGATATGCTGCGCTTCGACGAGCACGGCGCGATCGAGGAATTCGAGGTCATGGTCCGTCCGATGAGCGGGCTGCAGGCGCTCGGCGGCCAGATGGGCGCACGGCTCGCGTCCGCGCAGGCGGTCCTGACGGGCAAACCCGATCCCGCCTGACACGCCGCAATCACGCCAGCACCGGCACACGCCGGTGCCCACTGAACATCACCGGAGACCCCATGTCCCTCCCCCTCATGCTCGAAGGCCGTCTGGCGCTGCCGATGATCGCCTCGCCGCTCTTCATCATTTCCAATCCCGAGCTCGTCATCGCGCAATGCAAGGCGGGCGTCGTCGGCTCGTTTCCGGCCCTCAACGCGCGCACGGAATCGTTGCTCGACGAGTGGCTGGACCGCATCACGACCGAACTCGCGGATCACGATGCCCGCCACCCCGAGCGGCCCGCCGCGCCGTTCGCGGTCAATCAGATCGTGCACAAGTCGAACGACCGGCTGGAACGCGACCTCGAACTCTGCGCGAAATACCGGGTGCCGATCACCATCACCTCGCTGGGCGCGCGCGAGGACGTGAATCGCTCGGCGCACGCGTATGGCGGAATCGTGCTGCACGACGTGATCGACAACACCTTCGCGAAGAAAGCGATCGGCAAGGGCGCGGACGGTCTGATCGCGGTGGCCACCGGCGCCGGCGGGCACGCCGGCCGGCTCTCGCCGTTCGCGCTGCTGCACGAGATTCGCGAATGGTTCGACGGCCCGCTGGCGCTGTCCGGCGCGATCGCCAGCGGCGACGCGATCCTCGCCGCGCAGGCCGCGGGCGCCGACCTCGCCTACGTGGGCTCGGCCTTCATCGCGACGACCGAAGCCAATGCCGACGAACGCTACAAGCAGATGATCGTGGACAGCAGCGCCTCGGACATCGTGTATTCGAACCTGTTCACCGGCGTGCACGGCAACTACCTGAGGCAGAGCATCGCCAATGCCGGGCTGGACCCGGATGCGCTGCCGCAGTCCGATCCGTCCACGATGAATTTCGGCTCGGGCGGCAGCAGCAAGGCCAAGGCGTGGCGCGACATCTGGGGAGCGGGCCAGGGCGTCGGCGCGATCAAACGGGTCGTGCCCACGGCGGAGTTGATCGCGCGTTTCGCCGACGAGTATCGAGCCGCACGTCAGCGCGTATTGAATACGCCGGACACGCGACGCCAGCGCGCCGCCGCCTGACGCGCGAAGCCACGGCAACATCACGCGGTCGCATGCCGGCACCCCCCCGCGACCGCGCATTCCCACTACTCGTCACGGCCAGACGCCTTTGCATCGACACGCGGTTTTGATTACGCGCCGCTTGCGCCGAAGCGGCTCGTTTAATCGTCTGATTTAATTAAAAAGCGATTCACTATGTATCCGAAATCGCAATTAATAAAAATGCCGGCGCGCTGCATCTATATCACTCGGGAGATTTTTCCTGAGCTGATTCCACGCCGCGTAAGAAACGCCGGAAGGCTCGCCAGCAAAGCGTCTCACGGGATGAGTTAAATCTACTTATCAACCTGAAAATCAGCTGTTTCACGGCAATTTTTCCCGGTTAATATTTTTTACATTTTTAATGACCGGAGCCTGTCCTTCGTCTGTTTAAAATCCATTGCGTTATAAATCAGAACAAGCGCGCGATGATTACAACAAACGTGGCGACATCGAATACGAGGTATCAGGCAGGCACGCGGTTTTTCCAGCATCGCGGCGGCAACCTCTAGCGCCACGCATCGTTCGCGCACCGCACGGCATGCGGTCGCCTCGCCTGCTCGCCCGTACCTGCGTCATCGTCATGCGAGCCGTCGTGCAAGGCGCCGCGCCGCCGTCCGGTCTTCCTTCCTCTTCGACACCACACCGCTCATGAATCGCATCCGTCGGCCGCGCGCGCCGCATACCGCGTTCGCGCTTGTCCTCGCGCTGTGCGCGAACCTCTGTCACGCTGCCGCCGCCGACGTGGCCGGCGCCTTCACGCAACTCGGCGAGGGCATCAGCGAAACACGCACCGTCTCGCTGAAGGAACTCGGTCTGCTGACCAGCGTCACGCTGACCGCGCCCGATACGCGGCGCGAGTTCTTCCTGCCGGTGCCGGCCGACGTGCCGATCTCCGACGCCACGCTG
This sequence comes from Paraburkholderia sp. D15, assembly GCF_029910215.1. Taxonomy (NCBI): domain Bacteria; kingdom Pseudomonadati; phylum Pseudomonadota; class Betaproteobacteria; order Burkholderiales; family Burkholderiaceae; genus Paraburkholderia; species Paraburkholderia sp. D15. The sequence continues at coordinate 3,292,215 of NZ_CP110396.1, read as the reverse complement.
CAATTCGACGGCGCGTATGTCCGCGGCGACGGTGGCCGCACCACCATGCTGCTGTCGCTCGACGGCTCGCCGGTACTGGCGCGCTCGTTCACCGAGGCCAACGGCGGCGCGGCGATGAGCATCGGCGTGGACGGCGCGCCGCGTGCCGCCGGCTATGTGCGCCTCGGTCTCGGCTTCGCGTCGGTGATCAACGACAACGTCTGCACCGACCAGACCGCGATCGGCAACCTGCTGCGCGTCGATCCGAGCACGCGTCTGTCGTATCGCTTCAATCCCGCCGACGTGCACGATCTGCGCACCGCCTGGAGCGCGCTGCCGTACGCGCCGCTGCTCGCGATCAGCGGCACGCATCTCGACGCGGCCTCGTTCGACACCGCATGGCGCACCAACGCGCTGCTGCAACGCGACGGCAAGCGTCCGGTCATGCAGACGCTGCCGCGCGTGGGCTCGACGGTGGACCTGAGCGGCGTGACGATCCCCGCGGGTCTGCAAGGCCTGCCCGCTTTCGACGCGCTGGCCGGCGGCGGTCAGCATGCGATCGCCAACCCGGCCGAACTGGGCGCGGTGCTCGCGCTCGGCCCGCGCGCCGCGTTCGGTCCGGACGTGATCGTCGCGGACAAAGCGCTGCAAAGCGCGCTGAGCGCCGGCATCGACGCGTTGCGCGCGCAGATCGCCACGGCCGCGCCGCAAGCGCTCGCCGAATTCGACGCCTGGCGCGCGCGCGCCATCGATCCGGTCGCCACGCCGCTCGCCCGAGGCGAGGCGCGCGTCGCGCATCTGGGCGGCCGCGCGGTGATCGTGATCGGCGACAACGCGGGCGCGGGCGTGCTCGCACGCGGCTGGCGGCCGATCGACGTGTCGAACCGGGTCGTCGTCCATCAGATCGATTTCGGCGCGCGCCTGCACGGCGACGCGATTCCGCTGGTCGATCTCGGCGGCCTGCCGCGCAGTATCGACGTGCACGATACGGCGTCGTGGGAAACCAGCTTCGACATGGCCGCGGCCTCCGGCGGCGGACGTCTGCCGAAAGCGGTGGTGCTCGACCTCGCCGCGTCGCCGACGCTGTCGGACGGCCGCGCGACCGCGACCGTCTACTTCAACGACGTGATGATCGGCGCGAAGCTGCTCGACGTGGACGGCCGCCGTCAACGCCTCGAACTGGCGATTCCGCGCTACGCGCTCGCCCGCACCAACAATCTGCGCGTCACCTTCCGCCGTCAGCCGGACGCCGGTTGCCAGGCGCGTCAGTCGTATCCGGTGTCGGTGCTGCCGAGCAGCTACCTGAAGCTCGCGCATGCCACGCCCGACGACGACTTCGTCGGCATGGCCGCGCGCTACGCGTCGTCGGCGACGGTGATCGTGCCGCCCGCCTATCTCGACGACGCCGTGCACAGCGTGCCGCGTCTCGCGACGCTGACGGGCGCGGCCGGCATCGCGCCGCTGCCGGCGAAATTCTCGGTCGCCGCGCAAGGCGCGGACGCGAGCCCCGACGGTCCGTTCCTCGCGGCGGACGTGAAGCTCGCCGACGAAAAGAATCACGCGGAATTCTCCAGCGATCACCTGATGCTGACCTCGCCCGCCGGCGACAAACTGATCGACGTGTCCGGCCTCAGCAAGCTCGCGGTGGTGAGCGTCGCGCGATCGGGCGAGCAAAGCGGCATCGTCTACCGCTCGACCGGCGACGCGCCGGTGCTGACCGACAAGCTGCAACTGTCGCGCGGCGACATCGCGGTGGTCGATTCGACCGGCGTGCTGAAGCAGTTCGACACCGTGCACCCTGACGATCTCAGCGCGAGCGGCGAGTCGAGCACCGAGTGGGTCACGCGTCACTGGGTCCGCTGGGGCATTCCGGCGCTGCTGCTGGTGCTGCTGATCGTGCTGATCCTGTTCGCACGCCACTCGCGCCGCAAACACAAGGCCAAGCCGTGATTCTCGCGACGCTGAAATGGTACGGCGCGGTTCTGCTCGCGCAGTACTACCAGACGCTCGAACAGGTCGCGACGGTGGTCGCGGCGATCATTCTGCTATCCAGTCTCGACGATCTGTTCATCGATCTCTGGTACTGGATCCGCCAGGCGGTCCGGCACTTCACGGTCGAGCGGCAGTACAAGCCGCTGACCGCCGCGCAACTGCATCAGCGCGAGGAACAGCCGATCGCGATCATGATTCCCGCGTGGCAGGAACACGACGTGATCGCCGCGATGATCGAGGACATGGTGCGCGTGCTCGACTACCGCGCGTACACGGTGTTCGTCGGCACCTATCAGAACGATCCGGCCACCATCGCCGAGGTCGAGCGGATGCGGCATCGCTACAAGCATCTGCATCGCGTCGAGGTGCCGCACGACGGCCCGACCTGCAAGGCGGACTGTCTGAACTGGATCGTGCAGGCGATCCTGCACTACGAGTTCGAGGCCGGCACCGAGTTCGCCGGCGTGGTCATGCACGACAGCGAGGACGTGCTGCATCCGCTCGAACTGAAGTTCTTCAACTATCTGCTGCCGCGCAAGGACATGATCCAGTTGCCGGTCGCGTCGCTGGAGCGCGACTGGTACGAACTGGTGGCCGGCACCTATATGGACGAATTCGCCGAGTGGCACGCGAAGGATCTCGTGGTGCGCGAAAGTCTTGCCGGCTCGGTGCCCTCGGCGGGTGTCGGCACCTGCTTCTCGCGACGCGCGATGCTCGCGCTGATCGAGGAAACGCAAAGCCAGCCGTTCAATACCGAAAGTCTCACCGAGGATTACGACGTCGGCTCGCGCATCAGCCGGCTCGGCATGCACTCGATCTTTCCGCGCTTTCCGGTGCAGTACGCGACGCGCCGACGCTCGTGGTTCGGGCTCGGTCCCGAGCGCGACATCACCGTCACCATGCCGCTGTGCGTGCGCGAATTCTTTCCCGACACGCTGCGCACCGCGTACCGGCAGCGCGCGCGCTGGACCCTGGGTATCGGTTTGCAAGGCTGGAAACAGACCGGCTGGAGCGGCTCGATCGCGAATCGCTATCTGTTGCTGCGCGACCGGAAGGGCGTGGTGACCGCATTCGTCGGCATGCTCGCGTATCTGCTCGTCCTGCAGTTCCTGCTGTTCGCGATGGCGTCGTTCATCGGACTCGCGCCGAACCTGTTTCCGTCGCCCTTCATCGACTCGACATGGACGCAGTTCCTGCTGGCGGCAAACTTCGTGTCGCTCGGGCTGCGGGTCGTGCAGCGCGTGATCTTCACCACGCGTCTGTACGGCTGGGAGCATGGCGTGCTGTCGGTGCCGCGCATGGTGATCGGCAATTTCGTCAATTTTCTCGCGGTGTTTCGCGCGTGGCGGCTGTTTCTCGTGCACGTGATCACCGGCAAGCGGCTTGCGTGGGACAAGACCATGCACGATTTTCCGAGCGCCGACGGTCTGCGCAACACGCGTCAGAACCTCGGCGAGTTGCTGCTCTCGTGGCAGGCGATCGACGAACGCAAGCTCGAACTCGCGCTGAACGACCGGCACGCGCGCGAGGCGCCGCTCGGCCGCGTGCTGATGGCGCGCGGCTGGCTCGACGAGGAAACGCTCGCCGAGGCGATCGCCTTCCAGTCCGATCTGCCGCGCGGACGTTTCGACGCCGCGCTGCTGGAATCCTCGCGCGACATCCTGCCGATCGACGTGCTGGTGCGCCTGCGCGTGCTGCCGCAAGGCATCGACGAAGACGGTCATCTGATTCTCGCGGCCGCGAGTCTGCCTGGCGATGAAGCGCTCGCCGAGTTGCACGACCTGTCGGGTCACACGGTGACGGTGCACATCGTGCGCGAGAGCGAGGTGTCGCAAGGGCTGCGGATTCTGCGCGACGTCGGGCAACAACTGGTGGCCGGCGGAACGTGGAGCGCAACGGATAACGGCAGCGAGGATGAAACGAGCGGCGAGTCGCCCGTACGCGGCGTGCCTCTGCTCGGCGATCTGCTGATCGAAATGGGACTGGTCACGCGCGCCGCGTTCGAAGCCGCGCTGAAAACCTATCGCCCCGACCGCGATGGCCGGATCGGCGATTACATGGTGGCGCGTCACGTGATTTCACGCGATGCGCTGCGTCGTGCGATCGAGGAACAGCAGCGCATCCAGCACGAACCGACCGTGCGTGAGTGATTGCGCCATCGGCTACCCTCGCCTTTGCCCTGACTTTCGCGCTGCCTGCTGCTTCGCATCCCCTGCCTGAAGCTTCGCCGGCCGGCCCGGCGAAGCCTCACACACCGCTTACGGCGAGACCGTGAACGCCGGGTTCGGGCTGACCGACAGGCTGTTGATCTTGCAATTGCCGGTCAACGGCTGATTGCTTGCGCTCAGCGTGTCGGTTGCATTGCTCCACGCACCGTTGATGGTCGACGGGCCGCAGTTCGCGCCCAGCACGCTGAAGCCGACGTTCGCCACATTGCCGGCGGTCGTGCTGGTCGCCACGAGCTTCCACGGCAGACCGATGATCTGCGGCACGCCGCACAGCCCGCCGCCCGTCAGCGCCACGGAGTTGATCTGCGCGTAGGTACCATCGCTGCTGACCACACCGCTGAGCGTGATGCCGCAACTGACGTTCTGCGCGATCGGCGTCGACACGTTGATCGTGCCGGGTGCGCTGAACGAAGCACCGGCCGGCCCGATCGTCGCGGCGGCGGCGATCGGAGCGACAGCGGCGAAAGCGATGGCGAGTGCACTGCTGCAAGCGAGCGTTTTGATGAGCTTCATGATTTACCTTCCAGTTAAAAAAGGGTAAAGACATTGCCGGAGTTGGGCAGCAGGCAGCGGTGTCCACGGACCTCGCCGCCCGCCCTGTTGAAGCATCTAGCTAAGCACCTGACAACTGCGATCCGCTCGGCAGGCCCGCATCGTTCATGCAGGCTGACGTCGGCGTCGTTCGGCCCCCTGATGACCTGGTGTGGTGTGTCAGGAAAGCCGAACCTCAAGCGATTTCATTTCCATTGCGCACGGTTCCGGCCGCGCGGGCCGGACGAATGGCGCCGCCGGGTCGCGTTTTTTCAAGCCGGCGTGGTGGGTGACAGATTCGGACCGTTCATCGACGGCCCATGGTCGGAATAAAGGCGGCGGTTAGCACGCCGCGCAAACTCTTATAAAGTCGCATCCCTCGTCTCCACGAATATTTTTTTAAAAATAACCGGCGCCCGTTAATCATCCGGCATAGCGCATCGGCTTTATGCCAGTTTGATACGCGTGTAATGCGCAAGACCGTTAAAATGCCCCGCGTGGCAATGATCAGCCCGAACGGCTGACAATCTGTCCAGTCGGAAAATGCGCGTTGCATTTAAAAGCGGCTGAATCGCGCAATCGTCTCGATGTATTGCGCGTCGCCCGTGCAAACGCACGCCTCGTCGTGTTGAGAATGCTGCGGTGCATCGCAGTCATTGGCCGGTTGATTCAAATAATTATGTGGGCACACAGTAGTCCGGCGCGCGCCGCCTGTATATAGAGCATTTGATCCAAACCGCCGGCGCGCGCAAGTCCTTTGATTTCCGTTGCTTTGACGATTTTTTTAAACAAGCGAATGAATCGTATATTCGAACGCAACGGCATTCAGTCGATCACTGGCGATGCAATTGGCGTATTCTCGTCGCCGGGCCAACTAATTTAGAAAGCGCCACGCGCCGGTTTCTCAACCGGCAATGCGGCAATTAATGGGGGATGCGGGCACCATGTCATTCCGGAACGCGAAAAACCCTGTCGCCATGCGGTTATGGCGTGTTATTGGATGGTCGGGTTGCGCGGCCGCCACCGTCGCGTTGACCGTCGCGTTGATGGGGCAATGGCCGTCGCGGGAGCACGCGCCGGTTCAGGACGTCGCGCAATGGCAGTCGCGGCAGCAGTCCGATCTCGACGCGCAGGCGAGTCCGCCCGCCAGCCGCGTCGGTTTGAAGGCGACCGCGTTGCCCGAACCGGCATCGTCCACGCGGGTGGGCATCGACGTGCTGGCCCGGCTTGAATCCGCTGGGCGCACCGGATTGGCCGCGCAGACCGATGCGCGCAACTTCAGCGACTCGCTCGACGACGCGCTGCAACGCGCACTCGCCTTCCCCGATTTCGGCGCATTGGCGGGACGTAGCGACGCGGAAGGTCTATTCGAGGCGGCCGCCTGGGCCGACGCGTGCGAGCGCAATGCGCTGCCTGCGCAGGAGATGGCGTTGCGTTGCCGCGAGCCGGACCGGCACGGCCCGAATTACGCGGACGAACTGCTCAGACAGGCTGCCGATGCAGGCCAACCCGGCGCGGTGCTAGCGCTCGCGACGCGTCATCCCGATCAGTGGATGGAGATTCCGCTGCGCAGCGGCGCGATGCTGGGCGATCGCGTGTTCACGCTCGCCGCGCTCGGCCGCTCGGGCGCGCTCGCGCTGCTCAGTCAGTTCTGCGCGGTGCCCAACGCGTGCATCGACGATCAGTTGACGCGCAACGTGCTGGCGCTGCTGCAGTTGAGCCGCTTCAAGACCGGTACGCTGGAAGTCGATCAATATCTGAGCGGTCCTGATACGACTCGCCGCGCGGCGCAAGATCGCGCCGCGCAGATTCGCGCGCAGCTGCAATGGCCGCCTTGAGGTTTTGACGCGTCCTCAAGCCGCATCCACCCGATCGCGCTGCCAGACGCTGCGCGCGTAGAGCGTCTCGTCGAAATCGGCGGCGATGTCGGCGTGAATGCGCGCTTCGTGCGCGTCGAGATCGGCGAGGAACAGGTCGCGGCTAATGCGCTGCACAACGGCGGGAATGTCGCGTTTCATGCTCGGCACGTCGCCGACCGGCAGGCCGAAGCTGACGAACGCGCCGGGGTTGTACACGTGGATATGCTTCAGATACGGCGCGGAACCCGGCGTTTTCTCCAGATATTCGAGCGCCGCGCCGAGATACGGATGCGTGCCCAGCGCGTCGTCCTGTTCGCTCGCGGCGGGCGTGTACTGATCGCGCCATAGCCGGATGTGCGCGGCGATTCCGGCGAGTTCGGGTCGCAGCGCTGGATCGATCGCGTAGCCGGTACCCGCGATCACGAAGTCGAACGCGAAGGTTTCGCCCGCAACGTTCGTTTCGACGCGGCCGTGGTCAATGCTCGCATTCGTCCACGATGCGCCGAGATGCAGATGAAAGCCGTCGAAGCGCGTGGCGCGTTCGATCGCATCGGCCGGCGGCGTCGAACCCGCGCGCCGGAAGCGCCGCGCCTGCGACCAGCGCAGCGCGTCGGGCAGGTGGAAGTAATTGTCGTAAGCGCCGGGATACGCGCGCGTGCGGCTGACTGGCACACTCGCGAGGCGCTCGCGGCGCGCGAACAGATGCACGTGCGCGGCGCCGGCTTCCAGCGCCGTGGCGGCTGCATCGAACGCGGACGCCGCGCCGCCGACCACGGCCACGGTACGCCCGCGCAGCGCGGCGAAATCGATCGGCTCGGAGGTGTGGGCGAAGTGCGTGGACGGCAGGTGCTTCAGCGCGTCCGGCACGTAAGGCGCGCCGTTGCCGGCCACGCCATTGCCGAGCACGATCTTGCGTGTCGTCTCGACGACACGGCGAATCGTTTCGCCGTCACGTACGTCGAGATGCAAACGGAAATGCTCGCCAACCGGTTCGATCGCGGTGAGCCGCGTGCCATAGCGAATCGGAATCTCCAGGAAATGCCGATACCAGGCGAGGTAGTCGGCCCAACGCGTGCGTGGAATGCGGTCGATCTCCGCATACGACGCGGCGCCGAAACGCGCTTCGTACCACGCCTGAAAACTCAGCCCCGGTAGTCCCGCTTCGGGACCGACGAGCGTTTTCGGCGTACGCAATTTGTTCATCCGCGCGCGGGTGAGCCACACGCCGGCGAGCGTTTCGTCCGGCGCCGCGTCGATCACGCTGACCTGACCGATGCCCGCGCGCCGCAGCGCGAACGCGAACGCCGTGCCGCTCTGCCCGCCCCCGACGATCACCACGTTATGGTCGATACCGTCGCGCGGCGGCACCCAGTTCTCGGGCGCCGGGCCGATCAGGCGCAAGGTGTCGAGCGCGAGTTGGTCGGGATGCGGGGGTTGCGTCATGGTGGTCGACTCGCGGTCAGGAGGTTGAAGGGTTGAAGCGTGGATGCGTCGAAGCGTTCAACGATCGAGCAATGCACAGACAGTCGCGGCATCAGTATCCCGGCCTACGAGCCGGGTCCAAACCAACAATTTCCGCTTTAGATATGCGCGTGCTCGTACGTACCGGCAGCGCGCGCATGTTTCGCACGTCCGCTGCTTTTCTTATTTGCAATGATTGGTTGGCTTCGCGACGCGGCAAATTTAACGTGAGATGCGACGGCCACTCAGCCCGACACGAACACTTCCCCCACTTTCAGCAGGAGCCCCGCATGAGCGCAGCCGCAGTGCAGGAAACGCAATCAAGCGCGCAATCAAGTGCGCAGCCGATCGACGTCAAGCCGCTGTCCGCGCACATCGGCGCCGAGATTCACGGCGTCGATCTGACGCGCCAGCTCGCCCCCGGCCAGGTCGCCCAGATCCGCGCCGCGTTGCTCAAATGGCGCGTGGTGTTTTTCCGCGAGCAGTTCCTGACGCACGAACAGCACATCGCGTTCGCCGCGCAGTTCGGCGAGCTGACGGTCGGGCATCCGGTGTTCGGCCACGTGGACGGCCATCCGCAGGTGTATTCGATCTCGAAGTACCGCAAGGCCACGCGTTTCGAAGGCGAGCCGCTGCGGCGTCCGTGGACCGGCTGGCATACCGACGTGACCGCCGCCATCAATCCGCCATGGGCCTCGATTCTGCGCGGCGTGACGATTCCGCCGTACGGCGGCGACACGCAGTGGACCGATCTCGTGACCGCGTACAACAAGCTGTCGGCGCCGTTGCGTGCGTTCGTCGACGGTCTGCGCGGCATTCATCGCTTCACGCCGCCGGCCGGCGCGAGCGGCACCGAGGCGTTCGTCAAGGCCGTCGAGGAACGCACGCTGGTGACGGAGCATCCGCTGGTGCGCGTGCATCCGGAAACCGGCGAGCGCGCGCTGTACGTGAGCCCAAGTTTTCTGAAGTCGATCGTGGACGTGACGCCGCGCGAGGGCCAGGCCTTGCTCGAATTGCTGTGGGAACACGTGACGCGGCCGGAATTCACGGTGCGCTTCAAGTGGGAAGCGGGCAGCATCGCGTTCTGGGACAACCGCGCCACCGCGCACCTCGCGCCGACCGATATCTTCGACCTCGACTTCGACCGCCAGCTCTATCGCACGACGCTGGTCGGCGATGTGCCGGCCGGGCCGGACGGACGTCAGTCGGTCGCGCTGGAAGGCACGCCGGTGAGCGCGGCCGCGGCGGTGGCGTTGAATTGATCAAGCTCGTGACCGGTTCAGATCCGGTCACGAGATCACATCCGGTTCATGACCGATGCGCCGGGCGCCGATGCACCGGTCGCCGCAACCCCAGGTTCTCTCTCAGCGTGCGCCCTTCGTATTCGTCGCGGAACAATCCTCGGCGGCGCAGTTCGGGCAACACCAGTTCGACGAAATCCCGCAGGCCATCCGGCAGCACCGGCGGCATCACGTTGAAGCCGTCCGCGCCGTAATGCACGAAACGCTCTTCCAGCTGGTCGACGATCTGCGCGGCCGTGCCCACCAGTTGCCAGTGTCCGCGCGCGCCCGCCACGCGCAGATAGAGTTGGCGGATCGTCAGGTTCTCGCGTCGCGCGAGGTCGATCGTCAACGCCTGGCGGCTCTTGCTCGCGTTCGTTTCGGGCAGTTCGGGAATCGGACCGTCGAGCGGATAGCCCGAGAGATCGAAACCACCGGTCAATCCCGCGACCATCGCGAGGCCGACCTTCGGATCGATCAGCGACTGCAACTGCTCGAACTTCTCGCGCGCCTCGCTCTCCGTGCGGCCGACGATCGGCAGCACGCCGGGCATGATCTTCAGATCGTCCGGTTCGCGGCCGTAAGCGCGCATGCGGCCTTTCACGTCCGCGTAGAAATCCACCGCGTCGCCGAGCCGCTGCTGCGCGGTGAAAATCACCTCGGCGGTGCGGGCCGCCAGCTCGCGGCCCGCCTCCGACGAACCGGCCTGCACGACGACCGGATGTCCCTGCGGCGAACGCGCGACGTTCAACGGCCCCTTGACCTGAAAAAACCGTCCCTTGTGATCCAGCACATGCCGCTTCGCCGGATCGAAGAAACGGCCCGCGGTCTTGTCGCGCACGAACGCGTCGTCTTCCCAGCTATCCCACAGTCCGGCCGTGACTTCGGCGAATTCCGCCGCGCGTTCGTAGCGTTCCGCATGCTCGAAATGCCGCTCGCGATTGAAGTTCTTCGCCTCGTGCTCGCTGGACGACGTCACCAGATTCCAGCCCGCGCGCCCGCCGCTGATGTGATCGAGCGACGCGAATTTACGCGCGATGTGATACGGCTCGTTGAAACTCGTCGACGCCGTGCCGACCAGACCGATGCGTTCGGTCACCGCGGCCAGCGCGGACAGCAAGGTGATCGGCTCGAACTGCGCGACGTAGCTGTGCGCGGTGCGGCTCAGGAAGTCGACATCGTCGCCGCGCGTGCCGACACCGTCGGCGAGAAACACGAGGTCGAACTTCGCGGCCTCGGCGGTCTGCGCGAGCTTCACGTAGTGCTGGAAATTGATGCCCGCGTCGGCCTGCGCGCGCGGATGACGCCATGCCGCGATATGGTGGCCGGCGGGATAAAGGAACGCGCCGAGGCGCAGATGGCCGCTACGTTTGCTCATGGTGTCGGGTTCAGTGGTCGGGATGCGCGATCGGCCGACGTTAACCGTGTCGTCGCGTCACGACAACCAAGCAAAGCTCATAACGTTATGAGCGGTGACGAGCGGGCAAGGCGGACGCGCCGGCTGCCGCCGAACCCGATACCCCGCCGGGTTCGTCGTGTGACCCGCGCCACCCTCGCCATGGCCGCCATCCAGACTAGGCGACAGCCACCGCCTCGCGCCGCACCGGTGCCGGTGCCGGCGTCGCGATCGCCGCATGGGCGGCCGCCGGCTGCGACAGATTCTTCGGATCGAACACCCGGTCATGCAGACGCGTGAACGAGCGGAAATTCCACAGACTGCGCGCGACGAACACACGCTGCACCCAGCGGTACGCGCGATCGTTCGCATCGTATTGCGGCGCGAACCGATCGCGCGAATGCAGCGTGAAGCTGTTATTGATCAGCACCAGCTTGCCCGGCGTGATCTGCACGCCGAATGACACCTCGCGGATCGCCTGGTACAGATTGTCGAGCGCCAGCTTGGCGCGCGCATTCGCGGCCAGCACCATGTCCGGATAGAACGCGACCGTCACGCGCGGCGACTCCACCGGGCCGGACAGCACCGCGCTCAGATCCGTGTTGTCGCGCGGCGTCGGCGTCGCGCCGCGCCAGCGGTACGGCACGCGAATGATGTAATGGCGGCCGTACAGATATTCGATGTCTTCATCCGACAGCAGTCCCAGCGCGCGGCGCGCATCGGCGAGACGCGTGTGCGGACCGCCTTGCGGCTCGCTGCGGATGCCGAGCAGCAGCAGCGCGAACGGCGACGTATCGCCTTCCGGCATGTGCGCCTGCGCCGCGTTCTCGATATGGAAATCCAGTTCGACCTCGGAACCGAGCCCCGTGTAGTCGTGCGCGGTCTCCTTGTGCGGCGTGAGATTGTTCACCAGCTCACGGCCTTCGTGAGCGATCGAATACGGTTCGCCCGCCAGCGCGCCCAATGCGACCAGTACGTTCTCGCTCAGCACGCCGCCCTTGAAACTACGGCCCGTTTCGGTGAATTGCGGACTGCCGCTGATATCCGCGTCGATCGGCAGGTTGTCGATTTCCAGCGAGCCGTTGGCACTGGCCGCCGGCAATTTGGTTCGTTCGATCGCGGCCAGTAAGCGCTCGGGCAAGGTCGAGTACGCGATGCGCCGTAACGCGCCGATATAGTCGGCGCCGCCGGCGGGGTCGTACGGCAGGCTGGTCAACGCGCTGCGAATCTGACTCGATTCGGCGGCAGTCAGGACGATTCGTTCATCTGCGGAGTAAGTCATGAAAATTTCCCGGAAGGGTTGTCGACGGAGAAAATGACGTTGGTTTGCACGCATCGCACAGCGAACAGTAACCCGATGCAGGGCATAGCCTAGGGCTCCGGAGAAACAATTCAAAACGATAAAAAAGCAAATCAAAACAAAATAATTGAATATACGCATGCCGTTTTTGCCGATATTCGCTGCAACGTGAAAGATGCTGAATCGAACAGCAATGCGTTTTGAATTGAAAATGAAAATGTGCTTATCAAATCACTTCTTATCATTTGTCCTGATGCAGGATCGTCGTTAGTCTCCGTCATCGAGATCGATAACGGGAGCAGGTATGACGGCTGTCGCGGAAAAACCCGCCAGCAATGGTTTCGCCGATGCGCAAACGCATAATCCGGCAAATACGGCATATAAAGCGCCGCGTATTTTCCCGACCGTCGCGGCCGCGAGTATCGGCTTTTCCATCGTTCAATTAGACGTGACCGTCGTTAATGTCGCGATTCCCGCGTTAGGTCATTCGTTCGATTCGACGGTACATGGCCTTCAATGGGTGGTCGATGCTTATACGTTGTCGTTTGCGTCGTTGCTGCTGAGCTCGGGTTCGCTGGCGGACCGGTTGGGCAGCAAGCGGCTCTTCGGCTACGGCCTCGCGCTTTTTCTGCTCGCCTCGCTCGGCTGCGCGCTCGCGCCCAACCTCGCCACGCTGATCGTCGCGCGTGTGGTGCAAGGCGCGGCGGCCGCGCTGATTCTGCCCACCTCGCTGTCGTTGATCACGCACGCCTGCGCGGGGCATGCCGCGTCGCGCGTGAAGGCGGTCAGCTGGTGGAGCGCGACCGGCGGTCTGATTAGCGCGGCGGGTCCGACGCTCGGCGGATTGCTGATCGATCACTTCGGCTGGCGCGCGATCTTCCTGATCAATCTGCCGGTGTGCGTATTGACGCTGTGGCTCACCTATCGCTTCGTGCGCGAATCGACGCGCAGCGCGAGCCGCCGGCTCGATCCGGCCGGTCAACTCGTGGCGATCGTCACGCTCGGCGTGTTGACGGCGTCGATCATCGGCAGCGGCGCGTATGGGTGGAGCGATCCGTGGGTGTGGGGCGGACTGGTGTCGGCCGCGCTGCTCGGTGTCGCGTTCGTCGCGCTGGAGCGCCGGCATCCCGCGCCGATGCTGCCGCTCGCGTTCTTCCGCATTCCCGGTTTTCCAGGCGCGGTCGTGGTCGGCGCGTTGTCCAATCTCGCGTTCTACGGGCTGATCTTTTCGCTGAGCCTGTATTTCCAGCGCAGCCAGGGTTATACGGCGACGCAGGCGGGCATGGCGCTGTTTCCGCTCACCATCATCATGCTGGCCAACATCGCCAGTGCGAAGCTGTCAGTGCGCTTCGGCTTCCGGACGACGATCGTCGTGGGGCTCTGCGCGTCGGCCATCGGCTATCTGTCGCTGGGTTTGCTGCTCGGGCGTAGCGCGTATCCCGCGCTGGTGCCGGGGCTCGCGTTGATGGCGATCGGCGGCGGCATCGCGATTCCCGCGTTGACCGCGTTTCTGCTCGGCCATGTCGAAGCGGGCCAGTCCGGCATCGCTTCGGCGATTCTGAATACGGGCCGGCAAGTGGGCGCCGCAATCGGCGTCGCGTTGCTCGGCGCGCTCGTCAGCGGCAATGCGCAGGCTATCGCCGCCGGCGCATCGCACGCGTTTCTCTTTGCCACCGGCTTGCTGGTGGTGTGCATCCTTCTCACCTTACGCCAGAAATGAACGCACCGACTCCCCTTCCGCAGTTGACGCCCGCATCGTCGAGCGACACCACGGCTCACCTCGGCACCGCTCGCGCGTTGCTGCTGGTCGGCACGCTGCGCACCGGCACCAGTCTCGCGTTCGTCGATGCGGCGCTGGCCCGCGGCTTCGACGTGACCATCGTCACCGCGCCCGACGATATACCGGCCGGCGTGTTTCCGCCGCAAGCGCGCATCGTCGCGTTGCCGCCGGATTTCGACACGGTATTGGCGTGGATCGACGCGCACTACCCGCAAGTACGACCGTTGATCGTCACGACCAACGAGAAGTACGCGCGCCTCGCGAGCCGTCTGAGCGAAGCGCTCGGCCTGCCGGGCCCGGACGCCGCGAAGGTCGCGCATTACATCGCCAAGTCGAATCAGAAGCGGCTCTTCGACGAGGCCGGCATTCGCACGCCTTCGTCGCGAATCGCCGCGCTCAGCGAGCTGCAGCAATGGCAACGGCAACGGCAGACAGGCGGCGGCGACCTGCCCTTCCCGATCGTCGTCAAACCGGTCGAAGGGCTATCAAGCTTCGGCGTCGCGCTGTGCGCCGACGCGAGCGCGTTGCAGGCGTATCTGAATGAGCATCTGAACGCCTTCGCCGGCCAACGCGGCGACGACGAAACGGTGCTGATCGAACAGTTCGTCGCGGGCCCGGAGTACTGCGTGGAGTTTTTCGACGGCGCGTATGTCGGCGCGATGCTCAAGCGCAAGGCGAAAGGCACGCGCTTCATCGAACGCGGCTATTCGTCCGATCTAGAACTCGACGACGCGTCGCTCGCCGCGCTGATCGATGCGGGCCGCCGCGCGGTTGCCGCATCGGGGCTCACGTGGGGCCCGGTGCATCTCGACTGCATCGTGCACGACGGCGAGCCGTACATCGTCGAGCTGAATGCGCGGATCGCGGGCAGCTTCATCTGCACGATCGTGAAGGACGCGTACGGCTTCGACATCGTCGGTGCGCTGCTCGACAGGCTGGAAGGCCGCACGGTGACCTTGCCCGGCACGTTCCGCCCGCATCGCTACGCGCGCGTCGATTTCCTGCTCGACGACGATCCGCCGCTCTGGGCGTTCAGCGGCAGCGGCCGCCTGCACGACGACAACCTGAGCGTGACCTACGGCGCGCAGGTGATTCCCGGCCGCGAACGTCGCGCGTTCATCTACACCCATCACCACACTCCCGCGAGGCACCCATGACGTACGCTTTCATCGATACGGTCCTGATCGTCGACGGCGCATCCACCGCCGCCTATCTGGCGCCGGCCTTCCGCGCCTATGGCATTCGCTGCGTGCACGTGATCAGCAGCCCGGATCTGCCGGAGCTTTACCGCAATCAGTTCGTCGCGACGGACTACGTGCGCACGATTCATCACGACGGCGACCTGGAACACACCCTCGCGCAACTGCGCGATCTGAGGATCGGCGCGGTGCTGCACGGGCTCGACGCGGCGCTCGAACTCGCGGACACGCTGGCCGAACGGCTGGATGTCGCGCATCGCAATCCGCTCGCGTCATCCGCGGCACGGCGCGACAAGGTGCTGATGAACGAGCGGGTCACGCGCGCGGGCTTGCGCGCGCCGTCGCAATACAGCTCGCGGTCGGCCGACGACGTGGTCGGCTGGGTCCGTGCGCTCGGGCAACTGCCGGTGGTCGTCAAACCGTCGCGCAGCGCCGGCGTGACCGGCGTGAAAATCTGCCGCAGCCTCGGCCAGGTGGAAGCGGCCGCGCGCGATGTGCTGGCCACGCAATCCATCTACGGCCAGCCGAACGAAGATGTGATCGTGCAGACCTATTCCGAAGGCCAGGAGTACATCGTCGATTCGGTGTCGGTGGACGGCCGCCACAAGGTGGTGAGCCTGTGGGAAGTGCATCGCGACCGCTCGCACGCGCCGCGGCTGGACAAGATGCTGGTGGTCGATCACACCGCGCCGCGTTTCGCGGCGCTGCTCGGCTACGCGCGGCAGGTGCTCGACGCGCTCGACGTGCGCCACGGCCCCACGCATCTGGAGATCATCGATACCGCCGCCGGACCGACGCTCGTCGAACTGAACGCGCGCCTGCACGGCAGCCTCGACCCGCGTCTGACCACGGCGGTGAACGGCGAGAATCACGTGTCCGCCACGGTCGCGACCGTGCTCAATCCCGAACGTTTCGCGGATGCGCTGAACCAGCGCCCCGTGTTCAACGGGTTCTGCGGTCATGTGCTGCTGCTGTCGTCGCGCGTGGGGCGATTGAACAAACCTTTCGCGTGGGAGGCGATCGAGGCGTTGCCGTCGTTCGTCGGTCACAAGCGATGGGTGAAGCCTGGCGATACGCTCAGCGTCACCACCGACCTGAAAACGGCCCTCGGCACCGTCGGCCTGTACAACGCGACGTTCGAGGCCCTGCTCGCGGATTGCCATCGTATCCGCGATATCGAAGCGCGTTTCTTCTCGGACGCGGAGGCGGTGATCCAGTCATGAACAATCACGCACGCAACCGTTCATTCACCGCCGCCGTCACCGGCACGCGAGCACTATCGCGCCGCGAATTCCTGCTCGGCGGCCTCGCCGCCGGCGCGCTCGCGATGACGCCGCTGCAACTCGCGGTGGCCGCCGGCGCGGACCTGTCCGGCATCACGCTGACGATCGGCTCCACCAGCAAGGTGGGCCTGCATCGCGAACTGATCGCCTCGGGCGAGGATCGCGGCGCGCCCTACCAGATCAAATGGGCGGACTTCGATTCGACGCTCGTGCTGCTCGAAGCGCTGCGCACGAGCCGCGTCGATATCGCGCAAGGGGGCGAGACCGGCGTGCTGTTCGCGCTCGGCAACGGCTCGCGCATCAGCATTCTGGCCGCGTGGCAGGAAACCCGTCAGGGCGGCAGCGCGATTCTCGTGAAGAAGGATTCGCCGGTGCGCACGGTGGCGGATCTGCGCGGCCGCAAGATCGCGCTGCCGTTCTATTCGAAGCAGCACTATCAACTGGCGCGCGCGCTCGAACAGGCGGGCATTCCGTTCGACCGCAACAACGTGCTGTCGCTGAACACCACCGATGGCCTGTCCGCGCTCGTCAACAATCAGGTGGACGCGTTCGTCGTCTGGGACCCGAACACGGCCATCGCGCAGACGCAGCACGACGCGCGCATTCTGGTCGCGTTGAAGGACGTGGTCGAGGTGCCGGGCCTGGTGTACGCGCCGACCTCGGCCGTCGAGGATCCGCTGCGCAGACTCGCGCTGGAAGACGCGACGCGCCGGATCATCCGCGCGAAACACCGCGTGTTGCAGGACCCCGCGAAATGGGCGGCCGATATCGCGGAGCTTTCGCATATCCCGCTCGCGGCCGCGCAGTTGCAGGTCAGCCGCACGTACGCACGCTATGAACCGGCCGGCTCGCCGCAGAACATCGAGAGCTGGCAGAAGGAAATCGCCTACTTCCATCAAACCGGCCAGATCCGCCAGCCGTATCAGATCGCCGATCACATCGCGCCCGGCTTCGGCGCGATCGTCGCCGATGAAAACGCGAAACTGGCGACACGCCCGAAACAGGCCTGACGCATGAGCGATACGACTCTCTCCGCCGCGCAGGACAACGACACGGCAGGCCTGCAACGCATCGTACCGATCATGCCGCGCCGTGGTTTCGCGTTTCCGCGCGGCTTGCAGAAGCTCGCGGGCCTCGCGTTCCTGATCGCACTGTGGATCGTCGCGACCTCGCGCGGCTGGATCGCGTTCGAACTGCTGCCAGCGCCGTGGGACATCTGGCACGCGTTCGTCGAGTTGATCGTCAAGGGCGAGCTGGGCAGCGCGATGGCGCTGTCGCTGCGGCGCGTGGCGATCGGCTTTGCGATCGGCTTCAGCGTTGGGGTGCTGCTGGCCGTGCCGTCCGGTTTGCTGCGCGCCGGCGAGGCATTGATCGACGCGCCGGTGCAGATGATTCGCACCATGCCGTGGGCGGGTCTCGTGCCCCTGCTGCTGATCTGGTTCGGTATCGACGAGGAACCGAAGATCGCGCTGGTCGCGCTCGCGGTGGTGTTTCCGATCTACTTCAATCTGTTCGCGGGGATTCGCAATGTCGATCAGGGACTGGTGGAGGCCGCGCAGACGCTCGGCTTCAGCCGCGCCGAACTGATCTTCCACGTGGTGCTGCCGGGTGCGCTACCCACCGCGCTCGTCGGTCTGCGCTATGCGCTCGGCTCCGCGTGGCTCGCGCTCGTGTTTGCCGAACAGGTGAACAGCCAGGGCGGCCTCGGCTACCTCGTCACGTTCGCCCGCGAGGTTTATCGCACCGACATCATCGTCGTGTGCCTCATCATCTACGCGCTGCTGGGACTCGCTGCCGACTTCAGCGTGCGCGTACTCGAAAAGGGATTACTGTCATGGCGTCCGGCCTTTCGCGCTCGTTGAACACCTCGTTGGGGTCTGCACCCGTGCAGGCGTCGGGTCATGCATCGAGTCATGCGTCGGGGGCGGCCGACCCCGCCCGGGACGCACAGGGTCCGCTCGCGGCGCGCGTGCGTGGACTCACCAAACGCTTCGGCGAACGGCGCGTGATCGACGGTCTGTCGCTCGACATCCGGCGCGGTGAATTCGTTGCGCTGGCGGGCCCGAGCGGTTGCGGCAAGAGCACGCTGCTGCGCGTGCTCGCCGGGCTCGATCGCGAGATCGACGGCGACGTGCAGGTGTCGGCGAAGCGCGGCGTCGCGTTTCAGGCGCCGCGTCTGCTGCCGTGGCGGCGGGTGTGGAAAAACATCGTCGTGGGTCTGCGCGGCGACCGTAGCCGTGCACGGGCCGAGGCGGCGCTCGCCGAAGTGGGCCTCGCGCATCGGGTGAATGCATGGCCGAAGGACCTGTCCGGCGGCGAAGCGCAGCGCGCGGCGCTAGCCCGCGTGCTGGCGCGCCAGCCCGACCTGCTGCTGCTCGACGAACCGTTCGCCGCGCTGGACGCGCTCACGCGTCTGAATGTGCAGGCGCTCGTCTCGCAACTGTGGGAGCGGCACCGTCAGGCGATCCTGCTGGTCACGCACGATATCGGCGAGGCGCTGCTGCTGGCGGATCGCGTGCTGGTCATGAAGGAAGGTAAGATCGCGTTCGAACTCGCGATCGATGCGCCGAGACCGCGCGATATCGACAACGCGTACTTCGCGCACGCGAAGCATGTGCTGCTCGCGCAGCTCGGCATTGCGGGGCACGGTGACACTGTCGTCGAGGCCGTTGTCGAGCATGAAGCGCGGGTTCGCGAGGCAGCGTGAAGAAAAGAAATCAGGCCACAATAAGCGGCTCGAACCTTGAACGGCAACATGACGTGTCCCATTCCATGACCCGGTATCCGATGAACGCAGCACGTCCGGCCCGCGTCCGCTGATGCCCGCCCCACTCACCAATCTGCTCGGCGCGCTCACGCGGCACGGTCCTAGCGTGCTCGCCGGCGGCGTCGCGCTGGGTTTGCTGCTGCCGTCGCTGGCCGAGGCCGCCCGGCCGCTGATGCCGGTGACCGTCTTCATCTTCGTGCTCGGCACGCTACTGCGCGTCGACCCTGCCACCGTCGTGAAGGTCGCGCGGCGTCCCGCCGTGTCGCTGCTGCTCCCCGTGCTGGCGATGATCGTCGTGCCGGTGCTGATCGGTTACGCCGGCTATGCGCTCGCGCTACCGGCCGGCTGGACCCTCGCGCTGGTGCTCGGCTTCAGCGCGCCGCCGTCGAGCGGCACCTCGGCCGTCGCGCGCATGCTCGGACTCGATGCCCCGGTCGCGCTGGTGGCGACGCTCGCCGCGATGGTCCTCGCGCCGCTCACCGCGCCCTTGCTGGCCGGCTGGTTCAGCCATCTCAACCGCGGCGCGCCGGTTGCGCTCGGCGCGGGCCAACTGGCATTGCGGCTCGCGTTGCTGATCGGCAGCGCGGAAGGCGTGGCGATCGTCGTGCGCAAGCTGGCCGGGCAACGGCTCGCGCGCCATGCCGGTGCGATCGACGTCACGGTGGTGATCGCGCTGCTGACCTTCGCGCTCGGCACGATGGCCGGCATGCAGCGGCTCGTGCTCGACGAACCGCGCGCCGCGTTGCTCGCCATCGGGCTCGCGTTCGCGGCCAACCTCGCGGTGCAGACGCTCGCCTTTCTGAGTTGGCCCGGCAGCGTGCGCGAACGCTTCAACGTCGCGCTGCTGATGGGCAACCGCAACGTCGGCCTGCTGTGGGCCGCGCTCGGCCTTGCCGCCACGCCGACCATGACGCTGTTCTTCTCGTGCGCGCAATTGCCGATCTACACCCTGCCCCGTCTCGTCGAATTCCTGCTGCCGCGTATCGAAGCGCTGAGCGGCAAACGGCGCGGGCGATCCTCCTCCGGAATTCAATCATGACTCGACTGCTGGCTCGCACGATTCCCCGCACGCTCACCCAACTGGTCGCACGTTTTGCGGAACAGCCGGCGACGCGCATCGAAGCGTGGCTGTTCGAGGACGAAGCGGCGCGCCGCGACGCCGAGCGAACGCTGGCGGCGGCCGGTGTGCGGGCGCGTCTGCATGCCGCGTACAAGCCGCTGCTGCATTTCTTCCTGGAAGACGTGGACGCGAGGCGCGCGAACCAGATCGAGATCCGCACGCCGGGGGGCCAAGCGCAGCGCTTCCGCCTCGAGGCCTACCCGCTCGCGAGCCTGTTCGAATCCGCGAGCGTGCGTTTCGCGGATGGCGACGACGCGAGCCACTACGTTGTCACGGTCGACGGCAAGACATCGCGCGTGTTCGCGCCGAACGATGCGACGCATTCGCCTTGCGGCTGGCTGCGAGTGTGGGATGGCGACACGCTGATCGAAGACGCGCCGCTACACACCGAGTTCGAGCAGGTGATCGAGACTGCGCAGGAAGCGATCGCGGAACACGCATGGCTCGACAGCACGCCGTATTTCGACACGCTGGAAATCGCGGTCGCGACGACCGGCATCGAACGACCGCTGGCGTATGGGCTCGAACGGGTCAGCACCTTCGAGGCGCTGCACGAGGATCTGTACTACGGCGTACTCGAATGGTTTCAGGCGCGCGCGGGTCTGCCGGCCGGCGATCGCACGCTGCAACCCGGGCAGATCGTGCCCGACATTACCGTCACCGATGGCGACACCACCGTAGTCGTCGCGTTGAAGCAGCACGCCCTCGACGAACCGCCGCCCGACCTGCGCTACACGCTCGACACGGTCACGTATCCACTCACGCCGACCGACGTTCAGGCCGAACTCGCCCGCCTGCCGGGCGCGCGTTTCGGCACGACGTCGTGGCAAGGCCGCCGCGTCGACGGCGTGTACGTGAGCGGCAGTCTGCCGGGACTCGCGATCACCGCCGGGCAGCACGCGAACGAAAGCTCGGGCATCGTCGGCGCATTGCGGGCGGCGCATGTGCTGAACGGCATCGCGCGGGCGCACTATGCGCTCGTGCCGCTGGAGAATCCCGACGGCGCGGCGCTGCATCGGCGCCTGCGCGCCACGCAGCCCACCCATATCGCGCACGCGGCGCGCTATACCGCGCTCGGCGACGATCTCGAAGCGCGCACCGCCGAGCCCTTCGGCGAGAAAGCCGCGCGGCTCGAAGCGATCGAGCGCAGCGGCGCGCGTCTGCATCTGAGCCTGCACGGCTATCCGGCGCACGAATGGACGCGTCCGCGTGCCGGTTACGTGCCGAAGGGCAACGAATTGTGGACCGTGCCGAAAGGTTTCTTCTTGATCCTGCGTCATCATCCGGAGCATGACGGCTTGCCGTTTCTGCGCGCGTTGACGGGGCGTCTCGCGGAGTCGAAGGAACTGACCGCGTTCAATGCGCGTCAGGCCGCGTCGTGGCGCGCGCACGTCGGCGATCTGCCGTTCGAGACGTTCAACGGCATTCAGTGTCTGGTCTACGAGGACACGCGCTCCAGCGTGCCGTATACGCTGATCGCCGAATTCCCCGACGAAACCATCTACGACGAAGCCTTCCAGCTCGCGCATACCACGCAGATGCGCACCGTGGTCGAAGCGGCGCGGTTGTACTGGGACGGGTTGCTCGCATGAGGTGACATGACGGTGACGTTCGAATGACGCCGGTGTCATTGCCGGACACCGGCGCTGAAACCCGCTTCATATCCACGCCGACGCATCCGTGGCAGCTGCTATAGCGGCGCTTTTTTCGCACTTCGCCGCTTCAATTGAAAAGCAGAATTCGTTGTTTGGCGTAACGAATCCTGCATGCTCTACTGCTTCCAACCCAAGGCCCTTCGTCGCATTGTTGCCCCCGCCGCGCGTTTATCGTGCGATGCGGTGCGCGGGGTCTTGTCCCGATCTCGCGGCGGCGTGCGCATTCACGTCGCCGCTTCAGGAAGCGCAACGTGTCCCAGCCGATCCTCAAGGAACTCACTCAAGCCGCGCCGTCCGCCATCGCAACCGCGCGCGACGCGTCGCCCTTCGTGCCCGTGCGTGCGCCGACCGGATTCGCGGACAGCCCGGTGTCGCTCGCGTTTCGCCAGCCGCTGCTGCTCGGCCTGTTCCTGCCGATCCAGGCGGGCGGCTGGAGCGCCTCCACCCTGCCGCGCACGACCGACTGGTCGTTCGACTACAACCTCGCGCTGGTGCAGCAGGCGGAAGCGTTCGGCTTCGACCTGGTGTTCGCGCTCTCGCAGTGGCTGCCCAAGGGCGGCTACGGCGGCGTGTTCAACGGGGAGGCGCTGGATTCGTTCATGTCGCTCGCCGCGATGACCGCGCGCACCGAACGCATCATCCTCGTGGCGACGAGTCACGTGCTGTACGGCCCGTGGCATCCGCTGCATTTCGCCAAGTTCAGCGCGACGCTCGATCACATTTCGCGGGGACGCTGGGGCATCAACGTGGTGACCGGGCATCGCGCGATCGAACACGAGATGTTCGGCTGGCAGCGGATCGAACACGATCGCCGCTACGAACTGGCCGGCGAGTTTCTCGATGCCGTGCAGCAGCTCTGGGCGCAAACGGAGAACTTCTCGTACGCACCGGCGCTGTCGAGCTGGAAACTGGACAAGGCATTCGTCACGCCGAAGCCGCAGTACGGCCGGCCGTTGCTCGTCAACGCGACCGGCTCGGACGCCGGCATCGCGTTCGCGGCGCGCCATTCGGACCTGGTCTTCATCACCAGCCCGGCCGGCTCGGAAATCGAGGCGGCGCTCGGCGCGCTGCCCGCTCACACCGCGCGCGTGAAAGCCGCGGCCGCCGCGCAAGGCAGGACCGTTCGCACGCTGCTCAACCCAATGGTGATCTGCCGCGAGACGGAAGCCGAAGCGCGCGCGTATCACGACGCGATCGTCGCGCACGGCGACGAAGGCAGCTTCCATCGTTTCGACAGCGACGCGCACGCATGGCGCGGCAACGCCGAACAACGCAGCTCGGCCGCCGCGCGCTCGGTGGGCGGCAACGTCGCGATGGTCGGCTCGCCGCAACGCATCGCGGATTACATCGTGCGGTTGCATCGCGCCGGGGTCGATGGCGTGCAGCTGAGTTTCTTCGATTTCGAACCGGACCTGGCGTTCTTTGGCGAGCGCGTGCTGCCCTTGCTGCGCGAGGCGGGTCTACGGCTTTGAAAGGCTTGTTTGCCGCGCGATTGCTTGATCTTCCCGGCACGTCATCATGGCTTCCGCCTGTCTCGAGGAAGCCCATGTCAGCTATTCCCTCACTTCTTCACTCAGACAATGTGGCGAATTCGCCACTCGGAATTCGCGCCCTCACCATCGTGCTTCGATAGGCGGTATATCGAATCTACCTCACTCTATGAACGATTCGATAAGGATCGCCAATCTATTCCCGGTTGCCGTCGTTATCGCCAGAACTTCTCCACTTCGACACCACGCTCGACGTATTTGCCGAAATCCATATCGAATATGGTTGTTTGTTCAATCAGTTTGGGTTGCTTATCGTGTCCTGCCGATTCTCACTTCTCGCACCGGCACTTCAACCCTCACATCATCAAGACTGATTCGAACAATTATGAAAAAATTGCTTTTCGCCGCCGGCGTCACTTCTCTTCTGGCGACCACCGCTCACGCACAAAGCAGCGTCACGCTGTACGGCATCGTGACCGGTAACGTCACCTACGCGAATAACGTGCAAACCGCCGCCACCTCCGCCGCGGGCCGGCCTAAAGGCGGCGCTCAGGTCGCGCAGCTCGACAGCGGTACGTCCGGCTTGTCGTCCAGCCGTTGGGGGCTGACCGGCGCCGAGGATCTCGGCGGTGGACTGAAAGCGATCTTCAAACTCGAAAGCGGCTACAGCGTGAATAGCGGCGCGCTCGGCCAGGGCGGCACGGAGTTCGGCCGCCAGGCGTGGGTCGGTTTCAGCGCAGACCGATACGGCACGTTCACGCTCGGGCGTCAGGCGGATCTCGGCGTGGAGTTCATTTCGCCGCTGCTGGCCGGCTGGTACTGGGGCAATCTCGCGATCCATCCCGCCGACTACGACAACCTGAACTTCACGCACCGCATCAACAACACGGTGAAGTATCTGTCCGACTCGTTCAGCGGCTTCCGCTTCGGCGCGTTGTACAGCTTCGGCGGCGTGGCCGGTGATGTCACGCAGAATCAGTTCTGGTCGACAGGCTTGAGCTATACCGGCGGCGCCTTCGCGATCGCGGCGTCGATCATCAACGCGCGCAATCCGAACGCGTCGCTGTACGGCACCAACGCGAACGCGAGTGCGACCGGCAACAACCTCGGCTCGGCAGGCTCGGCCACGGCGGCGGAATCCAATCCGGCGATCGCGGGCTTCGCTTCGGCGCATACGCAGCAGACCATTTCGGTTGCGAGCACGTATACGATCGGCGGCGCGATCTTCGGCGCGGCATATTCGAACACGCAGTTCCGTGGACTCGGGTCGAACGCCTCGCTGAATACGCTCAACTACAGCGGTTCGACGACGCTCAGCACGATCAGCGCGAGCCTGCGTTATCAGGCGACGCCGTTCCTGCGCTTCGGCACCTCGTTCGATTACACGCAAGGCGGCAGCGTCGGCAACAAGAGCAATGCGAAGTACGAGCAGTTCAACCTCGGCGCCGCGTATTCGCTGTCGAAGGCGACCGATCTGTATGTCACCGGCGCGTTCCAGCATGCGAGCGGCACGGACTCGCTGGGGCGTCCGGCAGTCGCCGCGATCGGCTATCTGACACCGTCGGCCACCGACAAGCAGGTGGCGGTATCGGCGGGGATCAAGCATCTGTTTTGATGTGCAGTGCGGCTGGGGTTTGCCGGCGACGGAAACCTCAGCATTCAATGCAACGCGGGACCGGAGAACTTACGTTCAACCGGTCCCGCGTCGTGTGTGCCGCGTATTTCCGTCAATGCACTTTCGGGAACCCGTGACGCTGCGCGAGCAGATCGAGAATGCGGCGCGGGTCCGTCACGAAGCGTTTGTCGCCCAGCACCTCGGCATCGTCGGGCGCCGGTTGGTCGTCGCCGAAAATCAGCACCGGCAGTCCTTGGTGTTCGGCGTCCAGCGCTTCGACAACGACCGCGCGCGGCCGCTCGAACGGCAGACGCTGAATGTCCAGTCGCGCGTTGCGTGCGGGATCGCTTGCGAGCAAACCCTCGATCGGCACGCCGTGCGGGCAGATGAAACGTTCACCGGGGTGCTTCGGATCGGTGAAGCCTGGTTCCAGCAACAACAGCAGATCTCGACTCATGGTTTTCAATCAACGTGTGTGAATGGTGAATGATGTAGACATGTGGCGAACCAGTATAGGCAGCGGCTACGCGGCGCAGAACCAGCGATTCGAGCTATTCATATTCGCGCGCTGGGATTGACTAAGCGACGCGGTGCATCGAGTCGCGTCGATGCCGCGCATCCATATCCTTATTCTTATTCGTTGGTTCGCCCGCTTCCGGCGAAACGTTATTGTCGAACGCCAGCAGTCTCACTCCACGTTCCTCGTCCACCACAACCACAACGAGAGTTCAGTCATGCACGCGCAACGTTCGTCACGCTTTACCGGGTTGACCGCTTCGGTCTTTCTCGGTGCGATCGCCTCCATCGCACTCGGCTTCAGCACACTCGCACTGGCCGGAGAAGCCCTGGATCTGAGTCCGCAACAGCCCGGCCGGATTCGCGTCGACAAGGACCCAGCGGCGATCAAGGCGATCTCGCCGAATTTCCACTTCGTGAAGGAAGGCACGCTGACGGTCGCGATTCATCCGACCATCCCGCCGATCAGCACCTATGCCACCGATGCCAAAACCATCGTTGGTTATGACGCGGACCTCGCGCAGGTCGTCGCCGACAGTCTCGGCAGGAAGCTGGAACTCGTGCCGGTTTCGTGGGCCGACTGGCCGCTCGCGCTGGAGTCGGGCAAGGTCGATGCGGTGCTCTCCAACGTCACGGTGACCGAGGCGCGCAAGCAGAAATTCGATTTCTCCAGCTACCGGCAGGACAAGGTCGGCTTCTACGTGAAGTCCGACAGCAAGATCACCTCGCTGAAGGAACCGAAGGACGTGGCCGGCCTGCGCATCATCACGGACTCCGGCACGAATCAGGAAAAGATCCTGCTGGCATGGGACAAGGAAAACGTCGCGCACGGCTTGAAGCCGGTCGAGGTGCAGTACTACGACGAAGTCGCGGTGAAGAATCTCGCGTTGCAGGCCGGCCGCGCCGATGCGATTTTCAGCGTCAACGCGACACAGGCGTATCAGGCCGCGCTGCAAGGCAAGACGCGCCTGGCCGGCACCGTCAGCGGCGGCTGGCCGCGCACCGCGGAGCTGGCGATCGCCACGCGCAAGGGTAGCGGCCTCGCCGACTCGTTCACCACGTCGCTGAACGATCTGATCGCGTCGGGCGTGTACACGCGCGTACTCGATCGATGGAATCTCGGTTCCGAGGCGATCACGAAGTCCGCGACCAATCCGCCGGGCCTGCCGAACCTGTGACGCGCACGAGCCGCCTCAACGCGCGGCGGCCAGCCGCCGCGCTCGACGCCGCAGATACAGGTTGTTGAAAATCAGCGCGAGGCCGGTCATGCTCGCCCCGGCGATCTGCGCGCGGGCGGGAACGACGCCGGTCAGCGACGACAGCACGAATGTCGTGACCGGCAGCACATCCATGAAAAGCACACCGTTGAGTGGCGTCAGAATGCGGTTGCCCATGTTCCAGAACAGGATTGCGACGAAACCCGCAATCGGCCCCATGTACAGCAGATGCGGAGCGATCGCCCACACCTCTGCCGCTGACGGCATCGGCACGACATGCAGCGCGACCAGCACGCCATTGAGTCCGACAATCGTGGTCAGGCCGAGCCACAACGTGAGCGTCGTGTACTTCAGCGCCGACCAGCGTTTGAAATGCGCGGCGCTGAACGTGTAGATCACCCAGCACAACGCACCGACCAGAATCAAGGCATTCGCCGAATAGTGCTGCGGCTCGTGCAGCGCCGCGACGATATCGCCTTTCGTGACCACCAGCGAGACGCCGGCGAACGACATCAAAATAAACAGTAGCGTGACCACCGGCGGCAAGGTCTTTCGCACCAGCGAATTCAGCAGCAGGCCCATCATCGGCTGCGTCGCCATCATGATCGAGGCGGTCAACGCGCCCTCCGGTCCCGCGAGCTGCTGACCGAGAAACACGAACGAGCCGAACCCGCAGAAACCCACCGATCCCAACAGCCACGCGAGCGCCAGCGACTCGCCGTCCGCCCGCCACGCGCCCTTGCCTTCCTTCGCGATCAGCAGCGCGAGGAAGAAGGTGCCGGCGATCAGATAGCGCAACGAGGTGAAGGTGAACGGATCGACGTGGGTCAGCGCGTCGGTCATCACGGGGAACATGATGCCCATCAATACCGTGGCCGCCACGCAGAACATCACGCCCTTGCCATACGCGTTCTGTGTCGCGACAGGCGCGTTGGTTGTATTCGCCTGCACAGGCCGCTGTACCGGCTTTGCGTGTTGTATCGGCTCTACCGCGACTGAAGACAATCCCACCGGCTCATTCATGACTGATCGTTCCAGAAATAGGGAAAAAATTTTAGAGCAGCGCGCGCATCGTCATGTCGACGACAGGCACGAGGTCTTCCTCGTGAAAATGAGCTTTGCCGAGCACCCGAAACCCCTGGATCACGCACAGCAGATAGGTGCTGACGGCCTGTTCGTCGAGCGTGGAATCGAACTCGCCCGCCTGCTGGCCGCGCACGACCGCCGCGGCCAGATGCGTGGCGATGCGGCGCAGCGTGGTTTCGACATGCGGCCGCAGCGCCTCGTCCGCCGGCAGCAGTTCGATCGCGGCATTGGTAATGAAGCAGCCATGTCGCTGCGATAGCTTCACCGACACCTTCGTGTAATGCAGCAAGGCCTGGTGCAAGGCCTCGCGTGGCGAACCGGCGCCTTCCAGCCGTTCCTTCACGCGGGCGATCGCCCCTTCCGCGTATTGGCCGAACGCGGCCACCAGCAGGCCGTGCTTGTCGCCGAACGCACTGTAAAGACTCGCACGAAAGAGCCCTGTGGACTGGCACAGCATCTCGATCGAGGTGGCATGGTAGCCCTGCTGCCAGAACACGCGGCCGGCCGCGCGCGTCACTTCGTCGATATCGAATTCGCGGGGCCGCCCGCGCTCCAGGGCGGCGGACGATGCGGCGGAGTGTCGGGTGTGTCGTGGCATGGTGAACGGATATTAAGACTGCTCGTTCCAGAAAGCAAGCGCAAGCTTTAGCCAATGCGCGTGTTGGAGCGCCGGACTCGCGTCGGCCGCACGCCAGCGGCTTTTCCCGCGCCGCCCATAACGTAATCCTGAAACGCCGATAACGATCCGACGATTCGTTATTGGATCGCGCGGCGACGCATTTCTATACTCGATTCCGGTCAGCACTCACCCGCGACGAGTGCCAGATTCAATCCCTCAACACCGATATACCGCTAAACCCATCCATGAGCCTACGTCCATTGCACGACCGTCTGATCGTCAAGCGCCTCGATCAGGAAACCAAGACCGCATCGGGCATCGTGATTCCCGAAAGCGCCGCGGAAAAACCCGACCAGGGCGAAGTGATCGCCATCGGCCCGGGCAAGCGCGATAGCGACGGCAAGCGTATCGAACCGGACCTGAAGGTCGGCGAGCGCGTGCTGTTCGGCAAGTACGCGGGCCAGTCCGTGAAGGTGGACGGCACCGAACTGCTGGTGCTGCGCGAAGAAGATGTCGTCGCCGTCGTCACTCAATAAGGGAGCGTTGAACATGGCAGCAAAGGAAATCATTTTTAGCGACGTGGCGCGTTCGAAACTGGTCGAAGGCGTGAACATTCTGGCCAACGCGGTCAAGGTGACGCTCGGACCGAAGGGCCGCAATGTCGTGCTGGAGCGCAGCTTCGGCTCGCCCATCGTGACCAAGGACGGCGTGTCGGTCGCGAAGGAAATCGAATTGCAGGACCGCGTGCAGAACATCGGCGCGCAACTGGTGAAGGAAGTCGCATCGCGCACCAGCGACGCCGCCGGCGACGGCACCACCACCGCCACCGTGCTCGCGCAGGCGATCGTGCGGGAGGGCCAGAAGTACGTGGCGGCGGGTCTCAATCCGCTCGATCTGAAACGCGGCATCGACAAGGCCGTGGTCGCGGCGATCGACGAACTGAGGAAGATCAGCAAGCCGACCACCACCAGCAAGGAAATCGCCCAGGTCGCGACGATCTCGGCGAACGGCGAGGAATCGATCGGCCAGCGCATCGCGGAAGCGATCGACCGGGTCGGCAAGGAAGGCGTGATCACGGTCGAAGACGGCAAGTCGCTCGACGACGAACTCGACGTGGTGGAAGGTCTGCAATTCGATCGCGGCTACCTGTCGCCGTATTTCATCAACGACCAGGACAAGCAGGTCGCCGTGCTCGATAACCCGTACGTGCTGCTGCACGACAAGAAGGTGTCGAATATCCGCGATCTGCTGCCGGTGCTGGAACAGGTCGCGAAGGCCGGCCGCCCGCTGCTGATCATCGCGGAAGACGTCGAGGGCGAAGCGCTCGCGACGCTGGTGGTGAACAACATTCGCGGCATTCTGAAGACCGTGGCCGTCAAGGCGCCGGGCTTCGGCGACCGTCGCAAGGCGCTGCTCGAAGACATCGCGATCCTGACCGGCGGCCAGGTGATTGCGGAAGAGACCGGCCTCACGCTCGAAAAAGCCACGCTGGCCGAATTGGGTCAGGCAAAGCGTATCGAAGTGGGCAAGGAAAACACCACGGTGATCGACGGCGCGGGCGACGCGAAGAATATCGAGGCGCGCGTGAAGCAGATCCGCACGCAGATCGACGAGGCCACGTCGGACTACGACCGTGAAAAGCTGCAGGAACGCGTGGCGAAACTGGCCGGCGGCGTCGCGGTGATCAAGGTGGGTGGCGCGACCGAGATCGAGGTCAAGGAGAAGAAGGACCGTGTCGACGACGCGCTGCACGCCACGCGCGCGGCAGTCGAGGAAGGCATCGTGCCGGGCGGCGGCGTCGCGCTGATTCGCGTGCGCAAGGCGATCGCCGGGCTCAAGGGCGCGAATGCCGATCAGGATGCGGGCATCAAGATCGTGCTGCGCGCGCTCGAAGAGCCGTTGCGCCAGATCGTCACCAACGCGGGCGAGGAAGCGAGCGTGGTGGTCGCGAAGGTCGCGGAAGGCAGCGGCAATTTCGGCTACAACGCGCAGACCGGCGAGTACGGCGACCTCGTCGAATCGGGCGTGCTCGATCCGACCAAGGTCACGCGCACGGCGTTGCAGAACGCGGCATCGGTCGCCTCGCTGTTGCTCACCACCGACGCCACCGTGCACGAGGCGCCGAAACCCGCTGCGCCCGCCGCACCGGCAGGCGGACCCGGCGCGGGCGGTCCCGGTTTCGATTTCTGATCCGAGGCACGTTTAGCGCTTGTTTCAAGCCCTTGTCTGGCTGCTTTCAGGTCGCGTTCCGGCAAGGATCGCGACGAGATTCCGGCCAGATTCCGGTCCGCTTTCGACGTGGACTTTCTTCAACCCGATGCGGGCGGCGCCTGGCGCCATCCGCATCGGGCGTTCGCGTCACGCTCTCTCGCTCTCTCGCTCGTCACGGCAACCATGCGATATCCGAAGCTACTGAAGTCCCTGGCGCTGTGCGCCGCGCTGTCCCTCGCGTCGTTGCACGCGTATGCCGACAAGCTGTCCGTGATTCGCATCGGCGTCGCGCAGCAAGGCGGCGGCGATCCGCCGACCTTCGGCGGCTCGCCCGCCGCGACCGTGCAGGCGCAACAACTGCTCGAAAAGGAATTCGCCGCCGACGGCATCAAGATTCAATGGCTGTTCTTCAAGGGCGCCGGCCCCGCCGTGAACGAGGCGATCGCCGACAAGTCGCTCGATTTCGCGTTCCAGGGCGACCTGCCCGCCGTGCTCGCGCGCGCCAACGGTTTGAAGACCCACCTGCTGCTCGCCTCGGGCGTGCGCTCGGGCATCAAGATTGCCGTGCCGGCCGACTCCGACATCCGTTCGATCAAGGATCTGAAGGGCCGCCGCGTCGCGATGTTTCGCGGCACCAATCTGCAACTGGTGGCCGACAACGCGCTCACGGCCAACCACCTCGACGAACGCGATCTGCGCGTGATCAATCTCGATGTGGCCAGTTCGCTCGCGGCGCTGGCGTCGAAAGGGATCGACGCGTCGTTCAACGATTATCACCTGTACAAGCTGCGCGACCAGGGCCTCGTGCGGATCATCTACGAGTCGCAGAACGACGGGCCGCAATTCACGCGGCAAGCGCATCTGCTGGTGCTCGACGATTTCGAACGCGCGCATCCGGATGTGGTGCAACGTGTCGTCAACACGTTCGTCAAGGGCGCGCAGTGGTCGTCCGAAGAAACGAATCGCGACGCGCTCTTCAAGCTGTGGGCGCAAAGCGGCGTGAATTACGCGTACTGGCAGGCCGAATACGCGAATCAGAGTTTGAAGGAACGCAACTCGCCGTTGATCGATCCGTTCGTGGTCGCGCGCTACAAGGCGGTAGCCGCCGATGCGCTCAAGCTCAAGCTGATCCGTCAGCCGGTCGAGGTGGACGGCTGGTTCGACACGCGCTATCTCGACAACGCGCTGCGTACGTTGAAGCTCGAACATTACTGGACGCGTTATGACGCGTCGGGGAAACCGCTCGGTTGAAGCGGCGACGGGGCGGAGCGTCACGGGTGGCGTAACGGGTGGCGTCAAGCGCGTCATCGAACGCGGCTTCGGGCGGATCACCTGACGCGACACGACACGACAGCGAAGCGCCTGGCGGAGCATCAGGCCAGGGCTTCAAACAAAGCACCAAGCGCATCACAACGGAGCGCCACGATGAGCGAAACAGCGGTTCCCATTCGTGCTGTCACGGGTGTCACGGGTGTCACGAGTCGAACGGGTAGCGTCGCGGAAAACGGCGCGTCGCGCGATACCGTCCCACATGCATCGCACGACGGACGCGCCGGCACGAACCCAGACATCAGCACCCACGCCCGCGTCAGCGCGTTCGACAGATGGCGTGCCGTCGCCTGGTTCGCGGCGCCCTGGCTGCTGCCGGCCGCCCTGCTCGCGCTATGGATCGTCGGTTGCGAGCGCGGCTGGATCGCGCCGCAGATTCTGCCGCCGCCCGAGCGCGTCTACGAGACCTTCGTCGACCTCGCGCGCAGCGGCGATCTCGCGCATCACACGCTGATCAGCCTGCAACGCGTGCTGCTCGGTTTCGGCTTCGGCACATTGGCCGGTTTCGTGCTCGGCACGGCGCTCGGTCTGTCACGCACGCTCGAAGCCTACGTGCTGCCAGGCTTCAACGCGCTGGTGCAGATTCCGGTGCTCGGCTGGCTGCCGTTCCTGCTGCTGCTCGTCGGCGTCGGCGAGGCGCTCAAATACATTCTGATCGCACATGCCGCGCTGGTGCCGGTCACGCTCAGCACGATTCAAGGTTTTCGCCAGACACCGGCCGCGCTGGAGGAAGTCGCGCGTGGCTATGGCTACAGCCGCTGGCAGCGTATCGCGTACGTGGTGCTGCCGGCCGCCGTGCCGACGCTCGCCACCGGCGTGCGCCTCGCGTTCACGAAAGCGTGGCTTGCGCTGGTGGTGGTCGAACTGGTGGCGTCGTCCGAAGGGCTCGGCTACCTGATCGTCTACGGACGGCAGTTGTTTCAGCTCGACCTGGTGATGGCCTCGGTGGTCGTGGTGGGCGCGATCGGATATGCGGTCAACCGGTTGCTCGACGCGCTAGAACTGCGTCTGCGGCGCGGCCAGCCGTCCGCGTTCCGCGAGTGAACGCCGCCGAGCGGCAAAGGAATCTTCTGCGATGACGCTTCTTTCGACTCCCCCCGCCCGGCCGCCTCGCCGGCCTTCGACACGCAAGGGTCCGCCGCCGTGCAGTTGCGAGGCGCCGGCGCAACGCGCGCGACCACGCTGGCTTGCGCGGTTAACCGGGTTCGGCCGCGACAGGCGCACCGCCGCGTCCACGCCGGAACACACCGCCGCGACCACCACCACGACGCACCGCGGCGGCGCATGGCGAGGCGCCGTGCTGCCGCTCGTGGCGGTCGCGCTCTGGTCGCTCATTTCGGGCTTGCATCTCGTCAAAAGCGGCCTGCTCGTCAGCCCGCTCGACGTCATGCACACCGGCTGGCAGCAGATCGCGAGCGGCGCGCTGCTGCGGGCGATGTCCGCTTCGCTGGCGCGCGAGGCGAGCGGTTTCGCGATCGGCTCCATCGCGGGTCTGCTGCTCGGCAGCCTGCTCGGTTTTTCGCGGATCGCGCGACGCATGGTCGGTCCCAGCTTCGATACGTTCAAGCAGATCTCGCTGTTCGCGTGGATTCCGCTGATCTCCGTCTGGTTCGGTCTCGGCGACGCGGCCAAGGTCGTGTTCCTGTCGCTCGCCGCGCTGCTGCCGGTCGCCGCGCACACCTGCGACGGCATTCACGCGGTGCCGCGCGCCTATATCGAAGTCGCGCGCGCGTTCCGCTACTCGCGCGTTCAATTGATCGCGCACGTGATTCTGCCGGCCGCGCTGCCTTCGATTTTCACGGGCGTGTATCTCGCGCTGATCTATTCGTGGCTCGCCACGCTCGGCGCCGAGTATCTGCTGGTCGCGGGCAGCGGCATCGGCAATACGCTGATCGACGGCAGCGAGCAGTTCAGGATGGATCTGGTGCTGTTCGGGATCATCGTCGTCGGTGCGACGGGCTGGGCGCTCAATGCGATCGCGCGTGCCGTCGAGCGCGCGGTGTTTCGTAGCGCCTTTTACCTCACCCCACCCACAGGACCGCACTCATGAGCAGCGTTGTTTCCGAAGGCCTCGACATCCTCAACGTGCGCAAGCGCTACCGTCAGCGCGGCGCCGCGCTCGACGTGCTCGACGACATCACGCTGCATGTGCGTCCCGGCGAATTCGTCAGCGTGCTCGGCGCGAGCGGCTGCGGCAAGTCGACGCTGCTGCGACTGATCGCCGGTCTCGATACCGACTACAGCGGCGAAATCCGCGTGGCCGGCGAGCGGGTGCGCGACACGTCCCTGCAACGCGGCATCGTGTTTCAGGATCACCGGCTGTTTCCGTGGCTCACCGCGTCGCAGAACATTCTGGCGGCGCTGCGCAACGCGCCGCTCTCCGCGCGTCAGAAGCGCGATGCGGTCGCCGACCATATCGCGCTGGTCGGCCTTGCGGGCTTCGAGAACGCGTACCCGCATCAACTGTCCGGCGGCATGGCGCAGCGGGTCGCGATTGCGCGCGGACTCGTGAACCGGCCGCGCGTGCTGTTGCTCGACGAGCCGTTCGGCGCGCTCGACGCGATCACGCGTGGCCGTCTGCAAAACGAACTGCAGCGGATCTGGGAACAGGAGCGCATCACGATGATCCTCGTCACGCACGACGTCGACGAAGCGGTCTACCTTGGCGACCGGGTCGTGACGATGGCGCCGCGTCCGGGCCGTATCAAGCGCATCGTGGAGATCGGCTTGCCGAGGCCGCGCGATCGCGGCGATGCGCGCTTTATCCAGCTGCGCGACGAGATCGTGGCCGACTTCGGCGCAGCCGGCCACGCGAGCGAAAACATCGACGAACCGCCCGATCGGCGCGACGGCGGCATGCCAGCACACGGACCCCGTGTCGCGCATCCGCCGATCACCGAATGGCGCCTTGCATGGTGACGCGTACGGCTTGCCGCCCAACCCGCAGTCCACAGATTAGCCCGACTACCCGGAGCACACGATGAGCGAGCACATCCCGCAAACGCAAGCCAAGCAGCAAGCCAAGCAACAATCCAAGCGCCAGATCAAGCTAGGCGCGTTCCTGATGGAAACCGGCCACCATATCGCCGCGTGGCGCCACCCCGATGCGCAGGCCGACGGTGGCCTGAACTTCGAACACTATGCGCAGGTCGCGCGCATCGCGGAAGCGGCGAAGTTCGACACGATCTTCTTCGCCGACAGCGTCAGCGTGCGCGACAACAATCTCGCGTCGCTCTCGCGTACCGCGCGCGCGGATCACTTCGAACCGTTGACGCTGCTGTCCGCGCTTTCGGTGGTGACACGCCACATCGGGTTGATCGCCACCGTTTCCACGACCTTCAACGAGCCGTACAACCTCGCGCGCAAATTCGCGTCGCTCGACCATCTGAGCGGTGGACGCTCGGGCTGGAACCTGGTGACATCGAGCACGGAAGCCGAGGCGCTGAATTTCAGCTTCGAGCAGCATCCCGATCACGCGGTGCGCTATGAGCGCGCGAAAGAATTCCACGACGTGGTCACGGGCCTGTGGGACAGCTGGGAGGACGACGCTTTCCTGCGCGACAAGCAGAGCGGCGTGTACTTCGATGCCGGCAAGCTGCATGTGCTCAATCATCGCGGCAAGCATTTCAAGGTGCGCGGACCGTTGAACGTCGCGCGCTCGCCGCAAGGCTCGCCGGTGGTGGTGCAAGCCGGCGCGTCGGAGGCCGGCAAGGAACTCGCCGCGCAAACCGCCGAGGTGATCTTCGTCGCGCACCAGACGCTCGAGGAAGCGCAGACCTTCTATCGCGACATCAAGAGCCGCCTCGCGCGTTACGGACGGCACCCGGACCATCTGAAGATCATGCCCGGCATCTTCCCGGTGATCGGCAGAACCGAGGAAGAGGCGCGCGAGAAATTCGACACATTGCAGAACCTGATTCATCCGACGGTCGGCTTGAACCTGCTGTCGAACATGTCGGGCGGCGTCGATCTGTCCGGCTATCCGCTCGACGGCCCCGTTCCCGATCTGCCCGAGACCAACGGCGGCAAGAGCCGGCAACGTCTGCTGCTCGATCTCGCGCGGCGCGAAAACCTGACGATTCGCCAGCTGTATCTGCGCATTGCCGGCGCGCGCGGGCATCAGCAGGTGGTCGGCACACCGCGGAGCATCGCGGATCAGTTGCAGCAGTGGTTCGAGGAAGAAGGCGCGGACGGTTTCAACATCATGTCGCCGTGGCTGCCGGGTGGTTTGAGCGAATTCGCGGACCACGTGGTGCCGGAATTGCGCCGACGCGGCCTGTTCAGAAGCGAGTACGAGGGCCGCACGCTGCGCGAGAATCTTGGCCTGCCGCGCCCGGTGAACCGGCATGCGCTGGCGCGAACGGAAACGGAAACGCTGACCGCCGCGCTATAAAGCGCCGCGCTTTGAGCGCGCGTCATTGCCGCATCACTGCGGCGTGCCCGCCGTGGCGCTCACGCCCGTCATCCGCAGATGAAGTATGACGAATGCCCGCAACGGGCATTCGTCCGACACGCGGAAAGCACCGGGACGCGTTTCATCGTGAATCGCGTAATGCCGCGCGACCGCCGAACGGAACGCGGCATGCGAGATCGCCGCCGAGATCAGCACCATCATGCCGATGGCGCCCGCCGCCGCGAGCCGGAAATGTACCGTCTGAAACCATGACTCCGGCACGCCGAACACGAAGATCGACGCCAGTACGCCGATCTGGATCGCGACGGCCGAAAGCGACGCCGTCACCAGATAGGCGCGCAGCCGGATGGTAGTGGAAAGCTTCATGCGAGCGTGCCCGGAAAGCGGAAAGCAGCCGACGTTGCGCGCACAACCGTTCGCTCCAGACGAAACGATCTGTCCGGATCACCGAAGCGGCTCCGTGCACGTCAACCGATGCTCAAGCCTAACAAGCAAACCTTAATGGAACCTGATGCGGCGCAAAGCCTCGCAACAGGCTCGGCACGGCACGGCCCTGCACCATCGCCCGCCTGGCTGCCGCGCCATCAACCGCCGCGCGGCCGTCTCACGCGCGCCTGCAACGCATCGATCTGGTCCAGCAGATCCAGCGCCAGCGCGATACCCGGCGCATTGATCTGCAGATCGCGCGCCAGCCTTCGCGCGGTGCGCACGCGCCGCAGCGCGACGCCGCTGAAGCGCCAGTCCTCGGGCCGCTCGCCGCTCGGATCGAACACGCCTTCGGATACCCACAGCGTCATTTCCTCGGCGGACGCGCCGCTCGCCCGGCACAGTTCGACGAGCGTGAACTCGACGTTCTCATCGACGATCTGGCCTTCGAGATACGTGGTCGTAGTGGTCTCTTTCACGATAGTCACCCTGGTCATCCGTTCAGATGCGCGCGCGGATCGAAATGGAAGGATCGCCGCATGGTGTCGTAAGCGGCCTTCGCGGCGTCGGTGTCGGCCGGCGGCAGCACGAGATTGAGCACCACGTACAGGTCGCCCGCCGGATTGCCGGGAATGCCCTTGCCACGCAGCCTGAGGCGCCGTCCGTTGGCCGAATTGGGCGGCACCGTCATCTCCACCGAGGCGTCGACGATCGGTACCGTCACCTGCGCGCCGAGCGCCGCTTCCCATGGGGCGACCGGCAGATCGAGCGAGACATCGCGGCCATCGACGCGAAAGCGCGGATGCTCGCGAAAACCGATCTCCAGATACAGATCGCCGGCGCGGTCAGGCGAGCTGCCCGGCCCGCCTTGCCCCGCCAGACGCAGATGCTGACCCGCGCGGATGCCCTTCGGTATCGACACGTCGAGCGTGCGGGTGTCGAGCGAGACGTGGCCTTGCGCATCGACGACCGGCACCTGCAGGGAAATGGAACGCTGCGCGCCGCGATACGCGTCCTCGAGATCGATCAGCACTTTCGCGTGATGATCCTCGCCGCGCAGATCGAACGGTTGCTGCCGTGCATGCGCGCCGTGGCCCGCGGCATGCGGCCCTTGCGCGCCATGCTGGCCGCGCGCGCCGCCGAACATCTGCTCGAAGAAGTCGTGCAGATCGGCCTGGGCGCGCGGATCGCCCTCGTAACCCGGACCGCCCGGGCCACCTGAGCCACCCGGAGCACCGCCACCCGCGCCGCGGAATTCGAAGCCCTCGTCCCAGTTCGGCGGCGGCTGGAATTCCTCGCCGTTGCGCCATCCGCTGCCCATGCGGTCGTAGGCCGCACGCTTCTCCGGGTCCTTCAGCACGTCGTACGCCTCGCCGAGTTCCTTGAAGCGGTCCTCGGCGTCGGTCTCCTTGCTGACGTCCGGATGGTACTTGCGCGCGAGCTTGCGGTACGAGCGCTTGATGTCGTCCTGGGACGCCTCGCGCGCGAGACCGAGCACCTGGTAATAGTCCTTGTATTTCATCCTGGCGGCAGCTCCTCGAAGAAGGAAGCAGCGGCGCGACACGCATGCACCGCACGGCAGTCACCGATTCACTTTATACCAATCCGCGCCCGCCGCCAGGGCGGGCGAACGCACCTGCCGTCAACCCTTGTACCGATGTCGTCGGGCGGCGCGCCGCGGCGCGAGCGTTGCTTGATCCAACGCAACCGCGCGTCGGACTGCGGCGCGTATGTTGGCCACACCGCCGCCGCGCGGCTGCCCCGACCGAGTCATCCACCGGCCGGTTGCAGGCGCGGTGCGGCACGACGTCTCGCCTCGCCCATACCAAGGACATCCGCCATGCACGCCCCCCATCCGCTTCACGCCACCGCCCACCACGCGCGGACCGCCGGTCTCGCGGCCGCCCCCAACGCGCAGGTATCGGAGAGCCGGTTCTATCTGGTCGGCGGCGGCATTGCCGCGATGGCGGCCGCCGCCTTTCTGATCCGCGACGCGCGCGTGCGCGGTGGCGACATCACGATCCTGGAGGCGCTCGACAAACCCGGCGGCAGCCTCGACGGCGCCGGCAACGCCGCAGACGGCTACGTGGTGCGCGGCGGCCGCATGCTCGAAAGCAAATACCTGTGCACGTACGACCTGTTTTCGTCGATCCCCACGCTCGACGACAGCAAAAGCGTCACCCAGGAAATCTTCGAGTGGAACGAGACCATCCGCACCTCGTCGAGCTCGCGCCTCGTGCGCAACGGCCGGCGCGAGGCGGCGCCCGCGTACGGGCTCGCCGAAAAGCATCTGCTCACGCTCGGCCGCCTGTCGATCGAACCGGAGACGATGCTCGGCGCGAGCCGCATTGCCGATCACTTCGACGCGTCGTTCTTCGAGACCAACTTCTGGCTGATGTGGTGCACGACCTTCGCGTTCCAGCCGTGGCACAGCGCGGTCGAATTCCGCCGCTACCTGCTGCGCTTCGCCCATATGTCGGCGGGCTTCAACCAGTTGCACGGCATCATGCGCACGGTCTACAACCAGTACGATTCGATGGTGCTGCCGCTGCGCCGCTGGCTCGACGATCACGGCGTCGTCTTCGAGTCGGACACGCGCGTCGTCGATCTGCGCGTGGACGACAGCGAGCCCCTGAATCGCGTGAGCGCACTCGTCTGCGAAACCGCGCAGCGGCGCTTCGAGTTACCCGTCGGCGCCGCCGACAAGGTGCTCGTCACGCTCGGTTCGATGACCGCGGCGTCGAGCCTGGGCGGCATGGATCAGCCCGCGCCGCTGAACGATGTGGACAGCAGCGGCGCGTGGCGGCTGTGGAAGAACATCGCCGCAGGGCGGCCCGAGTTCGGCCGGCCGGAGGCGTTCGCCGATCACGTGGAGGCATCGAAATGGCTGTCGTTCACCGTGACGTTGCGCGACCCCACGCTGTTCCGGCTGATCCGCGATCTGACCGGCAACGTGCCCGGCGAAGGCGGCCTCGTCACGTTTCCCGAGTCGCGCTGGCTGATGTCGATCGTGTTGCCGCATCAGCCGCATTTCATCGGCCAGCCGGCGGACGTGCAGGTGTTGTGGGGCTATGGTCTGCGCGTCGGCGAGCCGGGCGACTTCGTCGGCAAGCCGATGCAGGACTGCACCGGCCGCGACATCCTCACCGAGTTGCTGGGTCATCTGCACATCGGCGCGCAAGCGGAGAACATTCTCGCGCAGGCCACCTGTATCCCGTGCATGATGCCGTTCATCACGAGCCAGTTCCTGCCGCGCCGGGCGGGAGACCGGCCCGAGGTGCTGCCGGCGGGTTGGCGCAATCTCGCCTTTATCGGCCAGTTCTGCGAGTTGCCCGACGACGTGGTGTTCACCGTCGAGTATTCGGTACGCTCGGCGCAGAACGCCGCCTACGCACTGCTCGATCTCGACCGCGCGGCGCCGGCGGTCTACAAGGGGCAGCACGATCCGCGCGTGGTCGCGCAGGCGTTTTCGTCGCTGCGGGATCGTTGAGCGGATCTTTGATCTGGATCAAGCGCGGACGGATTCGCGCTTCTAGACTGCGGTGCGATGCGCATTGTTCGTCGCTCGCTCTTCGCTTATTCGTCCGCTTATTCGTCCGTTTATCCGTCGCGCATTCATTGCCTGTGCGTCGCGCATTTTTCGCTCACTCGCCGCTTGTTCGTCGCGCATTTGTCGCGTATTCGTCGCTTACTCGTCGCTTACTCGTCGTTCGTTTCGGGAGCCTTGTCATGGGTTACAGAACTATCGTCGTTCATCTGGATACGAGTGCGCGCGCGCATGCGCGGCTCGAACTCGCGCTGCATCTCGCCCGCCACTTCGGCGCGCACCTGACCGGCGTGTTCGCGGTGTACACGCCGAATCCGCGCTCGTTCGACGTGATGTCGGGTACGTCCGGCTACTTCGAAGCGCATCAACAGGTACGCGCCGAGCGGCGCGGCGCGCTCGAAAGACTTTTTCATGCGGAATTGCAGCGCGCCCAGGTGCCCGGCGAATGGCACGCGCTCGAGCAGCCGGCCACCTTCGCCGTGCCACGTCTCGCGCATTGCGCGGATCTGGTCATCGCCGGGCAGGACGATCCGCAGGATCCGGAAGCGTACGTCGGCGATCATTTCGTCGAGCATCTGGTGATGTCCGCGGGGCGGCCGGTGCTGCTGGTGCCGCATTCGGGCAGCGTCGAAACGGCCGGGACGCATGTGGCGATCGCGTGGGACGGCAGCCGCGAAGCCGTGCGGGCCGCCCACGATGCACTGCCCTTCATGCAGGCGGCATCGCGCGTCACGGTGGTGACGGTGCACGACGTGCATGGCGAGACGAGCGTGCATATTCCGGCGGCGGGTATCGCGACGGTCATCGCGCGGCACGGCATCAACGTCGAGATACGCGACGTGACAGCCGCGCCGGACGCGTCGAGCGGCGAAATGCTGCTCTCCGAGGCGGCCGGGCTCGGCGCGGATCTGCTGGTGATGGGCGCCTATGCGCACGCGCGCTGGCAGGAACTGGTGCTCGGCGGCGCCACCCGCACGGTGCTGCGTTCGATGAGCCTGCCGGTGCTGATGTCGCACTGAACCGGCCGCCCCGGCAACGAGACGCACTGGTACGAAGCGCGCAAATCGCGGAAAATGCGGGCTTTGTTTTCCCTATCCGGAGGCGTCCATGCTCCTTGTCGCGGGTATCGTCGCCGTCTTTGCATTTCCGGTGTTCGTCTTTCTGCTGGGGCGGCAACGCCACGGCGGTCGTCCCACTCCGGCGAGTCAAGCGGATCGAGCGACCCCGTCGAACCAGGCAAACCAGGCAAACCAGGCGAACCAGTCCAACCTGAACGAAGCCCGCATGATGGGCATCATCCGTTCGTCGATGGAAGCGATCATCACCGTGGACGAACGGCAGAACATCGTGATTTTCAATCCGATGGCCGAGCACGTGTTCGGCTGCAGCGCCGACGAAGCGCTCGGCGCGTCGCTCTCGC
The DNA here is from genome assembly GCF_029910215.1 of Paraburkholderia sp. D15. NCBI lineage: Bacteria > Pseudomonadati > Pseudomonadota > Betaproteobacteria > Burkholderiales > Burkholderiaceae > Paraburkholderia > Paraburkholderia sp. D15. Next base: position 3,250,495 of record NZ_CP110396.1, on the reverse strand, counting down.
AATTCATCCCCGAGCGGTTTCGCGCGGGCCATGATCATCATGTACGGCAATTCGGCGTGACCGGCGTGTCGGAACGGCAGATGGGCCGCCAGCAACGCGTGCTTTTCGGACTGCGGCGCAACGGCGAGGAGTTTCCGCTCGAGGCGTCGATCTCCCAGGTGCGCGACGGCGACAGCAAGCTCTACACGGTGATGCTGCGCGACATCACCGAACGGTTCGAGGCGGAGCACGCGCAACGCAAGTCGCGCGAGGAGCTGCGCGAACTGTCGGCCAATCTGCAGAACGTCCGCGAGGAAGAGAAAACGCGGATTGCCCGCGAACTGCATGATGACCTCGGCCAGCAACTGACGGCGCTGAAGATGGACCTGTCGCTGGTCGAGGCATCGCTCGACGCGCACACCTCCGCCGACGTGCTGCGCCAGCTCGGCGGCATGCGCCGCCTGATCGACGCGACGGTGGCGTCGGTGCGCCGCATTGCCGCCGACCTGCGGCCTGTCATGCTGGACGACCTTGGTCTGATCCCGGCCATCGAATGGCTCGCCAACGACTTCACCAACCGCTACGGGATCGACGTCGATCGTGACATCGAGGTCGGCGACACGCGCTTCGCGCCGGCCGGCGCGACCACGTTGTTCCGTATCGTGCAGGAAGCGCTGACCAACGTCGCGCGCCATGCGGACGCCACGCTGGTCATGCTGACGGTGCGCATCGACGCGCAGCGCTGCGTCGTGCGGATCGCGGACAACGGCCAGGGCGCGCGCCACGACGGCGCGTCCGCCGAAAAGTCCTTCGGTTTGCTCGGCATCCGCGAACGCGCGCACATGCTGGGCGGCACCGTCGATATCGTCACCGCCGACGGCGCGGGTTTCGCGCTGACGGTCAGCTTCCCGGCCGCGGCCGTGCAACAGCAGGAGATGCAAACATGACTCGGGTACTGATCGCCGACGACCACGCGCTGGTGCGCGATGGTTTGCGGCATATCCTGCGCAACGCCGACGGTTTCGAGGTAGTCGGCGAAGCGTGCGACGGCGCGAGCGCGATCGCGCTGGTCCGCTCGCAAGCCGCCGAGGTGCTGGTGCTCGACCTGTCGATGCCGGGCCGCAACGGCGTCGAACTCATCAAGCAGATCAAGGACGAACAGCCCGGGCTGCGCATTCTGGTACTCACCATGCATGCCGAGCAGCAATATGCGGTGCGTGCGTTCAAGGCGGGCGCGTCGGGCTATCTGACCAAGGAGAGCGCGAGCGCGGAACTGGTGACGGCGGTATCGAAAGTGGCTGCCGGCGGCGTCTACGTGAGCCTCACCATGGCCGAGCGTTTCGCGCAAAGCCTGAACGAACCGGCCGATACGCTGCCGCATCAACGCTTGTCGGATCGCGAGTTCGACGTGTTCCGCCGCATCGCCACCGGCCAGACGCTCGGCGAGATCGCCAATGCGCTGTGCGTGAGCAGCAAGACGGTGAGCACGTACAAGACGCGTATCTTCGAGAAGATGCAGATGCCCCATGAAGCCGCGTTGGTGCGTTATGCATTGCGCCACAAGCTGCTCGGGGACGACGAGGAGATCTGAACCCGGCGGTGCTTCTCATCCCTCTGTAGGAAATTCCCTACACGACTTCCTTCCCGCCTAGCCGAACTTCGTTCGCCGCCGATTTTAAATTGAGATAACGCGGCCGATACTTCGGGCCATGAACTCAAGCCCATCACCGCGCGCGTTGCGCGTGTTCCTCGTCGACGATGCGTTGGCCATCCGGGCGCGTATCGCGGCCCGATTCGGTGCGATCGACGGCGTCGAGATCGCCGGCGAAGCCGAGGAGCCCGAAGCGGCATTCGCGGCGATCGCGGCGAGCGGCGCCGACCTCGTCGTGCTCGATCTGCGGCTGGCCGGCGGCACCGCGATGGATCTGCTGCAACGCCTCGCGCGCCACGCGCCGCCGCCCGTCACGATGGTGCTCACCAATCATTCCGGCGTGTGGTTCCGCGAGGCCTGCCTCGCCAACGGCGCGCGCTACTTCTTCGACAAGACAGGCGAGTTCGAGCTGGCCTGTCACGCCATCAAGCAACTGGTCCACGCGCACGGCGCGCGTGGTCTTCATCATCTGGGAGCACACCATGTCTGATGTTGCCGACTGCCTCGACGCACCCGCGGCTGCCCTCCCCACTTTCGCGACCCTTGCCGCCCCCGACGCCAAACGCACCGGCGCGCACTGCTCGACCTGCGCGATGCGCGCGTTCTGCATGCCGGAAGGACTGACGCGCGCGGAGGCCGAACGCATCGAGGCGCTGATCTGTCCGTCGCGCACCATCCGCAACGGCGAGACGCTGTTCCGCACCGGCGATTCGTTTCAGAGTCTCTACGCGGTGCGCGCGGGTTCGTTCAAGACCGTGGTCATGCATCGCGACGGCCGCGAGCAGGTCACGGGGTTTCATCAGGCGGGCGACATGCTCGGGCTCGACGGCATCTGTTCCGGCCGGCATAGCTGCGACGCGCTCGCGATCGAGGACAGCAAGGTCTGCATCATCCCCTTCCATCTGCTCGAGGCGATGTGCCGCGACGTCAAGGCGGTGCAGCAGCACGTACACCGGATGATGGGCGGCGAGATCGTGCGCGAGGCGACGCTGATGATGCTGCTCGGCACGATGTCGGCGGAACAGCGGGTCGCGACCTTCCTGCTGAACCTGTCGGGCAAATTACAGAAACGCGGCTACTCCGCCGCCGAATTCCATCTGCGCATGACGCGCGAGGAAATCGGCAGCTATCTCGGCATGAAGCTCGAAACCGTCAGCCGGATGCTGTCGAAGTTCCAGAAGGACGGCCTCGTCGAGACGCGCGGCAAACAGATCCGCATCGTCGACATGGACGGGTTGCGGCGCGTGTAGGCTCAGGCGCGCCCTCCAGGCGTTCGGTCAGTGCCCGCAGCATGCGCCGCGCGCGCACGGCGAGCCATCCCCAACGCGAATTGACGATCTGCACGGTCCACGCGGTGGTCGCCTCGTCGCGCGACCAGTACGCCTTGAAGCGCTCGGTGCCAACGCCGAAGTCGAGGTCGTAGCCGTTCTCGTACGCCCACTTCACGCATTGTTCGACCGCGATCAGACCTGGGCAGCAGCGGCCGAAATACGGGTCGTAGCCCGCGAAAATCGCGCTCGCGCACGGATTGCCCAGACTCACGACGATCCCCGCCACCGGCGCCTCGTTCAGCGTGACGACGATGAGCCGCGCCATCGACGGCACCTCGGGCGAATAGATCAGCTTGCGCAGAAAGCATTCGAACTCGGGCGAATCGAGCCACGCGCTGCGTTTGCCGACCCGGTCGCTCCAGCTGCGCTTGCAGTTGAACATCCATTCGATCAGCGACGCGGTCTCGCTCTCCTCGGCCGGATCGACGACCCGCACGGCCACCTCGCCTTCCTTCGCGAGCCGGTTGGCGAAGCTGCCTGGGCGCTTGCCGAACAGCGTACCGAGCGACGCGCAGTAGCCTTCCCAGCTCGGCTCGCCGCGCAGACGCGCGGCCGGCGCGTTGTGCGCATCGGCGAACAGCACGTGACGCTCCTGCGTGACCAGCCGGTGCAGTTCGAGCGTGTTGCGCACGTAGGGCAAATGGATGAAGTCCGCGCCGCAGCGCCGCCGCGCGGTGTGCCACGCGCCGCCGACCAGTTCGCCGGTGGCCGGGCTGTCCTCGACCAGCACGCTCGTGAAGTCGCCGCCCTCTGGGCCGAGCGGCATCAGGTAGGTCCATAGCGAGCGGCGCACGGTCGCGAGCGGCCAGATCATCAGCAGCGGGCCGTCGGCGCCTTGCCGGCAGATGATGCATTTGAGCCCGCGGCCGTGCGGCTTCGCCACGTGCTTCCATGCGAGCCAGCAGAAGCTGAACGACTGGTAGTAGTAGCCGTGCGCGTGTTTCCAGAGCGCGTCCCACTCGGGCTGCAAGGCCAGGAAGGCGGCTTCGTCGTCGATCACGTCGTAGTGCCGCGCGGTTTGCGTGCTTGCGTCCACCTTGCCTCCCGGGACGCCGGGCGCTGTGCGCAGATCGAGACCCGCGCGCCGGCCCCAGTGCACGGCGCGCGGGCGGACGGCCCCGGCGTGGGGTGTATCCCATGCCTGAAAGCATGCGGCGGCGTGGAATTGGCGTCAGTGCGACGGCGTACAGTGCCGGGCGACCCGCCACGCCCCGCTTCGCGCTCCGCGCCTCGCCCGGCGCGGCTTCGCTTCGCCGCGCAAACCGGGTCCGCGCCGCGAAGCTGTTATTCTTCCCCCTCTCCCGACCGACCCCCGGTCGCCTGCCGCCCATGCGCGGCATCCCCCGGCCGGCGCAGACGCGCCCGGCATTCGAGAGACAGGATTCAGCATGTTCGGCTTTTTGCGCGGCATTTTTTCCAACGACCTCGCCATCGATCTCGGCACGTCGAACACCCTGATTTACATGCGCGGCAAGGGCATCGTGCTCGACGAGCCGTCGGTGGTGTCGATCCGCCAGGAAGGCGGCCCGAACGGCAAGAAAATCATCCTGGCCGTCGGCCACGAAGCGAAGCAGATGCTCGGCAAGGTGCCGGGCAACATCGAGGCGATCCGCCCGATGAAGGACGGCGTGATCGCCGACTTCAACATCACCCAGCAGATGATCAAGCGCTTCATCCAGATGGCGCACGAGACGCGCATGTTCGCGCCGTCGCCGCGCATCGTCATCTGCGTGCCGTGCGGTTCGACCCAGGTCGAGCGGCGCGCGATCAAGGAAGCCGCGCACAGCGCCGGCGCCTCGCAGGTCTACCTGATCGAGGAGCCGATGGCGGCGGCCACCGGCGCGGGCCTGCCGGTGTCGGAAGCGACCGGTTCGATGGTGGTCGATATCGGCGGCGGCACGACGGAGGTCGGCGTGATCTCGCTGGGCGGCATCGTCTACAAGGGCTCGGTGCGCGTGGGCGGCGACAAGTTCGACGACGCGATCGTCAACTACATCCGCCGCAACTACGGGATGCTGATCGGCGAGCAGACCGCCGAGGCGATCAAGAAGGAAATCGGCTCCGCGTTCCCCGGCTCCGAAGTGCGCGAGATGGAGGTCAAGGGCCGCAATATGTCGGAGGGTATTCCGCGCAGTTTCACGGTGTCGAGCAACGAGATTCTCGAAGCGCTGACCGATCCGCTGAACCAGATCGTCTCGGCGGTCAAGATTGCGCTGGAACAGACGCCGCCGGAACTGGGCGCCGACATCGCCGAGCGCGGCATCACGCTGGCGGGCGGCGGCGCATTGCTGCGCGATCTGGACCGCTTGCTGGCCGAGGAAACCGGCCTGCCGGTGTTCGTCGCCGAAGCGCCGCTGACCTGCGTGGTGCGCGGCTCGGGCATGGCGCTGGAAAAGATCGACAAGTTCGGCGGCGCGTTTTCCTACGACTGACGTCCAGGCAGCTATCGCACCGAAGCCGCTAAGCAAGCGACAAAACAAGCTAAGGCACGGACTCAAAGCATTCAATAATCGGCATTCACAGCGTGCGATCAGGCACGCGTCCAACCTGTGGAGACCGATGATGAGCGAGTCCGCGAACGCCAACTGGCGCCTCGAAACGATTGCCGTGCACGGCGGCTATCAACCCGATCCGACCACCCGCGCGGCGGCGGTGCCGATCTATCAGACTGCCGCGTTCGCGTTCGACGACACCCAGCACGGCGCCGATCTGTTCGATCTGAAAGTGCCGGGCAACATCTACTCGCGGATCATGAATCCGACCCAGGACGTGCTCGAACAGCGCGTCGCGGCGCTCGAAGGCGGCGTCGGCGCGCTCGCGGTCGCCTCGGGACAGGCGGCGGTCACCTACGCGATCCTGACCATCGCCGAGGCCGGCGACAACATCGTGTCGTCGAGCACGCTGTACGGCGGCACCTACAACCTGTTCGCGCACACGCTGCCGCAATACGGGATCGTCACGCGCTTCGCCGATCCGCGCGAGCCGGCTTCGTTCGCCTCGCAGATCGACGAACGCACGAAGGCGATCTTCGTCGAGTCGGTCGGCAATCCGCTCGGCAACATCACCGACATCGCCGCGCTCGCGGAGATCGCGCATCGCCACGGCGTGCCGCTGATCGTCGACAACACCGTGCCGTCGCCGTATCTGCTGCGGCCGTTCGAACATGGCGCGGACATCGTCGTGCATTCGCTGACCAAGTATCTGGGCGGGCATGGCACGAGCATCGGCGGAGCGATCGTCGATTCGGGCAAGTTCGACTGGACCCGTCACGCCGCGCGCTTCAGGCGGCTCACCACGCCGGACGTCAGCTATCACGGCGTGACGTATACCGAGGCGTTCGGGCCGGCGGCGTTCATCGGCCGCGCGCGCGTCGTGCCGCTGCGCAACACCGGCGCGGCGATCTCGCCGTTCAACGCGTTCCAGATCCTGCAAGGCATCGAAACGCTCGCGTTGCGGATGGACCGGATCAGCGAGAACGCGCTGAAGATCGCGCGGCATCTGCAGGAGCATCGTGAGGTGGAGTGGGTCAATTATTCGGGGCTGCCGGGCCATCCGGATCACGCGCTCGTCAAGCGCTATCTGTCGGGCCGCGGGCCGGGCATTCTGACGTTCGGCGTGAAGGGCGGACGCGCGGCGGGCGCGCGCTTCCAGGATCGTCTGCAACTGTTCACGCGGCTCGTGAATATCGGCGATGCCAAGTCGCTCGTCACGCATCCGGCCTCGACCACGCACCGGCAACTGTCGCCGGAAGAACTCGCGAAGGCGGGGGTGCGGGAGGAGACCGTGCGGCTGTCGGTGGGCATCGAGCATATCGACGATCTGACCGCGGATCTGGATCAGGCGCTGGCGGGGCTGTAGGCGCTGGGGTTGGACCTGTGAGAGCGTGGCACGTGGTGGCCGGCAATCCGGTGGCCGGCAACCCGGTGGCCGGCAACCCGGTGGCCTACGGGAAGCCGGAGCGGCCTGCGCGCATGGCCTGCTAAGCTACGCAGGCCGTGCGCCGTTGCGATGCCCGTCCCTCGCCCGCTCTCCGGAAAGCAGAATACGGATCGTGGCCGATGAACGGCGGCTCGCGCGTGCGCGCCGACCATGACGATAATCGGAGACGACATGAAACCGACCGCCCATCCCGCGAAAAAAACCGCTTCCGCCGGTAAGTCGAGCGATGCATCCGCCGACGCTTCAGCCGATGTTTCAGCCGATGTTTCAGGCGATGTTTCGGCCGATGCTTCAGCCGACGCTTCAGCCAACATCACCCGCCGTATCGAAGAACTCGCGGACTGGCGCGGCGCGACCCTGGCTCACGTGCGGCAACTGATCCACGCGGCCGATCCCGGCGTACAGGAAGAATGGAAATGGATGGGCACGCCGGTCTGGTCGCACGACGGCATCATCTGCACCGGCGAATCGTACAAGCAGGCGGTCAAGCTGACCTTCGCGCGCGGCGCGTCGCTGAAGGACCCGAAACAGCTCTTCAACGCGAGTCTCGACGGCAATACGCGCCGTGCGATCGACATTCACGAGGGCGAAAAAATCAACGAGAGCGCATTCAAGCAATTGATTCAGGCCGCGGTGAAGGCCAATGCGGAAGCGCTCGCCGAACGCGCGGCGAAAAAGAAAAGCAAGCCGCGCGCGTGAATCGCCGCGCTGACGCCGCCGCGCATTTCCCATTCCGCTGCTAAGAATCGGCCAAATACTTCGTTGCTACGGCCGCCGCTGCTCCCGTACCGTTCTCCGGTCGCGCGTCACGTGCGTTACACGCACCGCGCGCATCCCGCATTCCGCTCCGGAGAAAACATGGCAACCGCCGATTCGCATCGCACCGCGCCTCATCCCTCCATCGACACCGCGCAACCCTTCGGCGACGACGCGCTGATCCGCCGCTTCGCGCCGGTCTTCGCCCGCATCGCCGGCGGCGCGGTCCAGCGTGAACAACAGCGCGAACTCGCGTACGAGCCGGTGCGCTGGCTCCGGGAGGCCGGCTACACGACGCTGCGCGTGCCCAGGGCCCACGGCGGCGAAGGCGTGTCGCTGAGCGCGTTTCTGGCGCTGGTGACGCGTCTGGGCGAAGCGGATTCGAACCTGCCGCAGATTCTGCGCGTGCACGGCGGCTTCGTCGAAGGTCTGCTGGAGAACGACGACGCCGCGCTGCGCGACCGCTGGTTTTCGCGCATCGTGCAAGGGCAGATCATCGGCGGCGCGACTTCCGAGCGCGGCGCGGCGACGCAGAACAGCGTGCGGCTCACGCAGACCGGCGGCGCATGGCATCTCGACGGCGAGAAGTACTACACCACCGGCACGCTCTACGCCGACTGGGTCGACGTCACCGCGCACGACGGCGACAGCCACGTGCGCGTGCTCGTCAGGACCGATGCCCCGGGCCTCGAACGCATCGACGACTGGGACGGTTTCGGCCAGCGCCTGACCGGCAGCGGCACCGCGCGCTTCAACCACGTGCCGGTCTCGATCGACAATCTGTACCGCCGCTACCGCGCGTCAGAACCGCGCCGCAACAGCCTGCTCACGTCGTATTTCCAGGCGTTGCATCTCGCGAACCTCGCGGGCATCAGCCGCGCGGCGCTGCGCGATGCGGTCGCGTTCACGCAGGCCAAAACGCGCACCTTCGGCATTCCGGGCGAGTCGAGCCCGCGCGACAATCCGCTCGTGCAGCGGGTGATCGGCCGGCTCGCGAGCCTCGCGTATTCGACGCAGAGCTTGAGCGCGTCGGTCGCGCGCTCGCTCGACGCGGTGTCGCGCGAACGCGAGCAAGGCCGCGCCAGCGAGCAGGCTTATATTCAGCTCGACATCGACACCTTTCAGGCGCAGCAGATCGTGATCGAGCAAACCTTGCAGGCCGCCACGCTGCTGTTCGAAGTGGGCGGCGCATCGGCGACCAGCGAGTCGCGCCGCTTCGACCGCTACTGGCGCAACGCGCGGGTGCTCGCGTCGCACAATCCGGCGATTCTGCGCGAGGCCACGATCGGCGACTTCTATCTGAACGGGCATGCGCACAACGAGCGATTCGGGGTCGAGCGGGAAACGGAGGACACCGCGCTGGCCTCAACATGAAGGCGCATGACGATGCACGACGATGGAGGGCGACGCATCATCACGCATAAGCACGCATGAGCACGCATGAGCACGCATGAGTACGCATGAGTACGCATAAGCACGCGTAACGGCGCGGACACCCGCATGCGCTAAGCTTGCGGAACCCAACCGCCCGACGAGCGTCATGAAGAACCTGCCCGCCTACGAGCCGCCCATCGACGAAGCCGAACTCCTGCTGAAGTGGATTCGCCGCGCGCGCGAATCGCAGATGAGCCACTACGACATGGCCGACCTGCTGTCCGCGCGCGACCGCCAGCTCGGCTGGCTGGTCACCGCGCTGACGGCCTTCGTGGGGACGGCGGTGTTCGCATCGCTGACCGCGGACGCGGTGTCGACGGCGCTGCGGCTCTTCGTCGGCTTCGTCAGCGTCGCGGCGACGGTGTCGGCCGCGTTGCAGACGTTCCTGCGCTACGCCGAGCGCGCGGAGAAGCATCGCTCGGCGGGCGCGCGCTACGGCGCGGTGCGCCGCCGCCTCGAAGCGATCTACGCGGGCGACGCCGATGCACGCGATGGCCACTATCTCGCCACGACCCGCGAAGAACTCGACCGGCTGGCGGACGATTCTCCGAACGTGCCGCCGCGCGTGTTCTATCGGACGCAGCGCACGCTTTCCAGCGAGCCCAGACGTAGCCGCGACGGCTGATCGATCCGCTTGCCACGCTCGCTCAGCCGCGCGCCCTATCACCAGCACCCTCCACACGTGGACGCCGCCGGCAAGTTTCAGGTGGCGACGTCGCGGGCGCGCCAGCGCACCGCGCTATCGCGTCGCCGACACCAGCAACATCATCGGCCGCTCGATCTCTTCCGCGAGTTCGGGGCGCGCGGCAAGATCCGCGTCGCTCGGCCCCCACTCGTCGACGTGCGCGATCGTAAAGCCCGCATCGATCAGTGCGTTGAGCAGCGTGCCGAGAGTCCGGTGCTGCTTGACGACGCCGTCGGCGAGCCAGTTGGTCACGCGCGGCCCTTCGCGCTGATAGCTATCGAGCGGCCACTGCCTGCGGCCTTGCGCATCCACCGACCACCCCGGCTGACGCGGCGCCATGAACACCGGATGCTCGATCGAAAACACCAGCCGCCCGCCCGGTACCAATGCCCGATGCACGGTGGCGAACAGCGCGCGCAGATTGTCGATGTAGTGAAACGCGAGCGAGCTGTAAGCGAGATCGAATGTCGCCGCCGGTAGATCGATCTGTTCGAGATCGGCGCGCGCATAACTGAGCGCTGGATCGTTCGAGCCGGCGCGAGCCCGTTCGAGCATCTTTTCCGACACGTCGAGGCCGAGCACCGAGGCGGCGCCCGCCTCGCGCGCCCAGCGGCTGAACCAGCCATAGCCGCAGCCGAGATCGACCACCGTCAGACCGACCATGGCCGGCAGCATCGCGCGCAACGCGGGCCATTCGGGCGCGCCGGCCAGGCCTTGTTGCGAGCGCACCAACCGGCTGTAGTTCTCGAAGAATCGAGGATCGTCGTAAATGTTCTGTGTCATCTGTAAATACCCTTAACGGGAATTGACGCCGGTTAAACGCATCGCGGAGCATTCAGGGAATTCATCGATTCATGGACCGGCCGGTTAACCCTACGTTCCGCTTGTCTTGAAAATGTCCTGATTATGGTATCGTCCGACCTGCACTAAAAAGTGCAGCCACACTCAATCGGGAAGCGTTACCGCTCCCTAAAAAAATACCATGCAAGTCCAGAATGCCCGTCGCTGGGCACCACGGGGTACGCGCGCCTGGCTCGCCGCGGCTGCCGCATTGGCAATCGCAGCGGGCGTGCGCATGTTGCTCCATCCGTTGATCGGCCCGCTGCTGCCGGGCACCGCGTTTTGTATCGCGGCGTCGCTGGTCGAATATTTTTTCGGCCTCGCTCCGGCGCTGACCGTGATGCTGCTCGGCCTCGGTCTCGCCGACTATCTGTTCGTGCCGCCGTACGATGCGATCACGACCTTCAACCAGGCCGACCTGATCCTGCTGATTTCGTATCCGCTGGTGACGCTGCTCGTCATCAGCCTGATCGAGCGTCTGCGCCGTTCGCAGTTCCGCGCGGAGCTGATCGCCTCGGTCGCGCAGTCGCGCTACGAGATGCTGCTGCGCGACGACAACGAGCGGATGCTCGCGCGCCGCGCCGTCGACGAAACGCACCGGCTGCTGCGCCATCTGTCGCATCATCACCGCACCTTCATCTTCATTCAGGCGCTCGAGCGCAACGCGCTGCAACCGGCCGGCGACGACAAGCCGTTCAGCGTGCTGCCGCGCATGCCCAATGAAATCGCGCCGGGCCCGCGTTTCGACGACGTCGATCCCGAGGACATCCAGCGGCTGAGCAAGGCGATGCGGCCGGGCAACCATCGCGTGCATCTGAAAACCGGCGACGGCGTGTCGAAGCTCACCGAATGCGTGTGCGAGCGTTTCACCACGCATGCCGGCGACTTTCTCGTGCTGCGGATCGGAGTCTAGACGATGAACCAGCCGACCCGTCCCAGCCAGATCTTCCTGCCCGGCGACGACCATGCGGTGCTGATGCTGCACGGCCTGTCGAGTTCACCGCTCGAATTGCGCTATCTCGCCCGCTTTCTGAACGCCGAGGGTTTCACCGCCAGCGCGCCGCTGCTGCCCGGCTATAGCGCGGGTTCCGAGGAAGCCGCGATGGAAGTCTGGCTCGACGCCGCCGTGCGCGAGTACGACGCGCTGGCCGAACGCTACGCGCGCGTGTCGATCTGCGGATTGTCGATCGGCGCGGCGCTGGCCCTTGCGCTTGCGCATCGGCGGCCGCAGGCGCAGTCGCTGGTGCTGCTCTCGCTGACGCTCTCCTACGACGGCTGGGCGATCCCGTGGTATCGCTTCCTGCTCAACTGGGCGTACTACACGCCGCTGCGCACGCGATACCGGTATCGCGAAGCCGAGCCGTTCGGGCTGCGCAACGAGGCGTTGCGCGCGAAAATCGCGCGGGCCATGCAGCGCAGCGACTTCAGCGAAGTCGGACCGTCGACGATTTCGCTGCCCGCGTTGCACCAGGCGAGCCGGCTCGCATCGAGCCTGCGCACGCAGGTGCGCGACATCGAAACCGATTGCCTGATCGTCCATGCGATCGACGACGAGACCTCGAGTCCGCGCAATGCCCGCTTCGTGGCGAGCCGTATCGGCTCGGCATTTTTACGCACTATCTGGTTGGATGACTCGTATCACATGATCACGTCGGATAACGAGCGCGAGATCGTCGCGCGCGAAACCGCGCTGTTTCTGCGCGAGAGCGAAGCGATTCGCGGCGGCGACGACGGCAAGCAGCCGGTCGTGTCGAAGGCGCTCGCGCGGCGCCTGCGGCAGTTGGCGGCGCTCGGCAAGGAACGCGCATGACGGCAAGGACGCGGGTTTCAACGCAGGCTTCGACGCGGGTTGCGTTGCAGTTTCCGCCATCGACGCGTCAGACCGGCTGGCCGCTGCGCGCGCCGCTGACGCTGGCGGTGGCCCTGTGCGCGCTGGCCGGCACGCCGAGCGCCCGTGCCGACGATACGACGCCCGCCCAGGCCGCCGCCAGCGCCGATACAGGTGCGAACGGGAATGGCAATGGCAATGGCAACGGCAGCGTCGCGGCCCCGGAAAGCAAGTGGAAAATCGGCGTCGGCCCCGGCCTCGTCGTCACGCCGAAGTATCCCGGTTCGCGGCAACTGAGCTACATCCCGTTCCCGTCGCTCGACATCTCCTACGACGACCGCTTCTTCTCGCAAGGCCCGGACGTGCTCGGCGTCAACGTGCTGCGCGGCCCCGCCTATCACCTGGGCGCGGCGCTGAGCTTCGACTTCCAGTCGCGCAAGGAATCGGACGATCCCCATCTGCACGGTCTCGGCGATGTGAATGGCGGCCCGAAGCTGAAGCTGTTCGCCGACTACACGGTGTGGGCGTTTACCGGATCGGTCGCGCTGTATCAGGACATCGCCGGGCATCATCAGGGCACGACGATCAGCACGGATCTCGTGGCGTCGGCGCCGGTCGGCGGCTGGCTGTTTTCGGTCGGCCCGGGCTTCACGTGGGCCAACGGCACGTACATGCGGACGTTTTTCGGCGTCGATCCGCAGCAGAGCGCGGCCTCGGGCCTGCCGGTCTATAACGCGAGCGCCGGCATTCGCGACGTCCATATGAATGCGATGGTGACCTACGATTTCTCGCGCCACTGGGATGGGTCGATCGCCGCGACCTTCGGACGCCTGAAGCACAGCGCCGGGCATAGCCCGATCACCGAGAAGCGCTTCGAGCTGAATACGCTTGCTTCGGTGAATTACAAGTTCTAGGCGCTGCCGAGGTTTTTTAGCTCAGCGTCTTTCGCTCAGCCTCTTCCGCTCACGCGCCGTCGCCGAGATCGTCGACGGCGATCCCCAACTCCGCCGCCATGCGCCGCACCACCGTCTGAAGCCGGTTCACTTCGTCGGCGAGACGTTTCTGTTCGGCCTTCAGCGCCTCGAAAGCGGACAGCGGCACGGATTCGTCATCGCTGCCGCCGGCCGATTGCGCCAGCTCGCTCACGTTCACTTCGCCGCACAGCAGATGCATCCAGCGATGCTCGCGCTCGCCCGGCGTACGCGGCAGCCTGACGACGCGCGGCGGTTCGTTCGCCGCGAGTTCGTCGAGAAACGCCTCCACCGACGAGATATCCGCGAAGCCATGCAGACGCGCGCTGTTCAGCCGCAGTTCGGCCGCGGTCTGCGGGCCGCGCAGCAGCAAGGTGGTCAATAGCGCGCCCGACTGGCTCGGCAGACCCAGCACGCGGTTCAGGTTGTGCTCGAAGCGCGGCACCCGGCTGCTGCTGCCTTCCAGCACGAGGCTCAACCGCTTCAGACCGTCGACGGCGGTCAGCACCTCGGCTTCGGTCGCGTTGATCACCGGCGAGCGGCCGGTCTTCTGATTGCAACCGAGCGTCAGCGCATTCAGCGACAGCGGATAACTGTCCGGCACCGTGTGCTGCTTTTCGACGAGCACGCCGAGCACGCGGCCTTCGAGCGAGGTCAACGCGCGGATGGAGGGACGGGAAGGAGCGTCGGGAGTCGTATTCATGAATGTCTTGCGGCTGCGATCGCCGGGCCTCGTGGATGTGATGCGCGCTGCCGCCGGACAGCGCTGGCGGTGCGTTCGATTTGGAGGCCCATATGATAAACGGGCGCAGCCACGGCGGCGCAGGAAAGTCCGGGATCACGGGCGCGGCGAGTTTCGATTGATTGACTTGTTTCCATATTCGGAATATTTTCTCGAATATGGAAAACACACCAGCCGACACCGATGACTCCGCCTTCGACCGCCGCATCGCGGAGCGTCTACGCGCGCTGCGCGCCGAGCGCAACTGGTCGCTCGACGACCTTGCGGCCTTAAGCGGCGTCAGCCGCGCGACGTTGTCGCGCCTCGAAAACGCCGCCGTCAGTCCGACCGCGAGCGTGCTCGGCAAGCTCTGCGTCGCCTACGGCCTGCCGATGTCGCGTCTCATGCAGATGGTCGAGGAAGATTTCGTGCCGCTCGTGCCGCGCAGCGCGCAGTCGCTGTGGACCGACGTCGAGGCCGGCTTCCGCCGCCGTTCGGTATCGCCGCCCGCGCAGGCGCTGAGCGGCGAGGCGCTCGAATGCGAACTTGAACCCGGCGCGCTGATCACCTACGACGCGTCGCCCCGCCCCGGTCTCGAACATCATCTGATCCTGCTTGAAGGGCAACTGCGCATTACCGTCGACGGTCAGCGCCACGCGTTGCAGCCCGGCGACTGTCTGCGCTACCGGCTGTTCGGCCCGAGCGCCTTCGTCACACCCGCGGACAGCGGGGCCCGTTACTTTCTCTTCATCGTGTGAGCGATCATGAGCACCCTCACCTTCAGCGCGTTTTCCGCGGACGATCTCGAACGCCATCTGCCGCAATTCGGCGCGTTGCTGCATGCCTGCGTGCATGACGGCGCAAGCGTCGGCTTCGTCATGCCGCACGACGTGGACGACAGCGAGGCGTTCTGGCGCGACAAGGTACTGCCCGCGTTGCGCGACGAGGCGCTGATTCTGCTGGTGGCGCGCGACGGCGACGCGATTGTCGGTACCGTGCAACTGGCGCACGACACGATGCCGAACCAGCGTCACCGCGCCGACGTGCGCAAGCTGCTGGTGCATCCGGCGTGGCGTCGCCGGGGTATCGCGCGGTCGCTGATGACGGCGCTGGAAGGGCATGCCGCGCGCCTGCAACGCAGCCTGCTCACGCTCGATACCCGCACCGGCGATCACGCCGAGCCGCTGTATCGCGCGCTCGGCTATCAGGTGGCCGGCGTGATTCCCGGCTACGCGCGCGCCACGCACGACGCGCGGCTGGAGACCTGCACGTTCATGTACAAGGCGCTGTGACGGCCTGCGACGGCGCGCCGTATCGACGCGCGTCGAAAAAGCTCAACGCCGCGAATCGAGCGCGATCCGCACCGCCAATCCCGCCAGCACCGTGCCCATCAACCAGCGCTGCACCATCAGCCACACCGGACGCTTAGCGAGAAATCCGGCGATCGACCCGGCCATGCTGGCGATCATCGCGTTGACCGTCACGCTGATCACGATCTGCACGCAGCCCAGCGCCAGCGATTGCGACAGCACGCTGCCATGTCCCGGTGAAATGAATTGCGGCAGCAGCGACAGATACATCACCGCGATCTTCGGATTCGCGAGGTTGGTGACGAGGCCCATGGTGAATAGTTTGCGACGGCTGTCGTGCGGCAGATCGCGCACCTGGAACGGCGAACGGCCGCCGGGTTTGACCGCCTGCCACGCGAGATACAGCAGATAGAGCGCACCGCAGAAACGCAGCGCGTCGTACGCGAACGGCACCGTCAGCAGCAGCGCGGTGATGCCGAACGCCGCGCAGAACATATAGAACACGTAGCCCAGCGCCACGCCGCCGAGCGACACGAGTCCAGCGCGCTTGCCCTGACAGAGCGATCGCGAGATCAGGTAGATCATGTTCGGCCCCGGCGTGAGGACCATGCCGAGCGAAACGAGTGCGAAAGCGAGCAGCGTAGTGAAGGCGGGCACGACGTTCTCCTGTTTGACGATTGACGATTGACGAGGCCGTGCCGCCGACTATAGCGGATCGCCTCAAATCCAGCCGCCAACAAAACACTTGCGGCAATTTTTTTTGCCCGGTATCGTCGAGCCGTTCTGCAATGCAGCGCGGGAGAGATCGTCGCAGTTCGTGACGACGCCGACGGAGCAACCGCCCCGGAAACTCTCAGGCAAAAGGACCGCGCGGTCGTGGTAGTGCAGCAGGAACATCTGGAGAGCGGTGCCGTGCTCACGGCGCCCACCGAAGGAGATCCCCACTCCGGCTTGGCTTTTCTTTCATAAAGTAAGCCGGCGCGTCGCGGGAAGAAACTCTCAGGTCCATGGACAGATGGGGCATCGGCGCCGGTTTCGACATGAAATCGTGACCGGCGGTGCTCAACTCATCTGGACCATGTCATGTCACGAATCGCCATCATCGGCGCCGGCATTACCGGCGTCACGACCGCGCACGCCCTCGCGCAACGCGGCCACCAGGTCACCGTCTTCGAACGTCATCGCTATGCGGCAATGGAGACTTCGTTCGCCAACGGCGGCCAGTTGTCGGCCAGCAACGCCGAAGTGTGGAACAGTGCCGCCACCGTGCTGAAGGGCCTGCGCTGGATGCTCACGCGCGACGCCCCGCTGCTGCTCAATCCGTTGCCCACGTGGCACAAGTACTCGTGGATGGGCGAATTCCTGCGGCAGATTCCGCACTATCGCGCGAACACGATCGAGACCGTACGGCTCGCGATCGCCGCGCGCGAGCATCTGTTTTCGATCGCGGAGAGCGAGGGCATCGACTTCGATCTGGAGCGGCGCGGCATTCTGCACATCTATAAGACGCGGAAGGAATTCGACGCGGCCAACCGCGTGAATGCGTTGCTGCGCGAAGGCGGCCTCGACCGTGAGGCCGTGAGCGCGAGCGAACTGCAGCGAATCGAGCCGACCCTTCAGGGCGATTTCTTCGGCGGCTTCTTTACGCCGTCGGACTCGACCGGCGACATCCACAAGTTCACCCGTGGCCTCGCTGACGCGTGCGTACGCCACGGCGTCGAGTTTCACTACGATGCCGAGATCACCGCGATCGAGCAGCCGGCCGAAGGCACATTTTCGCTGGCGGTCAACCTGGCGGGCGAATCGCAGCGTTTCGCGTTCGAACGGATCGTCGTGTGCGCGGGCGTGAAGAGCCGCGATTTCGCCGCGATGCTGGGCGATCACGTCAACGTTTATCCGGTGAAGGGCTATTCGATCACCGTCTGTCTCGACGACGAGACGAGCCGCGCACGCGCGCCGTGGGTGAGCCTGCTCGACGACAGCGCGAAGATCGTGACGAGCCGGCTCGGCGCGGATCGTTTCCGCGTGGCGGGCACGGCGGAGATCAACGGGTTCAATCGCGACATCCGCTCGGATCGCATCGCGCCGCTGGTGGACTGGACACGGCGCTATTTTCCCGAGGTGTCGACCGCGCGCGTGATTCCGTGGGCAGGCCTGCGGCCGATGTTGCCCAGCATGCTGCCCAAGGTCGGACACGGCAAACGGCGCGGGGTGTTCTATAACACCGGGCACGGGCATCTGGGGTGGACGCTGTCGGCCGCCACGGCGCAGGCGGTGGCGGGAGCGATTCGATAGTCGCGTGGGGTTGGGGCGGTGTTTGCAGCGGTGTGGTGTGGTGTGGTGTGTTGTGGTCTGGTCTGGCGCAGCACACCGCACCGCGCGCTGCACCGCATTGCATTACATTGCGGTAACCATGCAAAACCGTGGGCATCTGCTAGTGTTGTCGAATGCGCGCTGACGTTGCGCTGCTTCGTTACTGCATTTGCTCCATGGAGGAACCATGCCCAGTGCACGCACCACCGGGTTCACCGGAGACATGTCCACCGTGCGTCTAAACGACGCAAAGATCGCCGCCGAAGCGACCCGCCGTCTCGCGTGGGACAGCGCCATCCCCGAACACGTCATCACGGTGAAGGTCGTCAACGGCCGCATCACGCTGCACGGCGAACTGCAGCGCGATCAGCAGAAAGCCGCGGCACTCGAAGACGTCACGCGGCTGTTCGGCGTGAGCGGCGTGACCGATTGCACGACGGTCAAGCACCGCTAGCGTCAACGCGTACCGGTCGGCCCTTGCGCGGCCAGCAGCGTACGGCAATGCCTCGCGATCTGCTTTTCCTCCTCGGTGTGAATCGCCCTCACCTTGCCCGCCGGATCGCTTTCCACCAACCCCATGAACGCGAGACCGTCGCACACGCGGCGACGGATTTCCGCGCTGTGTTCGCCGATCCCGCCGGTGAACACCAGCAGGTCGATCCCGCCAAGCAGCGCCGCGTATCCGCCGATGGTTTTACGCACCGCTGTCGCAAACGCATCGAGTGCGAGCGACGCGTTCGCGTCGCCGGCCGCGGCACGCCGTTCGAGCGCCTGCATGTCGCTTTCGCCATCGCTATAACCGGCGAGGCCGCTGTGGCGATTCAGCAGCGTCTCCAGCGCGGCGGCATCGAGTTTTTCGACGCGCATCAGATACAGCAGCACGCCCGGATCGAGATCGCCGCTGCGCGTGCCCATCGGCACGCCACCGGTCGGCGTCAAACCCATCGACGTATCGACCGATTGGCCGTCGCGCAACGCGCACACGCTGGAGCCGTTGCCGAGATGCGCGAACACCGCGCGCGGCGGCAACGCGGCGCCGAGTTGCGTGACCAGCGATTCGTACGACAGCCCATGAAAGCCATAGCGTATGACGCCCGACTTCACGTAGCGGCGCGGTAACGGCAACTGCGCCGCGAGCGGCGGCATCGTTGCATGGAACGCCGTATCGAAACACGCGAAATGTTGCGCATCGCCGAAAATCTTCGCCGCCTCGTCGATCAACGCCAGCGCCGGTGGAATATGCAGCGGCGCGAAATGCACCGCATCCTGCAGACGTTGCCGCACGGCGGGCGTCAAACGCTGATGCTTGCGCAGATGCGGGCCGCCATGCACCACGCGATGCCCGACCGCCGACGGCCGGCCGTACTTCTGATGCGCGAGCACGCCGGCGAGTTTCTGCAACGCCTCGGTCTGCGTTTCGAGCAGCTGGTCCTGCTGCACCAGCACGCGGCCGTCAGGCGACTTGATCCGCAAACTGCCGTCGTGACGGCCGATCCCTTCCGCGCTGCCTTCGAGCAGCAACGCTTCGTCGCCGCCCGCATGCGTGAACAAACCGAATTTCAGCGACGACGAGCCGCTATTGAGCACGAGTATGGTCGGCACGCCGCCTTCGACATCGTCGTCACCGTCACCATCACCGTCACCGCTCGCGGTGGATTCCCGAATCTGCATGGCCACGCCTCGCTCAGCCTTTCCACGTCCAGTTGCGGATTTCTTCCTTGTCGATCCCTTCGGCATGCGCATAAGCCAGATGCTCGATGATCTGACCACGCAGCCATTCCTTCGCATGATCGCCGACCCCACGCAGTTTCGGCACGCGGTCGATCACGTCGATGGCCAGCGAGAAGCGGTCCACCTGGTTGATGATGGCCAGTTCGAGCGGCGTGTTGATGTTGCCCTTCTCGTGATAGCCGTGCACGTGCAGATTCTCGTGATTGGTGCGGTTATAGGTCAGCTTGTGCACCAGCGACGCGTACGAATGGAAATTGAAAATCACCGGCTTGCTGGTGGTGAACAGCGAATCGAAATCGCGACTCGACAGGCCGTGCGGATGCGCGTGTTCCGGCATCAGACGGAATAGATCGACCACATTGACGAAGCGGATCTTCAGATCGGCGAAACGCTCCTTCAGCAACTGCACGGCGGCGAGCGCTTCCATCGTCGCGATGTCGCCGGCGCAGGCCATCACCACATCGGGTTCGACGCCCTGATCGGTCGACGCCCAGTCCCAGATGCCGATGCCCTTCGTGCAGTGGATGACCGCCGCCTCCATGTCGAGATATTGCAGATGCGGCTGCTTGTCCGCGACGATCACGTTCACGTAGTCGCGGGAACGCAGGCAGTGGTCCGCGACGCTCAGCAGACAGTTCGCGTCCGGCGGCAAATAGATGCGCACCACGTCCGGGCTCTTGTTCGTGACCACGTCGAGAAAACCCGGGTCCTGATGCGTGAAACCGTTGTGGTCCTGACGCCAGACCAGCGACGTGATCAGCAGATTGATCGACGGCACCGGCTGCCGCCAGCCGAGATCGCGCTTCGCTTTTTCCAGCCATTTCGCGTGCTGGTTGAACATCGAATCGATCACGTGGACGAACGCTTCGTAGGTCGGGAAGAGACCGTGGCGGCCGGTGAGCACATAGCCTTCGAACCAGCCTTCGAGCGTGTGCTCGCTCAGCATCTCCATCACGCGGCCGTCGGGCGCGAGCTCACCGCCATCGGCATCGCCCGGTTCCGTTTGCGCGAGCCAGGTTTTTTCGGACGCATCGTAGATCGCGGTCAGTTTGTTGCTCGCGGTTTCGTCGGGACCGAACACGCGGAAGTTGCTCATGTTGTTGCGCATCACGTCGCGCAGGAACACGCCGAGCGCTTCGGTCGGCGACGAGTACGATGCGGCGGGTTTCTTCACCGCCACCGCGTAGTCGCGGAACGGCGGCATTTCCAGCGTCTTGCACAGCAGGCCGCCGTTCGCGTGCGGATTCGCGCTGATGCGGCGCGCGCCTTCGGGCGCGAGTTCGCGCAGTTCCTCGACCAGACGTCCGGATGCGTCGAACAACGACTCGGGCTCGTAACTGCGCAGCCAGTGTTCGACCAGTTTCAGGCTCTTGCCGTTGGTCGCCGGGTCGAGCACCGGCACCTGGTGCGCGCGCCACGACCCTTCCACCTTGTGACCGTCCACTTCCTTCGGACCGGTCCAGCCTTTCGGCGAACGCAGCACGATCATCGGCCAGCGCGGCCGGGTCGGGTCGTTGTGTTCGCGCGAGCGCTGCTGAATGGCGCGGATTTCGCCGATGCACTGGTCGAGCGTCGCGGCCATCTGCTGATGCATGGTGTCGGGATCGTCGCCTTCCACGAAATACGGTTTGTGGCCGTAGCCGGTCAGCAGCGCTTCGAGTTCGTCACGCGGAATGCGCGCGAGGATGGTCGGATTGGCGATCTTGTAGCCGTTCAGATGCAGGATCGGCAGCACCGCGCCGTCGCGCACCGGATTGAGGAATTTGTTCGAATGCCACGAGGTGGCGAGCGGTCCGGTCTCCGCTTCGCCGTCGCCGATCATCACCGCGACGATCAGGTCCGGGTTGTCGAACGCGGCGCCGTAACCGTGCGACAGGCTGTAGCCGAGTTCGCCGCCTTCGTGGATCGAGCCCGGCGTCTCCGGCGTGCAGTGCGAACCGATGCCGCCCGGAAACGAGAATTGCCGGAAGAAGCGCCGCATGCCCGCCTCGTCCTCGCTGCGGTCCGGATAGATTTCCGAGTAATGGCCTTCGAGGTAGCCATGCGCGAGCGTGGCCGGCGCGCCGTGCCCTGGACCTGCGACGTAGATCACGTTCAGGTCGAGCTGTTTGATCACGCGGTTCAGATGAACCAGCAGGAAGCTTTGCCCCGGGTCCGAGCCCCAGTGGCCGAGCAGGCGGTTCTTGATGTGCTCGGGTTTGAGCGGTTCGCGCAACAGCGGGTTGTCGCGCAGATAGATCATGCCGGCCGATAGATAGTTGCAGGCGCGCCAGTAGCGGTCCATCTTGCGCAGCGTGTCGGGGTCCAGAACAGAAGGCGGGGTCGCGCGGGAAGTTGCTTCGGCCATGGCGTCACTCCTTGGAAAGGACTGTCAGGCAGGTTAGCGGATGCGGCGGCGATGATGATGGTGAAGCGGTGGGATCGACCGGTTCGAAGATAGCACCGGGTTGTGACAGACTGCGGGCGGCATGGTTCGATGCAAACGCCGGACAATCGACACAAGGGTTGATCTGGATCGGGTTTGCCGGGCTGAGCGACCTTACAGCGCGCCTCACCCCGCGAAACCACGACCTGCCGCGCTAGACTTTAAGGCCGGGTTAAGCGAACCGGCTTATGCTCGACGCGCATCGGCACCGCGCGATTCGCGCGTTGTGCGTTGCGGCCCTCCCACCTCATCCATCACGGCCATCATGTCGACACCCAGCCGCTTCAAGGCGCCCCTGATTCTCCTTCTGTCACTCGTACTGCTGTTCGCGGGCGTCGCCGTGCTGATCGGCGTGTTCGGTTTGCTGATCAAGCTGTTTCATCTGGGCTGACCGTCACCGGCCAGCAGACGCCGCACGACGGTTGGCGTGCGGCACGGATCCTGCTCGAATTGGGTATGCTGGACGCGCCGTATCGCGACATGCGATGGCGCGCACGACCCATGTTCTAACGTCCTTGCACGGAGCTATCCTTGACTGCCCCCACCGCCCCTTCGCCTTCCTCCGCCCCACAGATCGATCCCGAACTGCTCGAACTCGCGCAACAGGTGTTCGACCTCGCGCGGCGCGGCGACGCCGCGATGCTCGCGGCCGTCATCGAAAAAGGCGTGCCGCCGAATCTGCGCAACGACAAAGGCGACAGCCTCGTGATGCTCGCGAGCTACCACGGTCATGTAGATGCCGTACGTACGCTGCTGGAACGCGGCGCCGATCCGAACCTGCGCAACGATAACGGCCAGACGCCGATCGCAGGCGCCGCGTTCAAGGGTTTCGACGCGGTGATCGAGACCCTGCTCGCGCATGGCGCGGACGTGGAAGGTGCGTCGCCGGACGGCCGCACCGCGTTGATGATTGCCGCGATGTTCAACCGCACGGCGATCATGGATCTGTTGATCGCGCACGGTGCGAACCCGCAGGCGCGTGATGCGAACGGCGTGAGCGCGCTCGATGCGGCTGGCCGCATGGGTGCGGGCGACGCGCAGGCGAGGTTGAAGGCGCTCGGTGATTGAAGTTGGCGGTCGGCGCTGACACGTCCGGCGCGAGCCGGGCGCGTCAGCTTCGATCAAACGGTTTCGCTCACGCCCTCGCACCCGACAGACTGTCCAGATCGATCTCCGCCAGCTCGCCGATCCGCTCGATGCTCACATCGGCCGGTGGATTGCTCGCGATCTCCTTCGGATCGAACGCGTAATGTCCCTGACGCGGGAACACGGTGGTCAGTTTGTCGCCCCACGCTTTCTTCATCGCGGTGAGAATGCGCAGCTTGTCGTCGACCATCACGTAGTGGCGCGCGGGATAACACTCCATCACCTGATCGAGCATCTGTTCCTTGTGGATGTAGATCAGCACGCGCCCTTCGACCTCGTCCCATAGACCGGAACGCGCAAGCTTGCGCGGCTGGAACACCACGTCGCCATCGGAAAGGATCACCGTCGGCCCGCGTTGCGCCACGTGCCGCAACGCGTCCAGCGCACCCGGAAAAAGCCGGTTGGAAAACGGATAGTCGATCAGGAACGACGACATCAGCAACAGATGCGTATCGCGCGGATGTTCGAGCCGGTAACGCTGCAATGCGCCCAGGTAGTCGGCGTACCCGAGCTCCGCACGCAACTGCTCGAAGATCGCCCAATACCGCGCGCTGTTTTCCGTGCCGAACGACTTCAGCATGTGCGCGCGCAGATCAGCCAGCACGTGGTCGTTGTCCAGCAGGGTGTTATCGCAGTCGAACAGGAATACGACGTCGTGCGGTTTCGTTTGAGTGTCGGCTGGCATCGCGGCTCCGTGGCTCAACTTTTCTGGCCGGCCGGCGGCGTGGCGGCTTTTTCGACGTGACCGCCGAAATCGTTGCGCATGGCCGACAGCACGCGGTTCGCGAAGTCCGCCTCGCCGCGCGAGCTGAAGCGGGCGAACAGCGCCGCGCTCAGCACCGGCGTGGGCACGCCTTCGTCGATCGCGGCGGTGACCGTCCAGCGGCCCTCGCCCGAATCCGATACGCGGCCCGCGTAGTTCTTCAATTCGACGTCGCTGACGAGCGAGCCCGCGATCAGATCGAGCAGCCACGAGCCGATCACGCTGCCGCGTCGCCAGACCTCGGTGACTTCGGCCAGGTTCAGGTCGTACTGATACAACTCGGGACGGCGCAGCGGCGTGGTCTCCGCGTCGATCTCGCGCGCGTGTTTGCCGGCGTCGGCGTGATGCAGGATGTTCAGGCCTTCGGCATACGCGGCCATGATGCCGTACTCGATGCCGTTGTGCACCATCTTCACGAAGTGCCCCGCGCCTTGCGGTCCGCAATGCAGGAAGCCCTGCTCCGCGGTGCTCGCGCCCGGCGTTCGGCCCGGTGTGGCCGGCGCTGTGCCCACGCCCGGCGCGAGCGCCGCGAAGACCGGTTCGAGATGCTTCACGATCTCCGGCTCGCCGCCGATCATCAGACAGTAGCCGCGCTCGCGACCCGCGACGCCGCCGCTCGTGCCGACGTCCACATAGTGCAGCTTGCGCGCGCCGAGTTCGGCGCCGCGACGGATGTCGTCGTGATAGTAGGAGTTGCCGCCGTCGATGACGATGTCGCCGGGTTCAAGCAGCGGCAGCAGTTTCTCTAGCGTCGAGTCGACGACCGCGGCCGGCACCATCAGCCAGACCGCGCGCGGTTTCTGCAATTGCCCGACGAGGTCTTCCAGCGTCGTGGCGCCTGCGATGCCCTCCTGCTTCAGCTTGTCGACCGCGGCGGCCTGCACGTCGTAGGCGATACATTGCTGACCGCCCTTCGTCAGGCGTCGCACCATGTCGGCGCCCATGCGTCCCAATCCAATCATGCCTAGCTGCATATCTCGCTCCGGAAAGTGCGTTCGTTGCGCTGCTCGATTTGATTCGTCGATGTGGTTTGTCTGGTTTGTTGCCAGGATCGTTGCGTTGCGGGTTGCGGGTTGCGGGTTGCGGCATTCCGCCGTCAAACGACGATACGCTTCTTTGCAGAGGTCTGGCGCGTCTTAAAGTTCCGCCCGAGTTGCGCGCGCGAGGTTTTGTCCGGCGACGTCCCCACCGAATTTTCGATTTCGCTGACGATCCTCTTACACGCGTGTATCGCGCCGCGTCTGCAATTTTGCGTACTGCGTGCGAGCGAAGCGCTTCACCGCGCGCCACATCAGCGGATAGCGATCGCCCGGCACCGCGAACAGCACGAGCGCGCACAACGCCAGCAAACCGCAGAAGAGGAACGTGCCGCGGTAGCTGAAGGCTTGCACCAGCAAGCCCGACAGCACGCCCGAGAGGATCGACCCGACCCGCGCCGCGTTGAAGAACAGCGCGGTCGCGCGGCCGGGCGCGTCGGGCATCAGGTCCTGTACATAGGTCATGCCGAGGCACGAGGTCACGGCGACCACGAAGGCGTTGAGAATCTGCATCGGGATCAGCACGTGCACGCCGCCCGCCAGCGACATCGCGACGAAGTACACCGCGTGCACCGCCGCGCAGGCGGCGAGCCAGTTCGGCTTGTGCAACGTCGACGACTTCGCGCCGAGCGCGAGCATCATCGGGATCTCGGTCAACGCGCCGAGACCGAGCATCACCGATACGTCGAGGTGCGTGCCGTTCAGCCCGTGCACGATGTAGAGCGGCAGCACGATCATGGTCGCGTTGGCGGCGAGACCCAGCAAGGTGAGCGCGGCCACCGCGCGGGTGATGTCGTTAGCCGATGCGACGCCGGGCAAGGTTTCGTGCGCGTCTTCGCCGGGCGCGGTGAGCGGCGGCACGGTGATCGATGCGGAGGGTTCCGACGCGGTGTCTTCCACCGTGTGGTCGCCGAGATGCCCTTGCGGCTCGCGCATGCGCCAGACGATCGCCGCGCACGCGCCGAAACTGGCGGCCGCAAACAGGAACAGGCCATAGAAGCCGGCGCCGGCAAGCACCAGTGCACCGACCGACGGGCCGAACACCCAGGCGGCGGACAGAATGGTTCGCAACGTCGCGCTCGCGAACACGCGCTCCGCTGGGTCGGGCACGGGTAACGCGGCGCGGCTGAACGAGAACACCATCGAGATCGCCGAGCCGCCCGCGCCGATGAAGACGATGCCGACTATCAGCAGCAGGCGGTAGTCGCGAACCACGCAGAGACACAGATAGCCGAGCGCGGCAGCCACCAGCGCGGCCAGCAGCAGCGGACGGTGACGACCGCTCCTGTCGCTCCAGCGGCCCGCGAGTGTGCTGGCCAGCACGCCGCTCGCGGCGATCAGCGTCATGAATACGCCGAGACGGAACGGCGTCATGCCGGCGCGTTCGACGCCGAATAGTGACAGATAGGGTGCGGTGAAGGACATGGCGACGCCGAGCATCAGGGTGGCGGCGGCGAGCGGCTTGAAGCCGGGGATGTGTAGCAGGTCGAAAAAGCGGGCGGTTTTCAGCACGGGGCGGGTGGCTGTCGGGGTGGGTTCGCTGAAGCGTTCAGCGTGAAAGCACCTGGGGGATTATGGGCCGCCGTGACAGGGGCGTAAAGGTTGGACGTGGTGTGTTGAGATTTGGGAGATTAATGGGACAGGCGTGTCGGGCGATCGCAAATACCTGGGTGACTTATTTGGCCCGTGCGGGGCGGATTAGTTAATAAAAATGGGGCCCTTTTTTGATAGGAGCAGTACGTTTCCAGTTCAGAAGGCATTGATGCTGCGTTCGGCCTGTAGCGATGCTGCGTTCGACTTATAGTTATCATTCCGCCAGGAACGCATAGGGCAAAGCCATCTCATCCCCTGTATGCAACCGGACCGTGCCCCGACGAGCCACGCTAGAGAGTGGTCGCCCGCTCACTGCGGTAAACCACTTCATCGAATCGACTCCATCCGGTTTTTTATAAAACCTTTGAATGATATTCCAAGGTGTATCATCGCTCGCCACTTTGTAAAATCTCACGTCGTTTCGGATGAAAAGAGTTCCGGGAAGCACCTGCCCGGAGGAATCCTTCTGTGCTGCTTTCTCGTTGATTTCCTGCGCAAATCTACCGGAAATAACACTTTTTACGACCCAGCCCGCATAATTAAAACCATTTTCCAAGTAAATTGCGCTCAGTATCACTTTGACTGGTTTTACACCCGTTATTTCAAACCAATTCAAATAAGGAAGGGAAATCACGCTGCCCGGCCTTAAACGGCAATAATGAACGAGAGCAGAATTGACCCCTTCCACGACCTTCTCACAATTATCCTGAACCTTAACATTGATTTCCGGCAGCAAAAGAAAGCTCGAAACTGACTCATGTTTGTAAAACAGTTTTGCCAAATTCTTAAATGAATCTCCTTTTTTTAACTTATAAAATTTCTGACCTCCGAATTGAAAGTCCCTGCCATTTGGAACAATTACAGAAAAATCATTCAACTTCTTGCCTTGAATCGGCGAAACATCGTGTCTCTTTGAGACATCCATATCATCATCAATATAATATGAATAGAAATGTCCGCCTCCTTCTATTTGCGGAAGCGTCTCAAGATAATTCAGCCAACTGTGAAAAGGTTTTGCGTCACCGCGCCAGTCTGCGATATTTTCGTCGACCACATAACCACCATAAAAGCCCACGAAAAAAATAACTGCATATAACGGGCCGGGAGTCATTGAGTTCCAGAATAGATATTCGTATTTTATAAAACGAGGTGACTCTACAGTTGTTGTTTCCCCAGCACACGCCACCCCACACTTCACAGCCCAATACGCATATGGAACTTTGATCTTCCTGCCTGGACTCATATCTGGAGTTTTTTTAGCCCCATTCAGATCCGTATTCCATGCGGCGATTTTTTCATACCATCTTTCGTCGCCGTAAAAAATTTTCGAGATTGATTTTAAAGTGTCTTTGTCTTTTACCTTATACTGCCTCTCGCCACTGTCGTAGAATACCTCTCCATTTTTCGCACTAACACCGCTTTCCGCCGTTGCAACCGACGCCGGACCGGGGATCGTGTTCGTTCCATATTCGCGCGCAACGGCCAGCCCATCGTACCTCAAATTATTCTTCAAGCGCTGAGCGCTAAATATGACACCTACCGACTTCAGCCACTCCAGATAATTAACTTCCAGTTTCGGAATCTTGATGACTGTTCCGCAAGCTATGCTCAATCCAAATTGCGTATCTTCGACGGCAGCTTTATTGGGCGGAGTGGAAGACAACAACCACGTCATAGAACTATCATTGTAAAATTTTTGCGCCAACGATACAAAATCGTCGCCTATACCAGCCTTGTAAAATTGATTCCCATCGATCGAAATAGTTTCGCCCTGGTTCTCAAATATCCTGGAAGCAACCATTGCTGCCCCTGGGAGTTTGAATCTGCGCGCATCGTCTGCCGTAGAGAATTCCTGTAATATCATTCTACTTCCAGCATTAAGCGCTTTGACTCCAGAAAGCCAATTCGATTTTCCGCTCACGACAGTTGCCGCCGCTTTTCCATTAATTTTGTCGCCCTCGACAATATATTGCTGCCCGCCGGCCATTTTCAACATATCTACATACTTTTCGGTAGATATATCTTTAGTCCGGCAATCGACAAATTCATACTTCAAAATAGATGGCTGGAGAAACGGAAATTTTTCCGGATGGGTCACCGTAATTGCGGCCTGTTCCGGCATTGCAAGGAACATCCACGGAACGGCGATTTGCATTCCGGCATGAATTTTATATGTAATGTTATAATCGTATTTATCCATATTCCAGATTTTTATTTTTTCACCAAGAAATCCGACTCCATAAAACTTATTTGAAATCCCCTCAAAATCATCATCCAGATCTGTTACGTAAAATCTGGCTCCGCCTTCAGTGTACGTGCCGCCATTCGGCACATCAAACCCATCCTCTCGCTCAGGCAGATCCCATATTACATTTTTCGGGCTAAACATACTGTATACAAACTGGGAGTCGTAACGAAAACCAAAAGGCAAATGTACATCACTCAAAATAAGCGAAATATTCTCAGGCTCAATGAATTTGTTAAGCTCAATATATGGAACCACAAGGATGTTCCCTTGAGGAAGACTCCCATCAAATCCGGCATCGATTAAAACTGGATGATTATCAAGATGACCTAAAAACAAGTCGCGTCGAGAAGCGTCGCCGTAAATTCTGGACGCTACAGATGACAACGTGTCATTCGCGGATGTAATGTAATACTTTCTACCTCTAACATAAAATATTTCACCCAGCTTTCCAAATATTTTCTTTATGGAAACCGGCAATTCCTGTGCTGATGAAAGATCTGCAAGCTTTGCTTTTTCAAGGTCAGGAAATTTATTTGCCCGAATTCGCATGTACCCTGCACGTTTCATCAGCGCATCTTTCCATTGCCCTGCCGTGCTGACGCCACTTGCCCGTGCGTTTGCTCCAGGGTCGACCACATACGCGGAATCACCCGCGGCCATATAGAAAGCATACCCATCAGAACGGACGATGAAGTTATCATCGACAAACTCATATTTAATAACAAACCGATCCGTAAATGCCTCGAGTAAATCCCCCCTGAATTTTTCAACTGTTTTCTCGTATTCTGGCCCGATGAACGACGAAACTGGTTTATTAGATAAAATCAAGTCAAAAAAATCTTTTATTTCGTCGTCGGTAACAATATCGGGCCCGGTTTTTCCAGAATACCCATAAAAGAATGAATCAGCATTCAACAGAAGTAACACATTATCCATAGTATTTAGCCAATGTACATTATTATTCTCGCTAAAATTCAATATTGCGTAGTCAAAACTCAGATGCAATTTTCCCAGATCGGCTAGTTCACCGCTGATTTTTATCGGTAGCATTCCTGTCGGCACCCAGAAAAAAAGTATATCTTTTGCCGCCAGCAACGCTTTACCTGTGCTTACATTCACATCCACCAACATTGGTTTTCCGATGATCTTCGACAATAAATTCTTGATAAATAATTGTCGCAACGGTTTGATCGACTTAAAAAAACCAGCGCCGGTAGAAAACAGGTCGATTAAATCGAAAAGAAGTTGTCTCGGCTCCTGACCGAAATCAGGATCCATAAATCTGAAATACAATGAATCGACGAAAGGCATCCAGATTGTAATATACTGCCACCACGGACGCGTATAGTGATGAGCTTTCATATTGTCGAGTGTCCGATCGATACTTTCAGCGAAGAACCGATCCGCCACGTCAAACGCACTACTGTTTTTCATCGATACCGAAGTTGCATCGTCATACACAAGATATCCTCCGTGGGTTGGCATGCCGCCGATCGAATATCCTTTCTCAGCATCTCCAAATAACGGGATGAGTAGCCCTTCACGCAAACTTTTACCCATAATTGACCGGTCAGTTCCTCGCGGCAACAACAGTCCGTTTTTCCACTCGATGAGTTTTTTGCTTTTTTCGCGTGCCACTTCGTTGGAGGTCGAAAATAAGTCATGCAGAGTTTCTGAAGAAAATGCTAATTTGTCGAAAAATTTTACGACTATTTTATCGAGAAGAGTTGATATTACAATCATTCCCGGACCCTCGGTGTTGATGTATTTAATGCATAAAATATTTCCGTCATATTTTTGCTGAACAGTTGGCGGGCGATCATTCTTGATATTTTTCTGGGAGCCTCCCGCCCCTAGCACATCGTCAAGATCCGCACCCGAGGCCGCATTTTGTATTGCATAAAAATTGAAAACAGTAATTTCGTACGGATCACTCGTTGCAAAAAAATACTCTGGAATTGCTTGAGAAAATTCCACGGCGGTAATTAATTTGGCCACGGGAGTTGTAAACGCCTTGGCCTTCTGAAATTGTTCATAGTAGGCGGCATCTACCGTTTCTGTGTTCGGCTTTATATTTTTCATGAAGTCAAGTCCTTGCCGCGCCGATTCATCAATCATCCTTTCGTTAAATGGATGGTTCTGAGCAGAATCGGCCATGACTTTCATATTCGACAGAACGGTCGCCGCCTGTTTCGGGAGATCTTTTTGCGAAACACCTGACGACAGCTTGAACAAAGCGAGAGCGCTTAAGAGGAGTTCGACGCGATTTTTCCCACGAGGATTACTTGTCATTTCGCGGAATATTTCCAGATATCTATCCGGCGTGAAACCGGCTCCGTCGCCGTACGTCCCATCAGGATGTCTCGATAACCATTGCCGCGTCGACTCCACCATTGCATCCAAAGTCGCGACGTAAAATTTATCGTGTGGTTTCCTGGCCTTGTAATTTGAAAGCACTATTGACTCTGCCGGCGTTCCCTCAGCTTGCGCCAATATTTCCAGATAGGAGATTGCGTTCGGAATAGACAACAGGAATGTGTAAAGGAATACTACATTTTCGACATATCCATTTAATGACGCAGTATGTCCGGAATCGGTTGGCGACATATTGACGTACAGTACACGCTTCGACCATGCTATCTCGCTGTTGATCGAGTTCAACTTCGTAGATATCTCTCTAGCGATAGTTTTGCTATTTTTTATCTCCGACAATATTGCTGCACCGGTAAGACCGTCTCCGGAAAAATATTTTTTAAAAATATCTGCAAAGGCATTTTCTCCACCGAGAACAGCGCGACTAAAATAATCATCTGCTGTCGCAGTCAGATTCCACGCTCCCGTGTGAATAGCACCCAGGTATAGAGGGAAATTCTCCACATTGAATTCAGGCAATTTGAGGGAGAAAATTTCTTCCAGATACGGAAATTCTTTTATACCTCCGCTGATTTTCGTACGGAATATTTCAAAAAAGAAAATTTTATCGAGCACATCATTTAACTTATTTTCGTCCTGACCCGCCCTGCCCAGATCACCGCTAAAATAGTTCTGAGAGGAGAGTTTCCCTGCCTCTTCGGCGGCTATCCCGCGAACATCCATTCTATTGTCGCGCAGCAAGTCGAGCAGATTTTCACCGCCAATATAATCCCTCACATTTTCCGGTAAATTTTTTATTATCAAGGCATTGCGTAGCGCATCTGAAAATATTTGCCATGCTTCGAGAAAACCTTCCGAATAGGTATTCCGGTTTTTTACAGGTTCACCGGTCAATATAAAGTTTGTTACTGTCTCGTTAAAATGGAATTTATTAAAAGTCTTAATTTTTTTATGTATAAATTCTTGCCTGAAATTTCCTGCACCTTGCCAATCGGATTTAACTTCGGCATTTCTTTTTGCGCGAACGGGTGCGGGAGTGGGATCAGACGGATTATCCGCATCCCAAGGGATTGGATCGTACTCGGCACGCGCAACTTTTGATTCAATCTGCTCGAACTCACTCCACGCCGCGACCCTCTCGCTTAATGCGCCGTTGAAATCGCCACGATCGTTGCTACTCCACAGACTCGTGATCAGCCAGTACGCACCAGTCAGAATCGACGCGACGATACCTGCCAAAGCCATCAGAAAACCCGGTCTTCCGGACTTTGCGCGGATTGGGCTCACCAAAGCCAGTGCGATCGCTTCGAACAGATTGACTGCAGTCGCAAGGAGCGTCGGCTGAGCGACCGCCAGCGCGGTCGTCGTCACTACGACAGGCAACAAAGGACTTAGGACTTTGCTTTCGCCAGCGGAGGTCGCATAGGTGCCGGGCTCTGGAACAGGAACAGGAACAGGAACAGGAACAGGAACTGGAGGCGACGCTACCACGACACTCGTGGGCGGAGACTCCAACATATTGCGCAACGCTACGAGAGAAGCTGTCGGATCGGCGTTGGTAGCGAGATTGAGCGCGCGCACGTAGCCTGTACCGAACTTTTCCTTCGCCCACTTCAGTATTTCATGCCGCTCCGCCTTCTCTAACCGAACTTGCCTGTCGATCTCGTTAAGCCGCATCAATTGCTCTTCGACGGCCCGGTAGATCGACGACACCTTCTGCAATCTCTGTACCAACCGGACGATCGATTGTGCGTAACTGCCGTTATGAATGGCGATTCGTTTTTCGATGACAAAGCGATAGATCGCGGCGATGAGCACACAGGCGAAGATGTTGACCACGTTCATTTCCAAGGTGAAACTCAACGCATTCAACGTCGACAGCAACCATGGCGCGTAATGCTTCAATACCGCCAGCGCACTTTCGGCAAGACGGGTCGTCAGCGTTCCGGCGCTCAGCAATTCGAACTGTACGGCCAACACCGCGTCCAGAAACGCGTCGACATAGGCGCCATGGGTCGCCGACTCAAACGCCTGATAGAGCAGATAGCCGATCCAGAACAACCGGTTTGCGACGTAAGGCAACGCCGATGTCGCCAGCGATAGCCCAAATCCGAACAGTTTCCCGGTTGCAGTCGAACCCACCAGTACGAG
The DNA here is from genome assembly GCF_029910215.1 of Paraburkholderia sp. D15. NCBI lineage: Bacteria > Pseudomonadati > Pseudomonadota > Betaproteobacteria > Burkholderiales > Burkholderiaceae > Paraburkholderia > Paraburkholderia sp. D15. Next base: position 3,217,270 of record NZ_CP110396.1, on the reverse strand, counting down.
CACGGCCTTGGCGATTTCCGTCATGGAGAACGGCGGCGGGTTTAGCGTTTCGTCTTTGATGGTTGACGGTTCGTCGGCATCTAGCGGTTTTTGCGCAGCGGCGGACGTGGCGTCTGCCTTGACTGTTTCCCGCGCACCCGCCGGCTCATTCACATCGAACGTTTCCTGCGCATCGAACCATTCGTCCTCGTCAAACACCTCAGCATGCCCACTCACCAGAAAGTCGGCGAAATAGGCGGACTCTTCGCGAATGTAGCGGGCGCCGGCCCGGCGAAAGTAGCGCGCTGCTTCGAATTTGTCGGCCGGTAGCCGGCCTTCGTACAGCTTGAGCAGTGTCGCGGCCGGCAGGGTTCGCGCAAGTGCAAACCAGACCGAATAGAACAGACAGTTGCCGTCCGCGCCCTGGTCGATATCGCGACCATCGACGCCGGGGACGTAATGGCAGTCGTCGATCCGCCGTACCGTGATGACCTTGCCGGCATCGGCGGTATCGTTGCCGGCATCGGCGGTATCGTTGCGGGCGTCGCCCGCCGAACGCGCATCGGGACCGAACGTCTGTACCGGCATGCCGTCCTGCACGATTTGCAGAGTCACGCCCGCTGCCTGCCAGCCAGGCAGGCGGGTCAGAACCAGGGGCACGAGATCGCCCCCTTCGTAATTCCATGCGCCAAATGTGGCGAACTGCGAGGCGAACTGCTCGACGGACGCAGGTATTGCATGACCGACGCCCGCGGGCTTAGCCGGCGGCACGATAATCGGATCGCCCGGCGGCATCGGCCATGCCGGCGCGCCGCAAGCCGGCGCTTCGCAGTCGACGAACTCGGGCGTGTCGTCGTCCATGTCCTCGAAGTCGTCCATGTCGGAAACGTCGACCTCATGCCGGGCGTGCGCGGCCTTGTCTTTACTGGCGTACGAAGAAATGGGCATCGCGGCGATTCCTCATGTCCGGCGGCGCGGAATGAAAACCGACAAACTGCTGTTCCGGTCGAAGAAACCGTTCATTCAATTCCACTCAATCAATACCTGAATGACAGAATTTTCAGAATGAACGCTTGACGTCAAATCCAGCCTGATTATTGGATAAAACATCAAAATATCGACAGCCGCAATGCCAGATTATTTATCGCCCTTTAAATCCCATTAAAGATGAAATTATATTAATGATAAATCCGTCACGGTCAGGACAAATTCCGGACGCGACAACTCAAATCGCCACATACCCCCGCTGCTCCAGCGTCCACTGGTGCCAGCGGTTGCCATACATCCCGCACACCACACTGAACACCACGCCCAGCACGGTGCCGGCCAGATCGGCGGTTTCGCCCCACAATCCTGCGCACATCAGAATCACACTCACGCCAAGCATGACAAACGCGGCGAACCACATACGTTTCGACAGCGCCCACACGAAACCCAGCAGGCACGCCCCCCAACTGAATCCGGTTGCGACCGCGACGGTTTCGTCGTTGCCGCGGTAATGCAGATAGACCCTGTCGCCCATACCCTTCCTTTACGTGAAACCTTCATTGATGCGCCAACGCCAGCAACCCGGCCCAATACCTGGTCGATGCCGGGCGAGCTTGCTTGTAACACGCCACCCGGTCGAGCCGATGAACAATCGGCGGCCGCCCGCCGTCACCACCTCACCCGCCTCACTGACGGCCGCCACCATAGCTGCTACTCTTACCCGATCCATGCGCAGGAAAGCGATGCGCAGCGAGTCCGCATCAAGTCAACGCGCAACTCGCCACGCGCAAAGCTCAAAGCTCAAAGCTCAAAGCTCAAAGCGAAATCCAACGCCGCCTGCCGCATCCATCGATTCATCCGGAGCCCGCATGACGACTCACACCGCCTACACCCCCGACGCCCCTTCGCGAGCCGAGCTCGATGCCCTGCCCGGCGCCACGGTGGTCGAATTCGGCACCAACTGGTGCGGTTACTGCCAGGGCGCGCAAGCCTCGATCGCGAAGGCGTTCGAAGCGCACGCCGGCATCCGCCATCTGAAGATCGAGGACGGCGCCGGCCGCCCGCTCGGGCGCTCGTTCAAGGTCAAGCTGTGGCCGACGCTGATCTTCCTGCGCGACGGCGTCGAACTCGCGCGTGTGGTGCGGCCCACGAGCGCGGCCGACATCGCGCCGGCATTCTCCACCCTGTGAGCGTCGCACGATGCGCCAGGCCATCCATCATCTAAGCATCCAGGCCCGCACTCGCGGACTCGCCGAATTCACCGGCGACGCACGCCGTTTCGTCGCCGAACAGCGCATCGATACCGGACTGCTCACCGTGTTCTGCCGTCACACGTCGGCATCGCTGCTGATTCAGGAGAACGCCGACCCGTCGGTGCAGCGCGATCTGGAGCGCTACTTCGCCAGTCTCGCGCCGGAAGACGCCGCGCGTTACGAACACGACGCCGAGGGCCTCGACGACATGCCCGCGCATCTGCGCACCGCGCTCACCCAGGTACAGTTGTCGGTGCCGGTCGAGCATGGGCGGATGGTGCTCGGCACGTGGCAGGGGCTGTATCTGTTCGAGCATCGCCGGCATACGCAGCATCGTGACATCGTGTTGCATCTGATCGGTGAATGATACGCGGCGAACGCTGTCGAAACGGCAGCATCAGGTTAAGTCAGGTCGAGTCAGGTCGATAGGGAAAGTTGAAAAAGCAGGAAATCACAGCACTACCGCATCGCAGGATTTCATCCGCAAACCGGATCACAGGGAGCACATCTCATGGACACCCGTAGCGAGCTGCAAGCCACCGTCAACGCGATGGTTCAACCCGGCAAGGGCCTTCTCGCCGCCGACGAAAGCGGCCCCACCATCGCCAAACGCTTCAAGACGATCGGCCTCGAATCCAGCGAGGAAAACCGCCGTGCGTACCGCAATCTGCTGCTCACCACGCCGGGCCTCGGCGAGTTCGTGAGCGGCGTGATTCTCTACGAGGAAACGCTCGGCCAGAAAGCCGACGACGGCACGCCCTTCCCTCAACTCGCCGCGAAAAACGGCATCGTGCCCGGCATCAAGGTGGACCTCGGCAAGATTCCGCTCGCGCTCGCGCCGGGCGACGAAATCACCGAAGGCCTCGACGGTCTCGCCAAACGCTTCGTCGATTACAAACGGCAAGGCGCGCGTTTCGCCAAATGGCGTGCGGTGTACAACATCACGGCAAGCTTGCCGAGCCGGCTCGCGATCGAAGCGAACGCGGATTCGCTGGCGCGCTACGCGGCGATTTCGCAGGAAGCGGGCATCGTGCCGATCGTCGAACCCGAGGTGCTGATGGACGGCGACCGCACGATCCAGCGTAGCGCGGAAGTGACCGAGGCAGTCCTGCACGAAGTGTTTCATGCGCTGCATCGGCATCGCGTGGTGCTCGAACATATCCTGCTCAAGCCGAGCATGGTGCTGGCCGGGTCGGAGCATGCGCAGCAGTCGCCGGTCGCGGACATTGCCGCGCACACGGTGCGCGTGCTGAAACGCACGGTGCCATCGGCGGTGCCCGGCATCGTGTTTCTGTCCGGCGGCCAGACGCCCGAGGAAGCGACCGCGAACCTCGATGCGATGAACCGGCTCGGCGCGCTGCCGTGGAATCTGAGTTTTTCGTATGGACGCGCGTTGCAGGAACCGCCGTTGCAGGCGTGGAAGGGACAGGCAGGCAACGTGAAGGAAGCGCAGCAGGCCTTGCTCAAACGCGCACGGTTGAACGGTGCGGCGGCCGTCGGCAAGTATGCGGCGGCGCAGGAAAAGGGCTAAATGCCGCGGCTGAACGACACGGATCGCCCGGACCGTTCAGCAATCAACCCGCGACTCATCACGCCGCCAAGGCTCGCTGAAAAAAAGGCGCGCTGTTTTGCGTAAGAGACCAGCGCATCGACATCGGTCCACGCGAAACAGCGCGCCTTCGTTTCCATCCCGCCGCGTCACCTGGCTATAACGGCACCGCCCCAAACGCCTGCCGCTGCGCGAGGGAAACGAAGGTCTGCGCATCCCGTGCCGCTTCCACCACGGCCGCCATCCCGAAGAACTCATGCGTCGCGCCGCGATAATTGCGATGCTCGACCCGCACGCCCGCGCCGTGCAGTTTCTGCACCAGCTTCTCGCCGTCCGACCTGAGCGGATCGATGCCCGCGGTGATGACCACGGTGGGCGGCAGGCGCGTCAGATTCGCGCTCACCACGTCGAGCAACGGACTCGTCAAGTCGCTCTCGTCGTTGATCACGTTCTGCATGAACCACAGCATCATCGGTTTGTTCAGCGGCCGGGCGTTGCGATTCTCTTCATAGGAAATCGACACGATGTTATTGCTGGCCACCGGGTAGATCAGCGCCTGATGCACGGGCCGATGCATGCCGGTATCGCGTGCTCGGATCGACACGTTGATCGCGAGGTTCGCACCGGCGCTCTCGCCCATCACCGCCAGCTTGCCCGGGTCGCCGCCGAGGCTCGCCGCATTCGCGACGACCCAGTGCCACGCGCTGAACGCATCGTCGTGCGCGGCCGGCAGACGATGCTCGGGCGCCTGCCGGTAGTGCGCCGACACCACGATCGCGTGACTCTGCGCGGCCATCGCACGCGGCGTCGCATCGTATGTGTCGAGATCGGCGAGCACCCAGCCGCCACCGTGGAAATACAGGATCACCGGAAACGGTCCGTCGCCTTGCGGGGTGTACACGCGCGCCGGGATCGCCCCTGCCGCGCCGGCGATCATCCTGTCCTCGCTGCGCACCGCCTCGAATTCGAGCGACGGCCGCGCGCTGAACGCCGGTTGCGTCATCAACTGTTTGACGGCGTCGGTGGGCGTCGGCTGATTTCTCGCTTCGGCGACCGTGCATTTTTCGATCGGCTTGGGATTGAGACTTTTCAGCGCGTCGAGCACGGCCTTCATGTCGGGGTCGGCATGTCCCGTCGGGTCGAGTCCGACCATGCCCTTGAGCGTGTCGCCGAGTGTCATGTTGCAACTCCTGATGGATGACGACACGGACCCATCGGAGGCTCGTCAGGAGCGGCGCTCGATAACCGTGTATGCGGTCGGTTTCAGCAAGCGCTATACCCATCGCGGGTGCCTATCGCGGGTGCCCATCGCGGGTGGAAACTGGCCGGGAATAATCAGACCAATCCTGACCCATGGGTACTGACTCCGCTCCATCGGACGCACCATAAAAGTCGGCCCGGCGCTCATCACGCCGGGCCGACTCGTTCTGCTCGTCCAATCACTCACTGACCTTTCGTGTCGCTGCTCGCATCGGCGCCCGGCGTGTTGGTGGTATCGGTCATCGGCTTCTTCGCCTTCTTCGTGTGATGCTTCTTCATCGACTTGTGCGCCGTCGCGCCGGAGGCCTGCATGTCGCCGCCTTCGCGCGTCGAACCGGCATTGGTGCCGCCGTTCGGGTCGTTACCGGCCGCACCGCCGCCACCGCCGCCGCCGCTACCTTGCGCCATGGCCAGCGACGAAGCCGCGAGCAGTGCCGACGTGGCCAAAAGGGTTCTGATCTTCATGACTGTTCTCCTGTGCGATGAAAAGGAATAAGAAGCGGGTCGCGCCGTTGCCGCCGACCTCGACTCCCTCGCAGCAAGCGTTGTGCCGCGAGTCATGAAACGCTTCGAACACAGGAGAGGTATAAAACACGTGACTTCCGCGAAACCAGCCTTACGGTTCGCAAGCCACCAGCGCATGCAGCTCGTCGATATTGAACGGCTTCGCGAGAATCGCGACGCCCAGCCGCCGCGCGCGTTCGAGTTCGTCCGCGTAGCCGGTCATCAACGCGATCTTCTGCGAGGGCCACGCGCTGCGCACTTTCTCCGCGAGGTCGATGCCGTTGAGCTTGCCGGGCATCTGGATATCCGACAGCACGAGTTCGAAGCGTGCGCCGCCGCTGAGGACGTCGAGCGCCTGGTCGGCGGTCGGCTCGTGCCGCACTTCGCAGCCGAAGGTTTCGAGCACCGCCGCGACGCCGGCCGCCACGTCCTCGTTATCCTCGACCAGCAGCACGACGCCCGCGGTGGCTGGCGCGAGTTCGCGCAGTGCCTCCGCGTTCACGGCGGACGCCGCCTGCCGCTCGCGATGACGCGGCAGATACATCCGCACCGTCGTGCCGCTGCCCGGCACGCTCTCGATCTTCGCGGTGCCGCCGGCCTGCTCGCACATCGACAGTACCTGCGCGAGGCCGAGTCCGGTGCCGGAACCGCGCAGCTTGGTGGTGAAGAGCGGTTCGAAGGCGCGCCGCGCGACCGCCTCGGGCATGCCTTCGCCGTCGTCGGAACAGGCGATCAGCACGTACTCGCCATCCGGCAGCAAGGTGTCGCTGCCCACCAGCCGGCTGTTCTGGCAACGAATCACGAAGTGTCCGCCGCGCGGCATCGCATCGCGCGCATTGACCGCGAGATTCATGATCGCGAATTCGAGGTCGGTCGGATCGGCCAGCACCTGCCAGACGTTATCGACCATGTTCAGCGCGAGTTCGACGGTGTCGCCGAGCGCCGCGTCGATCAGCGGCGCGGCCGCGGGCAACCAGTTGGCCAGATCGACCGCTTCCTGCTTGAGCGGCTGTTTGCGCGCGACGCTCAACAGACGCCGCGTCAGCGATTCCGCGGTCGCGGTCGCGCGTTCGACGGCCTGCACTTCCTTCTCGAGGTTGTTGTAGCGTTTGAGCCGCGCGAGTTCGGTATTGGCGGAGACCACCATCAGCAGATTGTTGAAGTCGTGCGCGACGTTGGCGACCAGATTGCCGAGCGCGCCCATGCGCTGCAACTGGCGGCTCGCCGCTTCGGCCGACAGACGCATCGCGACCTCGCCCTGCCAGCGCTCCCACGCGCGGCGCTCGCCTTCGAGCTGGCGCAGCGAATAGAACACCAGCAGCCAGATCGCGATGCACGGCACCGCGGTCAGCGTCGCGATCATCAGAAAGTGCTGCCGCCATGCCGCGCCGATCGAATCGGTTGCGTATGCACTCATCACGTAGAGCGGATAGTCGCCGACGCGGCGAAACGCGAGCAGGCGTTCCACGCCGTCCACCGTCGAATGCAGACGCACGTGACCGAACAATTGTTTGTCGCGCAGCGCTTCGGTGAACGCGCTCTGCGCGGTCGGTTTCGAACCCGGCGGCCAGGCGGGATAGCGCACCAGCAGATTGCCGTCCTGACGATACAAGCCGAGCGCCAGCGACGCGTCGCCGTTCGTCAGTTCCTGATAGAAGCGGGAAAAATAATCGCGGCGCAGCGCCACCGACACCTCGCCGAGGAACTGACCGTCCACGCCGGACCGGCCGATCGATGTCGTAAAGACATTGGTCCGCGATACCGGCCCGAACATCGGCAACGAGAAATACGGTTGCGGACGCATGGCCTTGGCCGCGGTGAAGTCGTCGCGTTGCGCGTTCGACATGGCCGGCGCCGGATACGCGAGGCTCGATACCAGCAGATCGCCATTGACGCCGACCAGGTAGATCGACGACACCTGCGGAAAGTCCCCGCCGATTTCGCGCAGACGGTCATGCAATTCCGACTCGCGCGTGCGGATCTGCGCGTCGTCCGCGTTGCCGAGCAATTCGACGATGCGCGAGGCCATCTGCTGGTTGAGGTCCAGTACCTTGACCGCCTGTTCCTCGGCCACGCGCGCGAGCCGGTCGATCATGTCGTTCGAATCGGCGATACGGCGCTGGTAATCGAAATAGCCATAACCCGCGAGACAGGCGAGCGGAAAGAGGATCGACACGGCGAGCACGACCAGCAGCAAGCGCCGCGTCGCCGCGAAATTGCGCGACGGCATGGGGAAATCGACTGCGACACGTTCCGCACGCTGCACGGTCACGATCTCCATTGAAAGGTCTTTAGAAGGCAAGGGGCCGGTTGTGAGCCTGCTCATGAATCCACTCGCGAGTCCATGCACGGCGCGTTGTTCGTGCGCTATTTCCTTGCTTCCTCAATTTACCTCACTTCTGGCGTTCTCCAAAGCCTGCTTCAGCGGCTGAGCACCGATGCTTGCGCGCGCATCGTCGCGGGCACATGGATTGCTGGCGCAGAAATCGAATGCGCTAGCCCTATCTTCATTCCCGCCCCATCGTCCGCAAGGAACCGGCTATGTCCTCTACTGCCCGACACGTCGCTCAACTCTCGCAACTGCGGGCGGATCGTGCTCGACGCGTGGAGGTGGAGGGTGAAAAGATTCTGCTGCTACGCGACGGCGACACCGTGCATGCCTACGCCGCCGACTGTCCGCATGCGGGTGCGCCGCTGGAAGAAGGCGCGCTCTGTCACGGACGTCTGATCTGTCCATGGCACAAGGCCACCTTCGATGTCGCGACCGGCAACGTCCTCGAACCGCCCGCGCTGATGCCGCTCGACCGCTATCCGGTGTCGATATCCGGCGACGACGTGATGGTCACGCCGCAAAAAATCCCTCGCCCTATGCGCAATGCATCCGCGCGCGAGCCGCACTTCGTCGTGATCGGCGCGGGCGCGGCCGGCGCCGCTGCGTGCGCCGCCTTGCGTGAAAACGGTTTCGGCGGACGCGTCACCTTGATCGGCGCGGAACCGCATGCGCCGTACGACCGCACGGCCCTCAGCAAATTCGTGCCCTCGGGCGAGATGACGCCTGCCGACGTGCCGCCGCTACTCGACCCAGACTGGCTCGATGCGCACGACATCGAACGCAGGGTCGCGAAGGTCGCGCGGCTTGACGTGCCCGCGCGCACGCTTCACTTCGAGGGCGGCGACGTATTGACGTACGACACCGCCTTGCTCGCCACCGGCAGCACGCCGAAGATCCCCGATCTGCCCGGCTGCGAGCTGGGTGGCGTGCATGTGCTGCGCTCGCTCGACGATGCCGTCGAACTGGTCGACTCGCTCGGCGACGATCCCGCGCAACTGCGCGTCGCGATTCTCGGCAGCAGTTTCATCGGACTGGAAACGGCGTCGGCGTTGCGCAAACGCGGCGTGCAGGTCACCGTGATTTCGCCGGACAAGGTGCCGTTCGCCAAACAGTTCGGTGAACGCGCGGGCGCGATGTTCCGCGATCTGCACGAACGCAACGGCGTCACGCTGCGACTCGGTGCGAAGGTCGCGTCGCTGGAGGGCGAGGAAGGCAACGTGCACGCGGTGATGCTCGAAGGCGGCGAACACGTCGACGCCGATCTCGTGCTGTTAGGCACGGGCGTTGCACCGGCTACCGGATTCGTCGAAGGATTGCCGTTGCAGAAGGACGGCGGCGTGCTCGTCAACGCCGGCATGCAGGCCGCGCCCGGTCTCTATGCGGCGGGCGATATCGCGGTGTTTCCACTGCACGAGGATCGCGAGCCGGTGAGGATCGAACACTGGCGCGTCGCGCAGCAGCATGCACGGATTGCCGCGGAAAACATGTGCGGCGCGCGGCATCGCTACGCGGGCGTGCCGTTTTTCTGGACCTATCACTTCGGCAAGAACTTCGAATACCTCGGCCATGCGAGCGAGTGGGACGACATCGTCGTGGAAGGCGATCTCGACCAGCAGTCGTTCGTCGCGCTGTATGTGCAAGGCGATCGCGTCGTCGCCGTGCTCGCCTGCGAGCGCGAAGCCGGCACCGCGCGGTTGATCGACGCGATGCGGCGCGACGGAGGACTATCGAAAGCGGAGGCGCTGAAGATCGTCGAACCCACAACCGGACAGAAGGAGAAGGCGTGATGAGCGAACACAAGGACAAGCATTCGAACACGGATAAGCACGCGGACAAGCATGCGGATAAGAAAACGCACAGCGGCCGTGAAAAGAGCGAAGCACAGATCGACAACGCCGTCGAAGACAGCTTCCCCGCGAGCGACCCGCCCTCCACCGGCGGCGCCACGAAGATCGTGACCGACAAGAAGGACGACGCATCGAAACACGGCGGGACGCAAGGCGCCGCCAAACCGGCAAAGCACTAGACAGGTTTCACCTCTGTACACCGCCCTCGGCGCTCGCGCCGACGGGCGGTTTTCTCTGCCACGCATCTGCTACCCCTCGACCGATGGGAACGAATCGCCATGTCAGACGAAAACAACGGCTCCGCTGAAGACACGCAGGATCAGGAACGACGCAGGAACACGAAGAACCCGGACGACGGTAAAGACGCCGATTCCGGCAAAAAGGAAAGCGACCAGGGCAACGGCAAGAAAGGCGATGACGACGGCAACGGCAACGGCGACGACAAGAAGCGCAAGAAGCCCGGCAAGAAACCGCTGATCATTCTTGCCGTCGTGGTGATCCTGCTTGCGATCGTCGCATTCATCTGGTGGTTCGCCACCCGCAATGAAGTCACGACCGACGACGCCTACACCGACGGCAACGCCATCACGATGGCGCCGAAAGTCTCCGGCTACGTGGTGCAGCTCGCCGTCAACGACAACGTCTATGTCCACAAGGGCGACCTGCTGATCGTGATCGACAAGCGCGATTACCAGGCGCAGGTCGATCAGGCCCAGGCCCAGGTCGGTCTGGCCAAGGCCCAGTTGAACGCCGCCCAGGTGCAACTCGACATCGCGCGGGTTCAGTACCCGGCGCAGTACCGGCAGGCCAAGGCGCAGACCTCGTCGGCGGAAGCGAACCTCCGGCAGGCGCAGGCGGCCTACGTGCGCCAGCATGCCGTCGATCAGCGCGCGACCTCGCAACAGAACATCGACACCGCCGACGCACAGCAGCAATCCGCGAACGCCAGCGTCGAACAGGCACGCGCCCAGCAGCAGACCGCGAGCCTCGTGCCGCAACAGATCCGTCAGACCGAAGCGACGGTCGAGGAGCGCCGTCAGCAGGTTCAGCAGGCCGAGGCGCAACTCGAACAGGCGCAGCTCAATCTCTCCTACTGCGAAGTGCGTGCGCCGTCCGATGGCTGGATCACGCGGCGCAACGTGCAGCTCGGCAGCTTCCTGCAAGCGGGTGTGTCGCTGTTCTCGATCGTCACGCCGCAGGTCTGGGTGACGGCGAACTTCAAGGAATCGCAACTCGAACGCATGCGCGTCGGCGACAAGGTGAAGGTCGAGGTCGATGCGTATCCGAAGCTCGATCTGCACGGGCACATCGACAGCGTGCAGCTCGGCAGCGGCTCGCGCTTCTCGGCATTCCCCGCGGAGAACGCGACCGGCAATTTCGTGAAGATCGTGCAACGTGTGCCGGTGAAGATCGTGATCGACGACGGTTTGCCGAAGGATCAGCCGCTCGGGCTGGGCTTGTCGGTGACGCCGAAGGTGTACCTGAAATGACGCGCTCCGTTCTTTCAAGCGGGCGCGAGACGTTGCAGGCGCAACTGTCGACACCGGCCGCGTGGGTGCCGATCGGCGCGCGTCACATCAGGCACACGGCATGCGGCGGAAACAGTCATGAAGGCCACATTCAGGGAGACCGTCATGAACCCATCCAACCGTCATTCCGCACTGCCCTTGCTCGCCCGTCTGCTGACGGCGTCCGCGTTGACCGTGGCGAGCGCGCAGTTGGTTCACGCGCAACAGCCGGCCGCGCCCTCGGACAACAATGGCGCGACCAGCACGACCACCCAGAGCACGACGACACGCGCGGCGAAGAAAGCCGAGTTGAAGCAACTGGAAAAGAACGGCTATCAGCCGAGCGCCGACGATCCGCACTATCCGCAGGACATCCAGAACGCCGAGAAAAAGACGACCGGCGGCGCGGCCAACGGACAGAATACGCAATAGCGGAGGCGGCATCGTCGTCAGCGCATCTTGCGGGCGGGGTATGTTCCGCACCGGCCCGCACCGCTGTCCGTCGTGTCCGTAACGTCCGCAAGGTCCGCGCAGTTCAGGCAATACGGCCCGTCCGCCCTTCCGGCAAAGGAGGGCCGACATGAGTTCAGCCGATGCCGCCGCCAGTCAGTCCAACTGGAAACCCGCCGCCAACCCCTGGCTGATCGCCATCGTCGTCACGCTGGCGGCGTTCATGGAAGTGCTCGACACGACCATCGTCAACGTCGCGTTGCCGCACATCGCGGGCACCATGTCGGCCAGTTACGACGAAGCCACGTGGACCCTCACCTCCTACCTCGTCGCGAACGGCATCGTGCTGCCGATCTCCGGCTTCCTTGCGCGGGCGATGGGCCGCAAGCGCTACTTCCTGGTCTGCATCGTCGCGTTCACGATCTGCTCGTTCCTGTGCGGAATCGCGACCGATCTGTGGCAACTGATCATCTTCCGCATATTGCAGGGCTTTTTCGGCGGCGGTCTGCAACCGAACCAGCAGTCGATCATTCTCGACACCTTCCCGCCCGAACAACGCGGCCGCGCGTTTTCCATTTCGGCGGTGGCGATCGTCGTCGCGCCGGTGCTCGGTCCGACGCTCGGCGGCTGGATCACCGACAACTTCTCGTGGCGCTGGGTGTTTCTGCTCAACGTGCCGGTGGGCGTGCTGACCACGCTCGCGGTGATGCAACTCGTCGAAGATCCACCATGGAAAAAGAAAGGCGACAGCAAGGTATCGATCGACTACATCGGCATCTCGCTGATCGCGATCGGCCTGGGCTGCCTGCAGGTGATGCTCGACCGCGGCGAGGACGACGACTGGTTCTCGTCGAACTTTATCGTCACGTTCGCGGTGCTGGCGGTGGCGGGCATAGTCGGCGCGGTCTTCTGGCTGCTGTACACGAAGAAACCGGTAGTCGATCTGCGCTGCCTGAAGGACCGCAATTTCGCGCTCGGCTGCATGACGATCGGCGCGTTCGCGACCGTGCTGTACGGCAGCGCGGTGCTGGTGCCGCAACTCGCGCAGCAGCAGCTCGGCTACACGGCGATGCTCGCGGGTCTCGTGCTGTCGCCCGGCGCGGTGCTGATCACGCTGGAGATTCCGATCATCAGCAAACTGATGCCGTACATACAGACGCGTTTTCTGGTCGCGGCGGGTTTCGCGCTACTCACCTGCGCGCTGGCCTACTCGCATCTGCTGGTGCCGGATATCGACTACGCGACGCTCGTCAAGATGCGCAGCGCGCAGTCGCTCGCGATCGGTTTCCTGTTCGTGCCGATCACCACCCTCGCGTATCTGACCGTGCCGCCGCGTTTGAACGACGACGCGTCCGCGCTCTTCACGATGTTCCGCAACGTGGCGGGGTCGATCGGCATCTCGCTCTCGACCGCGCTGATCCGCGAGCGCACCCAGGCTCGCATGGCCCATCTTTCCGACCACATGTCCACGCTTTCGCAAAACTATAACGACACCTTGCAGCGCACCGCGCAGACCATCGCCGACATGACCGGCGTGCCGTTCGCGCAGGCGATGCAGACCGCCACCGGCCGCCTGTACACCACCTTCATTTCGCAATCGACGATCCTCGCCTACGTGGACGTGTTCGCGATACTCGCGGTGTTCTGCGCGCTATGCATTCCGATGACGTTCTTCTTTTCACCGGCCAAGCCGGCCGGCGGCGCGGGAGGACACTGACCATGCGACGCACGAGAATCGAGTCCGGCGTTTATCCGCGGCTTTCCGCGCTCTCTCTGACGATGCTGCTCGCCGCATGCAGCGTCGGCCCGGATTTTCATCCGCCGAAAGCCGACGTCCCCGCGCAGTGGCAGGATACGCAGCGCGCGGCTTCGGCCGCTGCGGCCTCGGCTGCGGTTCCGGCTGCGGTCCCGGCCTCCGGCACGAACACGGCCAACGCCACCGGTCACGCCAATCCGTCGCCCGCCACCTCCGTCCCCACGCTCGACACCGACCCCGATCCGCGCTGGTGGCGCAATTTCAACGACCCGCTGCTCGACAGCCTGATCGAGCGCGCGGCGCGCGGCAATCTCGATCTGCAGGAAGCGGTGCTGCGCATCGTCGAGGCCCGCACGCAAGTGCAAAGCGCGGCCGCGCAAGGTTTGCCCAACGTGCGCGCCACCGGCAGCTATACGCGTGAACAGCTCGGCGTGAAAGGCTTCCTCGAATCCGACGGCGTCTACGACAAGGTCAACCAACTCGGCGCGCCGAACTCGCCGGTCAACGCGATCGCGCCAGGTGCCGGCGCGAACAATCTTCTGAATCAGCTGACTTCGCCGGTCAACCTCTGGCAGGCGGGTTTCGACGCGTCGTGGGAACTCGATCTGTTCGGCCGCGTGCGCCGCTCCGTCGAATCCGCGCAGGCGCAAACCGAAGTCGCGGAGGAAAGCCGCAACGACGCGCTGCTCTCGCTCGAAGCCGAAGTCGCGCAAACCTACATGCAGTTGCGCGGCGCGCAGAGCCTGCGCGCGATCACCGCGAGCCTCGTCGATCAGCAGCGCGAGATCGTCACGCTGACGCAGAGTCAGGCGAAGGTCGGGCTCGCGAGCGACATCGACGTGAAAAGTGCCGTTGCGCAGCTCGCGCAAACTCAGGCCCAGTTGCCGCAGTACGATCAGCAGATTGCCCAGGCACTGAACGGTCTCGCGTATCTGGTCGGCGAAGCGCCCGGGGCGCTCGAAACCGAACTCGCTACGCCCGCCGCCGTGCCGCCGGTGCCGCCCACCGTGCCGGTGGGTTTGCCGTCGACGCTCGCGCGTCGCCGTCCAGACATTCGCCGCGCCGAGGCCAGCCTGCATGCGGCGACGGCCAGCGTTGGCGTGGCAGTCGCGCAGTTCTATCCGGATGTGTCGCTGACCGGCCAGATCGGCACGCGCGCGCAAAATGCGAGCGACCTGTCGCGCTGGTCGCATCTGTTCTATTCGTTCGGACCGAGCGTATCGCTGCCGATCTTCCAGGGCGGCGCGCTGGTGTCGAACCTGCGCATGTCGAAGGCGCAGCAGGCCGAGGCCGCGCTCGATTACCGCAAGACGGTGTTGACCGCGCTGCGCGACGTCGATAACGCGCTGGCCGTGTATCGCACCGATCAGGCCCGGCGCGATGCGTTGGGCGACAGCGTCGCCGCGCAGCAGACCTCGTACGAGCTCGCGCGCGACAGTTACCGCAAGGGCATCACGAGCTTCATCAACGTGCTGGATGCCGAGCGGCAACTGGCGCAGGCGCGTCAGCAGTATGCGCAGGGAACGATGCAGGTGAGCACGGATCTGGTCGCGCTGTACAAGGCGTTGGGTGGTGGCTGGCAGGATGCAACGGATGCCGGCGCTGCGCCGGTATCGCGCGACGGCGGTTGAGCGCGCGATCCGATCGCGGATGAAAAGTTGTACGGCCGTGCGCTAATAGCGTAAAAAATAAGCGGGAAAATAAGCGCGAAAATAAGCGGCCAAACGAGGCGTCACGCGGAAGCATCACGCGTCGATCAGTGCCAACGACGCTTCCCCCTTCGTCGTCGCATCGACCTGATGGCAGGCGGCGAGCACGTCCCGCAACGACGCTGCGTAGCACACCGCGCCAACGGCGCTTTGCGGATCGGCGCGCCATTTCTGCGCGTCCTCCGCGGTCCACAGTCCGACCACGATGACGACGTTCGGCAAACGCACGCGAAGCCGCCTGACCAGATTGCGCAGATGCGAGGGCACGCCTTCGACCTGCAAGGCCATGATGCAGACGATGCCGACGTCGTCCGCATCGAGCGAGTCGATCGCCGTGCGCGACGTGGCCTCGTGCGGCAACGCGCGGGACGCGAAGCCGTGCTTGCCGAGCAATTGCTGCAGGATCGTCATGGCGAACGGATCGAGCGGTCCGCGTCCGGGGATGCACAGCACGCGGTTGGCCTTGCCGGGCTCGACCGCCTGCATTGCGCCGGTGTCAACGTCAACTCCAACGCCAACACCAACGCCAACGCCAGCGGTTTGCGGGAGACTCGCAGCCGCCGTCGTCGTTGGGTCGTCCCGTCGTTCGCTCTCCGACGCATCGCGTGTCGCGTCGCGCGCGTCGCTCGGCGGCTCGGTCGGTGCGATCGAACTCCACGTTGGCTCGACCACCGGCGCGGGCGGTTCCTCGTCCGCGTAACTGTCGAGCCCGTCCACCAGATCGTTGACCGTCGCCTCGATCCGTGCAAGTTGCGCGGCCGTCACGCCGCCGCGCGTCACGTCGTGCGCGGCGAGCCGCAGACCCTTGATCGCCACGTCGTCGTAGTACGTGCACAGCGAGCATTCGCGCAACAGGCTCTCGGCCTGCTCGATCGCTTCATCGGGATCGCCGGCGAGCGCGCGTTGGTAGAAGTTTTCGATGGGCGTGAGCGCGGGTTGATCGCCGAGCAGCACGTCGAGAAATTCGAGGCGCCGGATATGACGGCCCAGCACCAGCAGACATAACGTGAGCGGCGTGGAGAGGATCAGTCCGATCGGCCCCCAGATCCAGCTCCAGAAAATCGCCGCGACGACCACGGAGAACGGCGAGAGCCCCGTGCTGTGACCATACAGCAGCGGCTCGATCACCTGCCCGACCAGCACCTCGACCACCCCGAACAACGCGAGCGACCAGATCGCCATCGCCCAGCCCGGACTCACGGCAGCGGCGAGCGCGGTGGCCAGTGTCGCGGAAATCCAGATGCCGACGTACGGCACGAGCCGCAACAGCGCCGCGAGAATGCCCCACAGAATCGGACTCGGCACGCCGATCAGGAACAGGCCCGCACCGATCACCACGCCGACGCCCGCATTCACGCCCAGTTGCGACACGAAATAGCGGCTCAGCCGGCCCGCCGTTTCGTCCATCACCGTGGTCGTGCGATGCAGGTCGCGCGAGCCGAACAGGCGGATCGCGCGATCGCGCAGATCGTCTCGCTGCAACAGGATCACGATCATCACGACGAACACGATGAAGGCGGTTTCGAGCGGACTGATCGCCGGCGACAGCACGCGACGCGTGAGTTCGAACGGTGTCGGCAGCGGCTCGCGTACTTCGACCGGCACGGCGGCCGGCGCATGCGTGCCGCCTGTCGTGCCGGTGCTATGCGGGGGTTCCGGCGGCGGCTCGCTGGTCACGCGCTGCAAGGCCTGACCGGCCGCGCCGGCGAAGCGGTCCAGCTTGCCGATGGTCAGGCTGTGCACGGTATCCATCTTGTGCTGGATCGTCGCCTGATAGCGCGGCATGCCGCTCGCGAGATCGGTCAGTTGCGTCGCGATCAGCGTGCCGAGCAGCGCAATCACGGACACCGACACCAGCACGGCGGCGAACACGGACGCGACGTGGCCGAGGCGCAAGCGCGCGAGCGCATCCACCAGCGGCGCGACCAGAAAGCTCAGCAGGATCGCGAGCGTGATCGGGATCAGCACCGCACTCGCGAAGTACAGACAGGCGACCACCGTGATCCCCACCGCGAGCGAGATCAGGGTGTCGATACCAAACGCCGCGGGCGGCGCGGCAACGCGGACGGCGGGCCGCGCGCCGCGCGGGTCGGGGAGATCCTTCATGCGTCAGCGGATTACTTCGCCGCCTCCTTCGCTGACGTGCCGGCGGCCTCTGGCGTATCAGGAATGGCGGCCGGATCCACCGGACCGCTCTCCACCGGCGGCGCATCCGCCTCGCCCTCGACTTCGGCGCGCGCCTGTTCCCAATACTCGTCCGGCGTGCCCTTGGGATCGGTGGCCCGTTCCCACAAGTAGTAAGCGCGCGTGCGAATCTGTTCCTCCAGAGAGGTCGGTTCCTGTTCCATTTGCTCACCTCGGTTTGACCTGATGAAAACACCGTCTCGCGACGGTACGCCGCAAGGCTGCGGCGCGCGCTGCCGTAGTCGTCGAGACTTGTGCCGGACCACGACAGGCGCGCTTACCGCTTACCGCTTACCGCTTAGCTCGCTGCAAGCAAACGCTATACCCGCCTCCACACGCTGCGCTCAGGCGGCCGGCGCCGCGTCCGGCGTTTCGCTTTCATCCGTGGTGAGCTGTTCTTCCAGCCGGTCGAACACGCGCTGCGTCGCGCGCGTCGGCGCGTCGAGCGCGAACAGCAGCAGCGAGCGGCCCGTCACCTGGTACGCGTCGCCAGAGCTGAATTGCGGCAATTCCGCGCGCACCGGCATGTTGGTGTCGAGCAGACACGTCCATTGCTCGCCCTCGGGAATCTCCGGCAGCGTGAAATTCACCACGTCGTGATGCGCGTTGAGCACCAGCAGCAAGGTCGCGTCCGAGGCGGGCCGGCGTATGCCGCTCTCCTGCGCGCGGCCGTCGATCACGAGGCCGAAGCAGCGCATCGACGGATCGTCCCATTGCTCCTGCGTGAGATCGGCGCCGTCGGGCGACAGCCAGCGCGCGTCGGTGACGTCGAGCGCCTCGTTGTATTCGCCGCTCAGAAAACGCCCACGACGCAGCACCGGCAACCGGTGACGCAGCGTGGTCAGGTTCCTGACGAACTCGGTGAGCGCGCGGCCGTCGTCGTCGATAGCGTTCCAGTCGACCCAGCTGATCTCGTTGTCCTGGCAATACGCGTTGTTGTTGCCGCGTTGCGTGCGGCCGAATTCGTCGCCCGCGAGAATCATCGGCGTGCCTTGCGAGAGCAGCAGCGTGGCGAGCAGATTGCGTTTCTGGCGCTCGCGCTGCTGACGGATGCCGTCGTCGTCGGTCGGGCCTTCCGCGCCCATGTTCCACGACTTGTTGTCCGAGTGGCCGTCCTTGTTGTCCTCGCCGTTGGCCTCGTTGTGCTTGTCGTTGTACGAGACCAGATCGTTCAGCGTGAAGCCGTCGTGCGCGGCGATGAAGTTCACGCTCGCCCACGGACGCCGGCCGCGATGGTTGAACTTGTCGCCCGAGCCGGTAAGCCGCGTGGCGAGATCGGCGACCTTGCCTTCGTCGCCCTTCCAGTATTCGCGCACCGTATCGCGGAAGCGGTCGTTCCACTCCGCCCAGCCGGGCGGGAAACCACCCACCTGGTAGCCGCCGGGACCGCAATCCCACGGCTCGGCGATCAAGCGCACGCTGGAGAGCACCGGGTCCTGACGACAACTGTCGAGAAAGCCGCCGCCTTCGTCGAAGCCGTGATCCTCGCGGCCCAGAATCGTCGCGAGATCGAAACGGAAACCGTCGACCTTCATTTCCGTGACCCAGTAGCGCAAACTGTCCGTGACCATCTGCAGCACGCGCGGATGCGAGAGATTCAGCGTATTGCCGGTGCCCGTATCGTTGATGTAATAGCGGCGCTCGTCGGGCATCAGACGGTAGTACGACGCGTTGTCGATGCCCTTGAACGAAATGGTCGGGCCGAGCTCGTTGCCTTCGGCGGTGTGGTTGTACACCACGTCGAGAATGACTTCGAGGTTGTTGTTATGGATGCGGTCCACCATCTCCTTGAACTCGGCGACCGAATCCGTCGACGATGCGAAGAAGCGCGGGTCGGCCGCGAAGAAACCGATGGTGTTGTAGCCCCAGTAGTTGGTGAGTCCCTTGTCGAGCAGATAGCTGTCGTTGACGAAGGTCTGGATGGGCAGCAACTCGACCGACGTCACGCCGAGATTGCGGATGTAGTCGAGCACGGGCTGCTGCCCCAATCCCGCGAAAGTGCCGCGCAGGTTTTCGGGGACGTCGGGATGATGTTTCGTAAAACCGCGCACGTGGGTTTCATAAAAGATCACGCGTTCCCACGGCAGCGCGTTGCGCTCCGGATG
Organism: Paraburkholderia sp. D15; assembly: GCF_029910215.1. Taxonomy (NCBI): domain Bacteria; kingdom Pseudomonadati; phylum Pseudomonadota; class Betaproteobacteria; order Burkholderiales; family Burkholderiaceae; genus Paraburkholderia; species Paraburkholderia sp. D15. Next base: position 3,197,847 of record NZ_CP110396.1, on the reverse strand, counting down.
ACTCCACGAGAACGTCGCATCCACCACCTTGCACTTCGGCACGAACGGCGCGCTGTCGCGTTCGTCGAACGACAGATCGCCCTCGTCCGAACCGAGCGTATAGCCGAAAATTTCCGGCGCCCATTTCAGCTCGCCCACATGCGCTTTCGCGTACGGATCGAGCAGCAGCTTGTTCGGATTGAAACGGTGGCCGTTCTCCGGCTCGTACGGACCATGCACGCGATAGCCGTAGATCGCGCCGGGCCGCAGACCCGGCACGAACACGTGCCACACCTCGTCGGTGTATTCCGGCAGTTCGATCCGCTCGATTTCCGTCGTCCCCGTTTCGTCGAACAGACAGAGTTCGACCTTGGTCGCGTGCGCCGAGAACAGCGCGAAATTGACGCCGCTACCGTTCCATGTGGCGCCGAGCGGAAACGGCGTGCCTTCCGCGATACGCGTGGAGTAAGTGGGTTGAGACATCGTGGTTCCTTCCTGTGATCCCGTGGCGTCGGGCGGCGCAATGGCGCACGTTTTATGTTGGCTTGACGAGGGGCTTGACGAACACTTAACGAATAGTCAGCGCGTAGATGGAGCAAATCCTGGGCCTGACTCGGCGAGACGCCGCGCCACCTCGCGAGACCCGCGCCGCGCGGTGCACGACGTTGCCGTCGCCGCGAACGGCGTAAATCGCGGCACGACTATTGCAACTTGCACAGGGAATGCACAGGGAATGCACAGAAAATCGGGCCGGCATTCGACGACTATTCAACGAGCGGTTAATGAAGCTTTACCGAGGAGGCGTTACCGAGGCGCAGTCACCGGACCATTAACTCGCCCCATCAACGACATCAGGGAGAAATTCACATGCGAATGCAATTCAAACCGCTACTGGGCACCGCACTTCTGCTCGGCACGCTCGCCTCTTACGGCAGTGCGTACGCGCAGGGCGCACCGCAGGCGATCACCGAAAAGCGCACCGACGTGGTTCAGCTCGGCAGCGGCTATCGCGCGTCGAAGCTGAGCGGCGCCGATGTCTACAACAAGGACAAGGACACGATCGGCACGTTCGACGACCTGATCGTCTCGACCGGCGACGATCACGCCGCGTACGCGATCCTGTCGGTCGGCGGTTTCCTCGGGATGGGCAAACATCTGGTCGCCGTGCCGTTCAGCAATCTGCAGATCGCCAACCGGCGCATCGTGTTGCCGGAGGCCACCAAAAAATCGCTCGAGGCGCTGCCGGAATTCAAGTACGCGCCGGACTGAAGCGGAACGCGCGCGCGACGCGGCGTGTGGGTGGACATGATCCGGATGAAGAAAACTTCTGGGTACCGCATTTTTTTCAAACCGTTTTTTCAAACCGCTATTCCCGTTCCCGCCACTCCATTGTTCCTTCCACCGCTTACGGCGGCGCGCCCGAGTGCAGGGCCGCCGCCGATTCCAGCACCCGCAGCAAGCGCTCCGGCGTCAACGGCTTCGCGCAATGCGCATCGAAGCCCACGGCCTTCGCGCGCGCCCGGTCGTCGCGCGACGCGAACGCGGTACACGCGACCAGCAGCATGTGCGACGTATCGGGATGCGCGCGCAAGCGGCGCGCGAGTTCGAGACCGTCAAGGCCCGGCATCTTGATGTCCAGCACCACCGCGAACGGCTGCCATTCGCTGGCCATGTCGCACACGGCCAGCGGATCGTCGAGCGCGCGGCATTCGAAGCCGTCCGCGTTGAGCAGCATCTGCAGCGCGTCAGCGGCTTCGCGGTAGTCGTCCACCACCAGCACGCGGCGATGCGAGGTCATCGCGTGCGGAATCGGCCGCCAGACCACCACGTCGTCGTTCTCGTCCATCCTGTCGTCGAGCCTCACTCTCTTCTCCTTGTTCTTTCGTGCGCTACGTCCGCGTTGCAAGCGTGCAACCCCGGCGCACGCTTGCACGATTCGTTCCCGCCAGGCCGCCCATCCTCGTGCTTTATCGGACGGGCTGCGTATCGACGGCCAAGACGTGCGCAATGCATACCGCGCCGATTTCCGCGGGTACGTTCGCGGGTACGTTCGCGGTGACGTTCATAGCATGCAGGGAACTGTTCGCGCGTCAAAATACCCGACGGCGTTTTTACGGGTTTCCGCTCAGAGGGTTATCCCGCGCGCGGTGCGGCCCGATCGTCGATAAATCCTTTGAGCATCGCGAGCGTGTCGGCTTCGTCGATCGTTTTGTCGGTGCGCCAGCGCAGCATGCGTGGAAACCGCACCGCCACGCCGGATTTATGACGCGGGCTCGCCTGAATACCCTCGAAGCCGATTTCGAACACCAGGCTCGGCGTCACGCTACGCACCGGGCCGAATTTTTCGATCGTGGTCTTGCGGACGATGGCATCGACCTGGCGCATTTCTTCGTCGGTAAGGCCGGAATAGGCCTTGGCGAACGGCACCAGCGTGCGCACGCCGTTCGCTTCGTCCCAGACCGCGAAGGTGAAATCGGTGTACAGACTCGCGCGTCGGCCATGACCGCGTTGTGCGTAGACGAGTACGGCATCCACCGCGTACGGATCGATCTTCCATTTCCACCACGTACCGGATGCCTTGGTGCGGCCCACGCCGTAGAACGACTCGCGCTCCTTCAGCATCAAACCTTCCACGCCGCGCGCGCGGCTTTCGTCGCGCAGCGTGGCGAGCGTTTGCCAGTCGGACGCATCGAGCGTCGGCGAGACACGCAGCAGATCGCGCGCCAGTGTGCCGTCGATCGTCACGGCCAGCGCCTCCAGTTGCGCGCGCCGCTGCGCGAGCGGCGTCGTGCGCAGATCGTTGCCGTGCAGTTCGAGCAGATCGTAAGCGAGCAAGGTCGCGGGCGAATCGGCGAGGATCTTTTTAGTCAGCGTTTTACGCGCGATGCGTGGCTGCAAACGCGCGAACGGCAACGGCGCGCTCGCGCCCGGCTCCCATGCGAGGATTTCGCCGTCGATCACGCTGCCCTCCGGCAACGCTTCGCCGAGCGCCGCGACTTCGGGAAAGCGCTCGGTGATCAGATCCTCGCCGCGCGACCACAACCAGACCCGTCCCGCGCGCTTGACGAGTTGCGCGCGAATGCCGTCCCACTTCCATTCGATCTGCCAGCGCGACGGCGCGCCGAGCGTCGCCGGATCGGCCTGCAACGGATGCGCGAGAAAGAACGGATACGGCAGACCGAGATCGCTGTCGTGGAGCGCGGCGGCGCCGTTGGATGCTTCGTTGGATGCGTCGTTGCTGACGTTATTGCCCGTGCCGTCGTCCGGCGCCAGCGGCGCGATCAGCCGCAGATAGCGCGCCGCGCCCGGCGCTTGCCGCGAATCGGTCCAGCCCACCATGCGCTGCGCGATGCGCTTATGATCGACGCCCGCCACGTCGGCCAGCGCCCGCACCACCAGTTGCCGCGCGACGCCCACGCGAAACCCGCCGCCGATCAGCTTGGTCAGCAGAAACCGTCCGCTCCAGTCGAGTTCGTCCCAATAGCTGAGCAAGCGCGTGCGCAATTCGTCGGGCGCGATGCCGCGCAGGGTCAACACGCGCTGCTCGATCCATTGCGTGAGGCCGAGTTCGGAATCGCGCGCGGGCGGCGGCAGGATATGCGCGATGGTCTCCGCGAGATCGCCGACCGCGTGATACGACTCCTCGAACAGCCACGCGGGCAAACCGGCGCGCTCCCGGGCAATCTCGGTCAAGAGACGCGTGGGTACCGCCTGGCGCGGTTTGCCGCCCGCGAGGAAATACGCCGCCCACGCGGCGTCTTCCGGCTCGGCCGCCGAAAAATAGGCGATCAGCGCATCGAGTTTGTCGTGCGTGGAGGTGGTCGCGTCGAGCGCGGTGTAGAGCGCCGCGAAGCGTTTCATGACTCGACCGCCGTATCCGCTTCGACGGTGTCGTCGCCGTATTGCGTTTGAAACGCGCCCGCTTCGAGTCCTTGCTCGCGCAACCATCGCACCATCGGTTCGACCGAGCCGTGCGTGACGATCACGCGGCGCGCGCCGGTCGCCTGGATCGCGGTCTGCAGGCCGGGCCAGTCCGCGTGATCCGACAGCACGAAGCCGCGATCCACGCCACGCCGGCGCCGCGCGCCGCGCAGCCGCATCCAGCCCGACGCGAACGCGTCGCTGTAGTCGCCGAAGCGCTTGAGCCACGCACTGCCCTGCGCGGACGGCGGCGCGACGATCAACGCCTCGCGAAACGCGGCCTTGTCCTTGCGTTCGATGTCGCTCACCAGCCCGACCGGCGGCAGGCGCACGCCGGCTTCGCGATACGCGCGGTTCAGCGGCTCGACCGCGCCGTGACAGAAGATCGGACCGATCGCGGCGTCGACGCTCGCCAGCACGCGCTGCGCCTTGCCGAACGAATAGCAGAACAGCACCGACGCGCGACCCGCGGCCGCGTTATGGCGCCACCAGGAATCGACGCCGTCGAATACGCGTTGCGGCGGGTCCCAGCGGTAGATCGGCAGGCCAAAGGTGGATTCGGTGATGAAAGTGTCGCAATGCACCGGCTCGAACGGATCGCAGGTCGGATCGGGGTCGAGCTTGTAGTCGCCGGACGCCACCCATACGCGCCCCGCATGCTCGATCCGCACTTGCGCGGAACCCAGCACGTGGCCGGCGGGATGCAGGGACACGTGCGTGGCGCCGATCGCGATGCGTTCGCCGTACGCGAGCGTCTGCAACGAGATGCCGGGCAGACGCGACAGCAGCACGTCGGCGCCTGCGCGCGACGCGAGGTAGTACTGGTGACCGAAACGCGCGTGGTCGGAATGCGCGTGCGTGATCACCGCGCGCTCGACGGGCCGCCACGGGTCGATGTAAAAATCGCCCGGCGGACAGTAAAGACCTTCGGGCCGGGCCACGACGAGGTCGGTTTCGTCACTCATCTTTATTCGTCGTCATTCGTCTTTCATGTCGTTCGACGCGATCGGTTCGACGCGATCGTCAAGCGGATGCCACGCGGCAATCACGCGGATCGGCAAATATCAAGCAAACATCAAGCAAGGATCAAGCAAGGCATGTTCCCACCGCACGCGCACCCGCATGGCTGCATTCTTGCTTGCGTCAATGGATCATCCCGCGCTTTCGCGCCACGAGGCCTTTCATGCAAGCCATCATCGACGAGCATGCGTTATATGTCGCCAGACATCCCGGTACCTTCGTGCTGCAAACGCTGAAGGCTTTCCGCGCGAATCAGGGGCTGCTGCTCGCGGGCGCGGTCGCCTACTACGCGCTGCTTTCCATTGTGCCGCTGCTGATCCTGATCGTGATCGCCCTCTCGCGGATGGTGCCGCAACACGTGCTGCTGACCGCGCTCGGGCATCTGCTGCAATGGCTCGTGCCAGGCCAGTCGAGCGCGCTGGTGCGCGAGCTGGCCAATTTTCTCGCGCACCGCGCGGTGATCGGCTGGGTGTTGCTCGTGACGATGATCTTCTTCAGCTCGCTCGCCTTCACCGTCCTCGAGAACGCGATGTCGCTGATCTTCGTGCATCGGGTGGTCGTGCGGCGGCGGCACTTCCTGCTGTCCGCGCTGCTGCCGTATTGCTACATTCTGTGCCTGGGCATCGGCCTGCTGATCGTCACGTTCGTGTCGAGCGGGCTGGAGGCGATCGGCGCGGAAGGCATCGAGCTATTCGGGCTGCACGTGTCGCTGCAGGGCTTCTCGCGCGTGGTGCTCTATCTGCTCGGCCTCGCCGGCGAGATTTTCGTGCTCACGTCGATCTATCTGGTGATGCCGGTCGGCAAACCGTCGCTCAAGCATGCGCTGCTCGGCGGCGTGACGGCGGCCGTGCTGTGGGAAATCACCCGTCATGTGCTGGTCTGGTATTTCGCCACGCTTTCGCAGGTGAGCGTGGTGTACGGCTCGCTGACCATGGCGATCGTGATCCTGTTCAGCCTCGAATGGCTGGCGACCTTGCTGCTGTTCGGCGCCCAGGTGATCTCCCAATACGAGCGTTTCGGACTGGAACCCGCCAGCGCGCCGCAGCCGAGGATCAAGACGGGTTGATGCGGGTCGATCCTCGATCGATCCCCAATCGATCCCCAATCGATGCCCAATGAGCCCCGCCGGGCGGCGAGACTGCGGTAACATCCCGCACACACCGGGCGCGCGTGGCCGCCAACGGAATGACCGCTTCTGCCCGGCAGGCCCCAGGACCTTACGATGAGCATCACGCAGCGCAACCACCCCCAGCTATCGGGCGACGCCCTGTTCGAACATGCCGCTTGCGGCCTGCTGCTGACCGACCACACCGGCCGCATTCTGCGTGTCAACGCCACCTTCTGCGGCTGGCTCGGTTACGAAGCCGCGCAACTGGCCGACGCGAAAACGCTGATGGATCTGCTGAGCGCCGGCGGCAAGGTGTTCTACCAGACGCACTGGGCGCCGCTGCTGCAAGCGCAGGGATCGGTGGCCGAGATCAAGCTGAACATGCTGCACAGCGACGGCCACATGGTGCCGATGCTGCTCAACGCGACACGCCGCCGTCACGGCGAGGCCGACTATCTCGAGATCGCGGTGCTGATCGTCGAGGACCGTCACAAGTACGAACAGGAACTGCTGCTCGCGCGGCGCAACGCGGAGGCGTCGGTGGCCGCGCATCAGCGCGCGCAGCAGGAGTTGCAGGAAAGCCGCGACGTGCTGAGCCTCGCGATGCGCGGCGCGCGCATGGGCGCGTGGTCGCACGAGCCGCGTTCCGGCCGCTTCTGGTGGAGCCGCGAGCTCGAAGCGCTCGCGGGCTATGCCGAGGGACGCTTCGCGAAGATGCCGAACGGCTTCTTCGAACTGATCCATCCCGGCGATCTGATCGCGCTCAACGAGGCGGTCGATCATGCGGTCGCCGTCGGCGACGACTATGTCGTCGAGTTCCGCTTCCTGCATGCGAGCGGCGACTGGTGCTGGATGGAAGGCCGCGGCCGCGCGACCTATAACCGCCAGGGCGAACCGATGACCGTCTACGGTCTCGGCATCGACATCACCGAGCGCAAGGAAGCGCAGACCGTGCTGCTGCGCCAGGCGGCGATCTTCGAGCACCTCAGCGACGCGATCGTGATCACCGATCTGCGCGGCAACATCACCGACTTCAACGTGGGCGGCGAACGCATGCTCGGCTACCGCCGCCGCGAAGTGCTCGGCAAACCGGTATCGATGTTTCATCCCGCGGACGAAGCGCTGCGGATTCGCCGCGCCGCGTTCGCCGCGCTGGCCGCCGACGGCACATGGCGCGGCGAGCTGCCGTTCGTGCGGCGCGACGGCTCGCGCGGCGCATGCGACACCGTCGTCAAACCGCTGGCGAATGCACGCGGCGATATTTACGGCGCCGTCTGCGTGAGCCGCGACATCACCAGCCGCCGGCACGCCGAACTGCAACTGCAGCGGCTGAATCTCGAACTCTCGAAAGCCGATCGCCGCAAGGACGAATTTCTCGCGACGCTCGCGCACGAGCTGCGCAATCCGCTCGCGCCGATGCGCAACGTGCTGGAGATTCTGCGCCTGAAGGAATTCGCCGATCCGCAACTGAGCTGGTCGCGCGACGTGTTCGACCGCCAGTTGCAGCACATGACGCATCTGGTCGACGATCTGCTGGAGGTGTCGCGCATCACGCAGGGCAAGCTCGAATTGCGCAAGCAGCGCCTCGAACTCGCGCGCGCGATGCAATCGGCGATGGAAGCCGCGCGCCCCACCGTGCAGGCATCCGCGCATCATCTGAGCGTGACGCTTCCGCGCGAGCCGCTGTATCTCGACGCCGATCCCACGCGTCTTTCGCAGATGATCCTCAACCTGCTGAACAACGCCGCCAAGTACACGCCGCCGGGCGGCAGCATCGCGCTGTCGGCCGAACGCGAAGGCGACGAAGCGGTGATCGTGGTGCGCGATTCCGGCATCGGCATTCCGCGCGAGCATCTGAACAGTGTGTTCGAAATGTTCTCGCAACTCGCGCCCGCGCTCGACCGCTCGCAAGGCGGCCTCGGCATCGGCCTTGCGCTGGTGCGCGGTCTCGCCGAACTGCACGGCGGCACGGTCGCGGCATTCAGCGAAGGGCCGGGCAGCGGCAGCGAGTTCGTGATCCGCCTGCCGCTGTCGGCCTCGCTCGCGGCTCCGGCGGACAGCGCGCCCACCGAGGCGGCGCAGACGGCCGGCTTGCGCGTCGTGATCGTCGACGATAACGCCGACGCCGCCGACAGTCTCGCGATGGTGCTCGAACTCGAAGGCCACGAGGTGCGCACCGCCGGCGACGGTGTCGCCGGACTCGCGCTGATCGGCGAATTCGCGCCGCACGCGGTGATTCTCGACATTGGCCTGCCGCGTCTGAACGGCTACGAAGTCGCGCGGCGGATTCGCGCCGAGCATCGGCACGCGGGCATGTTGCTGATCGCCGTGACCGGCTGGGGCCAGCAGCAGGACAAGCAGACCGCCGTGGAAGCGGGCTTCGATCATCACTTCACCAAGCCGGTCGATCCGCGCGAGTTGCAACGCGTGCTGAGTCGCCGGCGCGGTTAAGCCGCCTCGTCGACGTTCTCCGCCATGCTCGACGCAAGCCAGGTGATCGATACGCTCGCGCAACGCGGTATCGAACCGGACGCCACGCAGCGCAAGACGATCGCGGCGCTTGTCGCGTTGCTGCGTGCGCCGAGCCGGCGTGCGCATTCCGCGAATGGGTTGACGACGCATCGAGGCGTGTACTGCCACGGGCTTCCGGGCCGCGGCAAAAGCCTGGTGGTCGACACCGTGTTCGAACTCGCGAGCTGCCGCAAACGGCGTCTGCATTTCCACGAGTTTCTGCGCGAGATGAACCGGCGGTTCGTCGCCGAACCGCGTGGCGATGACCGGCTCGGCTCGGTGTCGCGACAGTGGCTCGACGGCACCGAACTGCTGTGCTTCGACGAGTTTCACGTGCACGACATCGCGGACGCATTTCTGATGGGCCGCTTTCTCGACACCGCGCTCGGCCTCGGCACGCGCGTCGTGCTGACTTCGAACTACGCACCGGGTGCGCTGCTCCCCGACCCCGAGTTTCACGAACGTTTTCTGCCCACCATCGAGCAGATCGAACGCGGCTTCACGGTGATTCATTTCGATGGCGCGCGCGATTACCGTTTCGGCGGCGAGGCGGCGGAACTGCAGCGCTTTTTCGCGCCGCTCGATCCATCGAGCGGCGACGCGTTGCGGGCGATCTTCCGGCGTCATGAAGGCGACGTGGATCTCGAACCCGTGACCGTGAGCGCAGCCGGGCGGCCGCTGCTCGCACGAGCGGCCGGCGCCGCGCTGTTGTGGGCCGACTTCGAGAGCCTGTGCGTGGCCAGCCGCTCGCACCTCGACTATCTGGATCTTGCCGGGCAATGGCATGGGTTGATTCTCGACAACGTCCGCACCGAGTGGCTAAAGCAGGCGCACACGCTGCAACGGCTCGTGTGGCTGGTCGACATCTTCTACGATCGCAAGCGGGCGCTGTTCATCGCGTCCGATCAACCGATCGAAGCCGCGCTCGCGGGTCTCGAAGGCGCGCACGATCTGTCACGAACGCTGAGCCGGCTGGCCGAGATGCAATCGCGCGCTTATCGCTGCACATTCGACAACACGCTCGACAGCACACTCGATAGTACGCGCGGCAGCACGCTCGGCGAGGCTGCCGTCTAAGTCGCGGCATCGATCAACGCCGCGCCCTCGGCCCCCTTTCTCTGCAATTCTTGCAACGCCGCGGCACATCCTGCACGCCGGCATCTGCCTGGCGGGGTTCGACGCAATCGCCGCCAACGCCCTATTCATCAGCGGATTCGGCATATCGAGCCAAACCGGCACGCGGCGCGGGAATGCACCCTGCTACGCCACTGCGGGTCCATTCTTCAGCGGATTGCCGTCCGCCCGTGTCGTTGCCATGCTCAGAACCGTCTCTGTCGCCGCTGCGTTGTGCGCGGCCTGCCTGACTTCCGCCTGCGTGCATATCGGGCCGTCGCGTCTGAAAGCCGATCAGGTCGATTACGCGCGCGCCCTCGGCGACGCCAAGAAACGCGAGATTCTCGCCGCCGTGGTCGGTCTGCGTTACGGTGATGCGCCCGCGTTCCTGACCGTCAGCAGCATCATCGCCGCGTACACGTTCGACGCCACCGGCGGCGCGACCGCCAACGCCGGTTCCGGCAGCCAGCCGAGCTATGCGCTCGCGACGGGCAGCGTGTCGTATTCGAACCATCCGACCTTCACGTTCACGCCGACCACCGGCGAGGCGTTCGCGTCCGCCTATATCCGCCCACTCGCGCCGGCACTGGTACTGCCGCTCGCCGAGGGCGGCATTCCGATCGATCTGCTGTTGCGGATTACCGCGCAATCGGTGGGCGGCCTGCAGAACGGCAATGCGCTCGGTGGCGAGAACAGCGCGGGCGCGCCGGGCTTTTTCGAACTGCTGCAGGCGTTGCGGCGTTTGCAGCTCGCCGGCGAGCTGAACGTCGAGTCGCGCCAGGCGGATGCCAAAAACGGCCAGATGGGCGTGTATCTGGTGATGGGCGCGGCCACCAGCGGCGAGTCGCCGCAAACTGCCGCCGATCTCGCGCGCGTGCGCACGATGCTGCATCTGTCGGCGACGACGCGTACGTACGAGATCGTCTACGGGCCGTCGTCGGCGTCGCAGAAGGGCGACAAGATTCCGATGGTGACGCGCTCGGTGCTCGGCATCCTGACGGATCTCGGCGCCCAGGTGCAGGTGCCCGTCGAACGGATCAGCGACGGGTCGACCAAACCGACCGTGGGTTTGATCGGCGGCGAGACGCGGCCGACCATCATCGTGCGTTCCGGCAAGACGCCGCCCGACGATGTGTACGTGATGATTTCGTACGGGCCGTCCGTGTACTGGGTGGACCGCAACGACTTCGATTCGAAATACGCGTTCACGGTGGTGCAGAACCTGATGGCGCTCGCCGAGGCGGATACCAGCAGCAAGGCGCCGGTGGTGACGATTCCGGCGAATTGAGCCGGGTAATTGCGCCGGGTAATCGAGCCAGCTTCGCCGTGCCGTTACGTCACCACGAAAATCCTTGCATACCGTACTTCGAGTCGTAACGACGTCCCCACCACGGCAGATAGGCGTTGTTCTCGCCACGCGCGCGGAACCAGTCGGCGTTCGGATCGATGGGGACAACCTGCGGCGGTGGCGTGACGACCACGGCGACAGGATGATCGGCGTCCGTCGTGCCGGCGACGAGTACGGTTTCGCCGAAATGATTGGCGCGACCGATCGCCAGCACCACATTGGTCAAGGCGGTGCCCGCGCCCATGTCCCCGAGCAGGCGCGGTGTGTTGAAGGTCTGTTTCTGGTAGTCGAACTCCAGCAACGTTTCCGTCAACGTGCGGGCGAGCGAGCCGATACGTTCCGATGAAACCTCGCTGCCCATGCCTGCGTCGTAGATCACGTGCTCGATCTGCGTTGTTGGCACGTTCGCGTGGTGAGCCGCTTGTGCGATGGTGGCTTTCCACGCTTCGACGGCGCGCGTCGTGCCCACTTTGCGTTCGAAGGACTGCACGTCGCCGGTGGCCGCGCGGCCGATCCATGCGAGCGGCGCACGCTCGGTCTTGAAGTTCGGGCCGGCGAGGAACAGCAGCACCATGTTCTCGTTCAGCTGGCCGTCCCTGGGTGGAAAGCCCGGCGCGTCCCAATTCATTACCCAGACGCTTTTGTCGGGGTTGGCTTGCAGGTAGTCGAGCGCGTTGTTCAGCGAGGTGAAACCGGCGTTGGGGCCGCCGGGGGTGACGTGCACGTCGGGCGGCGTGTCGCGGCTCCATAGCGTGGGGAATCCTCGACTGCCGATGCAGAATTCGCTGGTGATTTTCTTGCGGAGATAGGTTTGCGCTTCCAGCGGATCGAGCCGGTCGGGAATGGCGAACTCGACGTGGATGCCGGCGAGCTCTCGCCAGTCTTTTTTGTTGTCCGGCTTGACCGTGTAGAAATACTTGGCGTTCAACGCATAACGGTCGCCGAATTTGCCGAGTAGTTCTTCAACGTACTTGTGATAGAAACCCTTGAAAGTCTCGGTACCGTGATTACCGTAGACGAGCGCGCCAATTGACCCGAAAGATGCAAATTTTTCAGGCATCGTTTGTACCATATCGTCGTTCTGGTTCGGTTTGACAAGCCCCATTGTCCACAGGATCTGCCATTCGGTCGGATAGTCGCGCCGTTGCAACGGGTTGAGCCATTCGAGACCGACAATCTGCGCCATAAAGGACTCTGCAGGATCAGCTTCGACTGTCTTTGTTTGTACTTCCGCTTCCAGATTGGTAGCCCGCGCGGATGTCTGCATGACGACTGTGGTGAATACAAACGTTACGAAGGCCAGCAGGCCCGGCACAAGAATCAATCGTTTCATCCAATCTCCCATTGTCAATTCCGAAATCGGTACAGGACCGAACTTCATACTCAACTCAACCATGACGATGGCAGCCAGCATCATCGTCAGCGCGGCAAGCGCCATCCTGCGAGGCCATGTCGATATCAAGGCACTCATGCGATACCCCCGACCTTCAGATAGAACTGACCTTCGCGTTCGTCGACGATCTTTTCCGGTCGGCGTGCCTCGCCATCTCCTCCAACCCATTGCGATAACGAAACCCCGCCCATCGATCCATTGTTGAAGTATTCCCAGTATTTCTTGTTCGGATTGTCATCGTCCATTCCCTTCCCAAGCCGCCAATCCGCCTCGACCCTCAAATCCTCCCACTGCTGCGGCGACAGGTAACACAGCCCGATCGCCACGTCATAAGCCAGCGCCTTTTCCGCATGCATCGGGTTCGTCATGATGGTCGAGTGATTGGTTGGATTGTTCCTGCGGCCATCGTCCAGGATGCCGGTGATCTGTTCGTTGTGCCACGCCTCGTAGCCCTCCGGCATCTGGCTCTTGCCATCCTCGCCAATCACGTTGCCTTCGCTATCCACCCACCCGGCATTGCCCTGCCTGCGCGCACGCATGCGCAGAATCGCGTGATCCTCGTAGCGCTGCGACGCCTCGCTGTCGACGTTGCCGATCGCCTCCTGATCTTTCTGTTTGATCTCGTACCGGTCGTACGGATCGCTCTCTGCCTTTTTTGGCTTGTGCGCATTCCGTGAGGCTGCGGGCGGATCGTTGCCTTCGTTGAATTCACTGTGGGCATGATCGCCGTCGCAGACCGATACCGCATTGCCGTACAGCAATGCCTTGGGCGTAAACGGTTCGTCGAGCGGCGGGGCATCGCACAGGACCGTCCAGTCTTTCGGCGGGTTGGCGTTGACCTGAAACAGATCGAGCGCCGAGGTGGCCAGGGTCACGACATAAAGCACGGGCGCCGCCGCCGTGGAGGCGAACTTCGCCACGTAGTTTTCGTTCGAACTCCACGCGCGTGTGAGGCCGTATCGAGCCGGCGGCGAAGGCGGAAACCAGAACCCCGATGTCTTTCCCTTTTTGTAACGCCAGTCGTTTTCCCAGTAGTGGTACTCGGCGTATTGCCCCACCGGAAAGCCGCTCGCGAACACACGCTGCGTCAACACGCCGCTGGCGCGAATATCGTCGAGTTCCTGGGTGGGCTTCCCCTTGATGTAGCCCAACCCGCGCCAGCCGATCCCTTGAACCGTGACAGCGGAAATCACCTGATCGTGCGGACAGCAATACAGGGTCACGCGTCCATGCGTGTGGCCGTTCAAACCATGCGCGGCCCGGTCGGCGCTGGCCGTATAAGGCTTGCCGCCGCTCTCCGACGTGCGGGTATTCGCCATCGCCTTGTCGATCCTGTCAGCTGGCGTTTCGAATGCCGTCCGTTCACGGATGATGTCGAGAAACGCGGCGAGCGTCTTCGTGCGCGCGTCGTACGATTCGCGTCCTCGCCGATGCTGGGCATCGTAGACGCCGCGCTGCGACCAGTTATCCATGCCGGTATCGGTATTCGCCACGCTGTACGGCGGATTCGCAAGTACGTAGGCATCGGCGACGCAACGACCGCTTTTGCCCCACGGGTCCGTCACCGGCTCCCATGCATCGCCGAAAAACGCCGCCGTCAGTCCCACCATGTTGCCCTGACTGTGGCAGACGATCGTGATCGGCACATCGGCCTGCTTCTCGCGGATCGACCGCACCAGCCTGGCGAGACGCAGCGCGGCCAGCACGGCATAACTGCGCGGCGGCGTGCGGAACAGGGGACGCTGGGTCGGATTCACCGCCTGCACGGAAATGAAACCGAAAATGCGGTCGTCGAGTCCTTCGTGCCACAGGTCGGGCAAACTCGACGTGCCGTTCGCGAACGGACCGCCGCCCCAATAGTGCTGCTCGTTCAGGAAGATCTTGTCGCCGTACTCCTTCAGTTCTTCCTTATTCGCCTTGTAGCCCCAGCGGAAATGAATCACCGGCGAGAACGAAGGATCCGGCTTGATGTAGTTGTCCGGCAGCAAGGCCGGGTTCAGAAACCCCTCGGGCGTCAGACTGTCGGTGTACTGCGCCGGCAAGAGCTGACCGGCGCTCACGCCTGTGTACATCAACTGATCGTCCAGTCGCGCGAGGCGCCGGTTCAGACCGAGACACAGTCCCTTCTCCGCCGCCTCGAACCACTCGCCCTCGGAGTTCACGCCGTGCACGAAGATGACGACGCCGGGCAATGGCTGCTGCATCACGCAGACGAACCTGCTGTTGCTGAGCAACGTCACGCCCGTCCCCTGCGCGACGACGATACGCGGCGGCTCGACGCGCGCGCTGGTGTAATTCACGACAACCCCTGAATGCTTATTCCACGTTAGCGAATGCGCGCTTAAATTGCGCGCAGAAGGGTGGCGAAATTATCAGGGTGACTAACTATTGTCAAAACGATTTAACGTCTTTGACATTAATCTACAAATATTATTTACGATGGATTTTTGCCGCCTGTTTTTTGTTGAAATTCTTAAAAATAGGTAAAGAAAAATCAACGTTACGGCAGCACGCCGTCCGGCGTAGCGCACTGTGCGGAGAACACAGCGCGATACGCCGGTACGTCGACGTCGGTACGTCGGTACGTCTGTACGCCGGTACGTCGGTACGTCGAACGACGGATCGAGGACTACTTCCGCTTCGCCTCCACCCGCGCTATCTGCCGCTTCGCCTCTTCATACACATGCTCGGGCGTGAAGCCGAACTTCTTCTTCAGATCGGCGAGCGGCGCGGAGGCGCCGAACGTATGCATCACCACCTGCGCGCCGAGCCGTCCCACGTAGCGATCCCAGCCGAGCGTCGCGGCTTGTTCGACGGCGACACGTGCATCGACATCGGACGGCAGCACGGACTCCTGGTACGCGTCGTCCTGACGCTCGAACAGATCCCACGACGGCATCGACACCACGCGCGCGGCAATGCCCTCGCCCTTGAGCTTTTCGTAGACCTCCACGCACACCGACAACTCGCTGCCGGTCGCCATCAGGATCACTTGCGGCTTCTGCCCGCCGGGTGCATCGGCGAGCACGTAGGCGCCCTTGCGCGTGCCTTGCGCCGACGCATAGCGGCTGCGATCGAGCGTCGGCAACGGCTGGCGCGAGACCACGAGGCACGAGGGACGGCGCGGATGCGTCAGCGCCACGCGCCACGCTTCGGCGACTTCGTTCGCGTCGCCGGGACGCAAGACAGTCAGCCCCGGCACGCCACGCAGCGATGCCAGTTGCTCGATCGGCTGATGCGTCGGCCCGTCCTCGCCGACGCCGATCGAATCGTGCGTGAATACGTAGATGGCCGGCACTTCCATGATCGCGGACAGCCGGATCGGCGGCTTCATGTAGTCGCTGAAAATCAGGAAGGTCGAGCCGAACGGCCGCAGATTCGACAGCGCGAGTCCGTTGACCGCCGCGCCCATCCCGTGTTCGCGGATGCCGAAGTGCAGATTGCAGCCGCCATAGTTGTCGGCCTCGAAGCTGCCCGCGCCTTCGAATTTCAGGTTGGTCTTGGTGGACGGCGACAGGTCGGCCGCGCCGCCGATCATCCACGGAATGCGCGCGGCAATCGCGTTGAGCACCTTGCCCGACGATTCGCGCGACGCCATGCCCTTCGGGTCCGCGTCGAACACGGGGATGTCGGCGTCCCAGCCCTCCGGCAGTTCGTGCGCGTCGATCAACGCGAGTTCCTTCGCGCGATCCGGGTATTGCTTGCGATACGCGTCGTGCTTCGCGACCCATTCGGCGCGTGCCGCCTTGCCGCGCGCACCGAAGCCCGCGGCGAAACGTTCGTGCACGCCGTCCGGCACGTAGAAGAATTTGTCTTCCGGCCAGCCGTAGGCCTTCTTCGTCAGCGCCACTTCCTCGACGCCGAGCGGTTCGCCATGCGCGGCCGACGAGTCCTGCTTGTGCGGCGAGCCATAACCGATCAGGCTGTGCACGACGATCAGCGTCGGCCGGTCGGTCACGCTCTTCGCTTCGACGAGCGCGGCTTCGAGCGCGGCGGCGTCGTTCGCGTCGTTGACGTGCAGCGTGTGCCAGTTGTAGCCGCGGAAGCGGCTCTCCACGTCGTCGCTATACGCGAGATCGGTGTGCCCTTCGATCGTCACGCGATTGCTGTCGTAAATCCAGATCAGGTTCGACAGCTTCAGATGGCCGGCAAGCGACGCCGCTTCGTGCGAAATGCCTTCCATCATGTCGCCGTCGCCGCACAGCGCGTACACGCGGTAGTCGAACAATGGCGCATCGGGCTGGTTGTAACGGCTCTCGTACCAGCGCGCGGCCATCGCCATGCCGACGCTGTTGCCGAGCCCCTGGCCCAACGGCCCGGTGGTCGTCTCGACGCCCGTGGTCATGCGGTACTCGGGGTGACCGGGCGTCTTGCTGTCGAGTTGGCGGAAATGTTCGATGTCGTCGAGCGATACGGCCGGTCCATCGGTCGGCTTGCCGTCGTGATCGACGGCCTTGACGTTGGTCAGATGCAGCAACGCGTAGAGGAGCATCGACGCATGTCCGACCGATAGCACGAAGCGGTCGCGATTCGGCCACAGCGGTTCGTCCGGGTCGTAGCGCAGATGGTTCTGCCAAAGGTGATAGGCGACCGGCGCGAGCGCCATCGGCGTGCCGGGGTGGCCGGAATTGGCCTTTTGCACGGCGTCCATCGCCAGCGTGCGGATCGTGTTGATGCACAACTGGTCGAGGGCGGGATCGTTTTGCATGGGACACTCCTTGTTCGGCGGGTGGGAACAGGAACGGCGCGCGGTGCGCGTTGTTCGCGCTTGCGGTTGCAGGTCGCGCGTTGCGGTTGCTTGCGTAAGCCAGCGTGGCCGGCGGCGCCGTTCAGAGAATCTTTCAGGGAATCACAAAGAAGACACCGCATTCAGGCTCACCGATGATGCGCCGATGCGGACGATTCTGCACGCCAGTTGCCAGGCTGCGCAGTATGCGTGAAACGACAGGCGGTCTTTCAGGACGCTTGCGGCCAGAATTGCACGAGCGGGCCGAGCTTGCCGTCGACCGGATCGAGCGACGGAAACGGCAACGCCTCCATCGCGGCAAGCTCGTCCGCGCTCAATGCGTCGCGCCGGATGTCCCACTGCTGCCCCGCCGGATAACCGCCCACCACGAGGAAATGCCGCTCGTGCGCTTGCAGGCAGTGACCGGTGCCGGCCGGCAGCAACAGCGCGTCGCCGGCCGAAAGATTGACGACCCGTCCGCCGGGGCCGCCGACGATCACCTGGGCGGCGCCGTCCGCGATACCGAGTACTTCGTGCGCGGTCGCGTGGAAATGGTGATAGTCGAAGATGCCGTCGCGCCATTGCGGCGGCCAGTCGTTGCGCTCGAACAGCAGTTCGAACGCGGCGGCCAGGTCGCCGCTTTTCGGCAGGAGCGCCCGGCGATAAATCACCACCGGCAGCTTCCGGTTATTCGGCACCCAATCGTGCGGCGCGAGCATGAGGGTTTCGTATTCGGTCTGTGCCGCATCGAAGCCGTGCTTCGAATCGTTGAACATCGTGTGCTCCTGTGGTGTGCATCGAGCGGTGGATGCAGACGGACAGCGTCATGCCTTGCGCTGCGATTCACGCCCGCCACCGCCCGGCGGCTCCGCGTGATCGCCGGTACCGAGCGGCACTTCCGGACTCTGTGCCGGCCGTTCGCTCGAACGCGGCGGATTGGTCGCCTTGTCGACGCCAGTCTGTTCGACCGGCTCGATCCCCAGCGGACTCGGCTCGATGTAATGCGTACCGCTCGGTTTGTTGCGTGCCTTCGTTTCCTCGGAGACGTGCCACGGATCGCGACGGGCATTCGCCTGATCGCTTGTGGAGTCGTGCGTTTGCTGCGCATCCTCACGTGTTTCGCCTTGCATGTCGCTCTCCCTCGAATCGGCTGACTTCAATCGATGCAGCAACATCCGGACCCTGCGACGCTGATGTCCGTCGCTCGTCGCTAGCAGCGGGTATCACGCTGAACGGGCATGACATTCACACACGAAGCATCGGCGCGCTTTGTAAAAATGGACCCGCCCGTGACAGCCACCGCGAGCCACTGCAAGTCACTGTAAAGCGCGGCCCCCCATGCGCGGCTAGTTCTCCGGCGCCGCGCGATCGGCCGCCACGATCTCGCGGCCGTAATCGATCGCCGCGCGCCGCGCCTCATCGGCGGTCGCATACGGCCCGATCTCGGGCGCGCCGTCGAACGGAAACAGGATCTTGCGATCCGCTTTCCTGACGACTTTCAGTCCGCCTATGTAACGTCCGTCGCCGGTTCCGTGATAACTCGCGAATATCTCGAAGTCGTCGTCGGCCACGTCGGCCTTGTGTCGCGCCATGTTGTACTTTCCTTTCCCTGATGTATTCGCTGTTCCATGAGTCATGAGTCGAGCAAGCGCTGTACCACGCGCCGCCGCGCGGCTTCAGTCAAGCGTTTCGCGGCAGTGGCACGGCGAATGCGTGCCACGCGTCGATAGAAGACGACAACCATGGGGAGAGTGCGATGGATTTACCGAATAGCTTGCCTGCCACGGCGCAACCGCATACGCCGATGCCGCCCGAGATCGATCCGGAGACACCGCCGCCGACGGTCGATCCCGATCCGCAACCCGCGGACATTCCAGACACCGATCCCGCACCCGAAGGCGATCCACCGCCCAAGGCGCCGCCGATCAGCGCGTAGCAGTCGATGGGGTCGATGGGTCGATGGGTCGATGCATGCATCAGTGAATGAACGGGCAGCGATATCGCGGGTCCGGTCTTTGCGCGTGTTCCGGCAAATCGCACCAAACGGGCGAGAGCTATCGCCAGGAGCCAGCATGAGCACCGAACACGCCGCCGTCCCCCATGTCGCCGAAGCCACCGCGGACAAACCCGATTCCGCCCCTATCAAGCCCTACCGCAACGCGGCGGGCGGCTGGGGGTCGGTGAAGGCGGTGGCGTCGATCCTGCTGCACGAGCACGTCGCGTTGAACGGCAGCCGCGTGCTATCGCATCAGAACAAAGCCGATGGTTTCGCCTGCGTCAGCTGCTCGTGGGCCAAGCCCGCCGACCCGCACCTGTTCGAGTTCTGCGAAAACGGCGCGAAGGCCACGGCGTGGGAAATCACCAGCAAGCGCGTCGGCGCCGACTTTTTCGAGCAACACACGCTGAGCGAATTGCGTACATGGAGCGGCCTCGAACTCGAATCGCGCGGCCGCCTGACGGCGCCGATGCGTTGGGACGCCGCCACCGACCGCTACGTGCCCACCACCTGGAAGGACGCCTTCGCCGCGATCGCCAAGGAACTGCAAGCGATCGAACCGAACGAAGCGGTGTTCTACGCATCAGGCCGCGCGTCGCTCGAAACCTCGTACATGTACGCGCTTCTCGCGCGGCTGTACGGCACCAACAATCTGCCCGACAGTTCGAACATGTGTCACGAAAGCACGTCGGTGGCGTTGCCGAAGACGATCGGCGTACCGGTCGGCACCGTGCAGGTCGAGGATTTCGAACACACCGACTGTCTGTTCTTCTTCGGCCACAACACCGGCACCAACGCGCCGCGCATGCTGCATCAGTTGCAGGACGCGCGCAAACGCGGCATCGAGATCGTCACCTTCAATCCGATCAAGGAACGCGGTCTGGTCAGCTTCGCCAATCCGCAATCGCCGCTCGACATGCTGACGCCGGCCGAAACGCGGATCAGCACGCAATACCATCAAGTGAAGATCGGCGGCGACGAGGCGGCGATTGCCGGACTCTGCAAGCTGCTGATCGAATGGGACGACGACGCCCAGCGCGACGGCGCGCCGCGCGTGCTGGACGCCGCCTTCATCGCGGAACACACGCACGGTTTCGACGCGTTCGCCGACGCGATGCGCGCGATTACGTGGGACGAGATCGAAACGCGCTCGCAACTCACCCGCACCGCGCTCGAAGACGCCGCGCGCGTCTATGCGAAGGCCAAGGCGGCGATGGTGCTGTTCGGCATGGGCATCACCCAGCACCGCAACGGCGTGCAGAACGTGCAGATGCTGTCGAACCTGCTGCTCCTGCGCGGCAACATCGGACGGCCGGGCGCGGGGATCTGTCCGATCCGCGGGCATTCGAACGTGCAGGGACAGCGCACCGTCGGCATCACCGAAAAACCCGAACTGGCGCC
The DNA here is from genome assembly GCF_029910215.1 of Paraburkholderia sp. D15. NCBI lineage: Bacteria > Pseudomonadati > Pseudomonadota > Betaproteobacteria > Burkholderiales > Burkholderiaceae > Paraburkholderia > Paraburkholderia sp. D15. The sequence goes on along the minus strand of NZ_CP110396.1, from coordinate 3,177,331 downwards.
GCTCGACAAGCTGAAAGCGCTCTACGATTTCGAACCGCCGCGCGACAAGGGCATGAGTACCGTCGAAGCGTGCCGGGGCGTGCTGGACGGCAAGGTCAAGGCGTTCATCGGGCTGGGCGGCAACTTTCAGGTGGCGATTCCGGATCATCACGTGATGGACCCGGCGTGGCGCTCGCTGCGGCTCACCGTGCAGATCGCCACCAAACTCAATCGCAGCCATCTGCTGCACGGCGAGCTCGCGTATCTGCTGCCCTGCCTCGGACGGATCGAAATCGACCGGCAGACGAGCGGCGACCAGTGGGTCAGCGTCGAGGACAGCACCGCCTGCGTGCACGGTTCGCACGGGATGGCGGAGCCCGCCGCCGACATGCTGCTGTCCGAGCCGGCGATCGTCGCGGGCATCGCGAAGGCGCTGCTGCCGCCGAATCCGAAAGTGGACTGGGATGCGTGGGTCGGCGATTACGCGCTGGTGCGCGAGGCGATCGAACGCACCTACCCGGATCAGTTCAAGGATTTCAATCGACGCTTCCGGCAGCCGGGCGGCTTTCACCGCCCGCTCGCCGCCAGCGAGCGCAAATGGAACACCGAAACCGGCAAGGCGAATTTCATCGTCCCCGATACGCTGGACGAAGATGCCGACATGCCGTCCACCGATGCCGACGTGCTACGCCTGATGACCACGCGCGGCGACAGCCAGTTCAACACCACCGTCTACGCGCTCGACGACCGCTTTCGCGGCGTCTACGGCAGCCGCGACGTGCTGCTGATGCATCCAGGCGACATGGGACGGCTCGGTCTGGTGGAAGGCGATACGGTGTGCGCATCGACGGTATCGAACGACGGCGTCACGCGCGAGGTGGACGGCCTGCACGTGCACGCATTCGACATTCCGGCCGGCTGCGTGATGGGCTACTACCCCGAGTGCAATCCGCTGATTCCGTTGGCGCATCACGCGAAAGCGAGCCTCGTCCCGGCGTCGAAATCGATTCCGGTGCGGCTGCGCAAGTCCGGTACGGAACAGGATGGACTTGCCGCAGCCTGACACACGACGAAACACCGCCGCTATATCAACGCAGCTTCGCGACGTCCTGCACGGTGACCTTCGGCGTCGCCGGATTGCCGAAACGATCCGTCAGGTAGTTCGCGAGCGCCGCCACCTGCGCGTCGTTCAACTCCGTCGCGAACGCGGGCATGCCGACATCGTTGTTGGCGGTCTTGCGCTGCACGCCGTGCAGGATCACCTGCACCAGGTTGCCAGGATTGGCCGCGCCGACCGTGGTGTTGTGCAGCAACGGCGGATAGTAGCCGTCCGGCGTGCCCTTGCCTTGCGCCTGGTGACAGGTCGCGCAATTGCCGAGGTACAGGCGCGCGGGATCGAGCGTGCCGGTTTCCAGCGCGACGCCGCGTAGACGCGTGACGTCGGTGGCCGGTTTGCCCCACGTGCCGCGCGGCTGCTTGCTGCCGTCGTCGACCGCCGGTACGGTGCGCACATAGGTGGCGATCGCATCGACGTCGGCGTCCGTCATCTTCGAGAAGCTGTGCTCGACGGCTTCGCCCATCGGCCCCGCGGCCTGCGCGAGTCCCGGCACGCTGCCGGTGCGCAGATACTGCACGAGCTGCGCCTGGGTCCAGTTGCCGATCCCCGCATTCGCCGACGACGAGATGTTGTAGCCGTCCCATCCCGCCAGCACCGAGCCGCCGAGGAAACCGCCGCCGGTTTCATCGAGCGCTTTCTCCTGCATCGCGAAGCCGCGCGGCGTGTGGCAGGTGCTGCAATGCGCGAGACCCTGCACGAGATACGCACCGCGATTCCATTCGGCGCTCAGGTTCGGCTTGTTGCGATACGGGCCGTGTTCGAGGAACAGCACGTTCCACGCCGCCAGCGGCCAGCGCATGTTCAGTGGCCACGGAATGTCGGCGGCATGCGTGGGCTGATGGACCGGCGCGACGCCGTAGCGGAAGTACGCGTACAACGCCTTCACGTCGTCGTCGCTGACCTTCGCGTACGACACATACGGCATGGCCGGATATAGATTGTGGCCGTCCCTCGACACGCCCTTGCGCAACGCGCGGTCGAAATCGTCGAGCGTCCAGTTGCCGATGCCGGTCTGCACGTCGGGCGTGATATTGCTCGAATAGATCGTGCCGAGCATCGGCACTTTCAGCGGCAGGCCGCCGGCGTACGGTTTGGCTTGCGCCGTGGTGTGGCAGGCCATGCAGTCGCCGGCCGTCGCGAGATATTCGCCGCGTTTGATCAGCGCGGGATCGTTGGCGGCGGCACTTGCATTCGCGTTTGCGTTTGCGTTCGCCGCATCGTCGGCCCGCGCGAGCGCCGGCAACGCAAGTGCGCCGGCGAGCAGATAGAAAAAGGGTTTCTTCAGCACGTTCACACTTCCTTTTTCAACTGGTCGGCCATGCGCAGCGCGAGCGCCGCGATGGTTAGCGTCACGTTGACGGTGCCCACGGTCGGCATCGTCGCGCTGCTGGAGATGAACAGGTTCGGGTGATCGAAGGTGCGGCAGTGTTTGTCGACCACCGAATCGCGCGGATCGCTGCCCATGATGGTCGAGCCGGTAATGTGATTGTTCGGCGCGAACTCGTCCTGAAACGCGATCTCCGTGCCGCCCAGCGCCTTCGCCGCGTTTGCGTAGACCTCGCGCGTATGCACGGCACCGCGCTTCACGTAGTCGTCGATCCGGTAGGTGATCTCGGGCCGCGGAATGCCGATCGCGTCCTTCTCCGTCGCGCTCGGCACGATGCGGTTTTCCGGCGCGGGCAGGATTTCGTGGAAGCAGTCGAACTCGACGAAGCGCGCCGAGCGGTCGCGAATCTGCGCGTCGAGATCGGCGGCTTTGATCAACTGCCCCTGCTTGAAGATCTTCTGCGTTTCCTGATCGATCCGCGACAGGTTCGACAGGTGGATCTTCTTCGCCGCTTCGTTCGCGCGGAACGCGCCGTCGCGAAAGCCGATCAGCGAGGTCATCTCCTGCGGGCCGCGGCCCGGCCAGAGTTTTTCGTCCGCGTAGAAGGTGACGCCGGTCCCGGGGTGGTCCATCAGGTTGCGGCCCACCATGTCGGAGCTATTGCCCACGCCGTTCGGGAAATCGTGGCTGGTGGACATCAGCATGATCTTCGGCGTTTCGATGCCGTTCGCGGCGAGCACGAAGTACTTGCCCTCCACGCGATGCTCGTTGCCCTGCGGGTCTTTGTACATCGCCGCGTCGATGCGTTTGTCCGCGCCGACTTCGAGCTTGAACACGACCGCGTTGACGATCAGTTTCGAGCCCGCCTGCTCCGCCTTCTCGACATGCACGATGCCGTTGTACATCGCGCCGATCGGGCAGATCGGCATGCAGTTGTTGTTGCCGCAACAGGTCGGGCGGCCGTCGTACGGACGGCTGTTGCGCGCGACCGGTTCCGTCACGACGTGATACGTCGAGTCGAACGCGTTGAGCTTGCTTTTGATGGTCTGCTCGTTGTACGACAGCGGCAGCGGCGCCATCGGATACGGCCGGCTGCGCGGCGAGCCGAGTTCTTCGTCGCCGGGGCCCCAGACCCCGAGTTCTTCCTCGGCGCGCTGATAGTAAGGCTCCAGTTCGCCGTATTCGATCGGCCAGTCGCGGCCCACGCCGTACACGCTCTTCATATGGAAGTCGTTCGGCATGAAGCGCCAGGCGGACGCGGCCCAGTGCCACGTCGTGCCGCCCACCGCGCGAATGTACTGCGAGTTGAATTTGTGCTCGCCCTTCAGGATCAGATAATCGTTCGGCGGTCCGTATTCCGGATGCGGCGCCCAGGCGCTCGATGGATACGGCGCCGAGTTATCCGACTTGTCGAACTGGTTGCGAAAGCGCTCGACGATGTCGCCACGCGGCATGCGCGGCCCCGCTTCGAGCAGGATCACGGACTTGCCCGCGAGCGCCAGCTGATGCGCGACGATCGCGCCCGCGACGCCGGAGCCGACCACGACGACGTCGGCCTGTTGAGTGGATGCTTGTGCGTCGGCCATGCTCAGACTTGCCTTTCGATCGGTTTGGCGGCCCAGAATCCGGGCTTGTTGGGGCAGTACGAACGGACGATCAGCGTGTCGGAGACCACGTCGTACATCAGCGCCTGTTCGTAGATCACCACGGCGTTATCGACGGTGCCGAGATACCACGCTTCGAGGATCTTCAACGCGAGCGCCTGCTGGTTCGCATCGGCGGAACCGGCGGCGAGCGCGCCGGCCAGCGCCGGCAACTGCGCGAGCAGATCGGGCGATGACTTCTGCAATGCCGCGAGCAGTCGAGCGCCGACGTCGTGGTCGAGCGTGCTGCGCGCGGTCAGCGCTTGCGACAGGCTCATGAAAGCATCGATGGGCGCGGCGGACGTATCGTCGGCGAGCGCCTTGAGCGTGAGCGAACCGGCGAGGCTCGCGGCGGTCAAGGCCAGCGCGCCCTGCAGCCAGCGGCGGCGCGACATGAAGGGCGGCGCATCGGCCGCCATGGGCGCGGTCCCATTGGAAGACGCGTCGTGAGGATCGAGTGGGGTCACGTGTTGTTTCTTCCTTATGCTCGTGGGGCGTTCTTCTTCTCTGAATCAATATAGGTGATGCCAATGCGGCGCGACGTGACATCGTGTGTCCGGCCGCGAAAGGCAGCCGCGCGCCGGGTCGCGCCTGTTGGCGGTAGCACGTTTCATGCCGCCGGGGTAGTCTTCGGCGCATCCGGGCTGCCCGCGAACCAGCAGAGCTCGCGCCGCTCACGCTAAGATAGGCGCTCATCAAGCCAGTGCCGGCCTCGCGCCGCCGCTGCCACCTCCCTGCTCCCGACCGACATGACTGCGCTCGACATGGCTGCGCCCGATCTGACCGAAGACGAACACCTTGGCCTTTATCAACGCGTGACGGAACACGGCGCCGAATGGTGGCGCGTGAGCGTCGCCGACCGGCCGGAGAATTACCGGCTAGAACATGGCGTCGACGATGAGCACGGCGCGGGCGCGGTCGATATCGATCTGGTGGTCGATGCGGAAAATCTGCGCTCCAAGTTGAAGAAATGGCGCCGCGAAGGTTTCGCGATCGACACGGCCGGCGCCGACGGCGCGGCGGCCGCCGCGGAACGCATCGCCTTCATGCCGGCACTGCAACGCGCGACGGCATCGGCCGCGGCGGCCAGGCAGCAAACGCGTGGCGCGCAGGCACAAACACGACAAACAGTACGCGTTGGCCACGTCGACGTGATTTGCGGCGCGGACAATCCGGTCGCCACGCCGCTCGTGCCGCGCATCAACCCGGCCTATCTGTTCTCCGAGCGCTTCAACGACATCGTCGAGGACATCGTCGAAAATCGGCGCGTGATGCTGATCGGCCATACGGGCGCCGGCAAGACCAGCCTGATCGAACAGGTGGCCGCGCGCTCGCGCCACGGCGTGCTGCGCTCGAACATGAACGGCCAGACGACGGTCGGCGATTTCGTCGGTTTCTGGACCGTCAAGGGCGGCGAAACGCTGTGGGTCGATGGCGTGCTGCCCACCGCGATGCGCGAAGGTCTTTGGCTGATTGTCGATGAAATCGATTTCGCGGAACCGTCGATTCTCGCCGCGCTGACCGCCGTGCTCGAACCGCAGGGCCGCCTCGTGCTGAAGGAGAAAGGCAACGAGATCGTCGCGCCGCATCCCGCGTTCCGGCTGTTCGCCACCGCGAACGCAGTCGGCGCGATGAGCCAGTTCCGGCATCTGTATCAGGGCGCCAATCTGATGAACGAGGCGTTTCTCGATCGCTGGCGCGTCTATCTGCTCGACTATCTGACACCCGCCGAAGAAGCCGACGTGCTGATGCGCACGCTCGCCCCGCACATGACACGCCCGTTGGCCGTCACGCTCGCCGCGATCGCCGCCGACTGCCGCGCGGCGTTCGCGCGCGAAGATCTGTCGAGCGCGTTCTCGACGCGGCGTCTGCTCGACTGGGCCGAGCTGATGCTGCGTACCGGCGATCCCGAACGCGCGGCCGGCCCCGCCATCTACGCGAAAGTGAGCCCGGAAGACGCCGCGCTGATTCGCGGCATCATTCGCCACCACATCGCGCCGGCCACCTGAGCGTGGGCACGCTGCACGCGCCGCGCGAGGCCGGCGACGATCGTCAGGTCCGCGATACGCGCGGCTTTACGTTCGAGTCCACGCTCAGCAAGATCGCCCGCGTACTGACCGGTCAATACGGCGTGACGGTGGCGTTCAGTCCGGATGGGCCGCGCGTCGAGCCAGGCCGCATCGTGATTCCGGACTACGAGTTGAGCGGCGGCATCGAACGCGATGTGTTGATCGGCTATCTGGATCTGCTGGTGGCGCGCGCGAAGCATGCGTCGCTTGCCGAGATGGATGCGCAGCCGCCGGGCATCGCCGCGAAGCTCGCGCAGGTGATCGACGACCGCCGCGTGTGCGGCCAGTTGCTCGACGAGTATCCGGGCGCGCGCTGGTTCATCGGCAAACTGCGCGAGCATGCCGCCGAGCGGGTCCGGCAGCGCTGGCCCAAGCTGCATTGGCGCGACCGGCTGGTCTGGCTGGTGGAGCGCACGCTATGGGACGAAACGCCGACCCGGACCGAGGCGGTGCATTCGCTGCTCGCCGCGCTGCACGCGTCGCAGGATCTGCTGCTCGACGCGCGCAACAGCCGTTCGAGCGCGCACAGCATCGCCGCCGCGCATGCGCTGGTGGAACGCGTGCGCGCGCTGTCGGCGGGCGACGTCAACAGCATGGTGTTCACCGCGGACCCGGTCGAGGACATCGACACGGAAACGGCGCCGAGCGAGGCCGCGCCCAACGACGATGACGACGACACCGTGCTGCCCGATCACGACGGCGCGAGCGCGCCGCCCTCGGCACGCGGCGGCGGCGCGCAGGCCGACGACGCGGTCGGCATGGGGCAATCGCTGTCGGACGCTCAGGCCCCGGCGACGGACAGCGACGGCGAAGCCGGTCCGGCCGTCGCCGATACGCTGCGCGCCACGCTCTCCATTCCGCTCGCCACCGAATTCGACGACCTCGCCGATCTCACCGGCCAGGGCGACAGCACCGCATGGCGCGCGCTGCGTGCGCAGGCCCGCGCGGACACCGCGCCGCTGAAGGAAAAACTCGAACGCGCGCTGAGCGCCGACGAGCGCACGCGCTGGCGCCGCGAACAGGAGCGCGGCGAGATCGACCGCACGGCGCTCGCCAGACTCGCCACCTCGCCCGGCTATCGCACGCCGTTCCGCACGCAGCGCGCCCACAAGGGTCGCGATGTGGCGGTGACGCTGCTGATCGACCGCAGCGGTTCGATGGCCGGCCGCAAGATCGAACTCGCGCGGCTCTGCGCGACGGCGTTGTGCGATGCGCTCACGCAGTTGTCGTTCGATTGCGAGGTGCTCGGCTACTGCTCGGTCGAATCGGAACCGTTGCGGCGGCTCTACGAACGGCAGCTTGCCGCGGGCGCCGATCTGCGGCGCTACAACCGCTTCGTCGAACGGCTCGATCTGAAGGTCTATAAACGCTTCGGCGCGACGGATCTCAGCGGCATCGCGCGGATCGACTGCGGGCACGAGAACCCGGATGGCGAAGCGCTCGCGTGGGCCGCGACGCGGCTCGCCGATCATCAGGCCGCGCGTCGCATCCTGATGGTGTTCTCCGACGGCTATCCGTCGACCGGCGACGGCGACCCGCAGGTGTTGCGCAGCGATCTGCGCGAACGGGTCGCGGCGATCGGCGAACGCGGCATCGAGCTGGTCGGGGTCGGCGTGCTGACCGACGCGGTGGAGGACTTCTATCCGCACAACGTGGTGGTGAGCCGGCTCGTCGAATTGCCGTCGACGGTGTTCTCCGTGTTGAGCGCGATGCTGCTCAAGCGTTGAAGCGGCCGTTGGCTCCCGCCGCGTCGCGCTTTATTTCGCCACCGGCTGCAGGGTCGCGATCGGAATCAGGAATTCGGAGAAGCCGGTCAGCATGATCTGCACGCCGATGCACAGCAGCAGAAACGACGATACCCGCATCGCGACCTTGGTGCCTTCCACGCCGAGATAACGCGCAAAGATCACCGCGCGGCTGTAGATCAGATACACGGTGAGCGCCACCGCGAGCGAGATCACCACCGACGCGATGCTCGACAGCACGAACTCCGACAGCTTGTGCGTGCGGTTCGCGGTCAGCGCGATCGCGGTCGCGATCGAACCGGGCCCGGTGGTCAACGGAATGGTCAGCGGGAAGAAGGCCTTCGACATCGCATTGTCGGCGTCGACGCGTTTCACCGCCGGTTGCTCGGCCGGCGGCGTGTCGGGCGCATTCAGCATCTGCCAGCCCCCCACCGCCACCGCGAGCCCGCCGCCGATCCGCAACGCCTGCATCGAAATCCCGAAGAAATGCAGGATCGGCGTGCCGATGAAGAAAGCCACCAGCAGCACGCACACCACGTTGATGGCGATCTTGCGGGCGAGCGCGGTGCGCTCCTCGGTAGTCAGCGACGCGGTGCGGTCGAGGAACACGAAGGCGATGCCGATCGGGTTGATGATGCTGATGAGGCCGGTGAAGCCAAACAGAATGTCCGAGATCAGACTTTCGACCATATGCTTTTCCGGGTTGGGCAGGTTGGGCGGGTTGGGTGCGTTGGCCGCATTGTGCTGCTGCGCGGCTCGCGTTGCGTGGACAGGATCATAGCGCGGTGCGGTGCACCATAAACTTTCAACCAGCCTACGGAATTTTGACCTGCTTTACGTACAGGAAGCATCAGGCATACAGTCGGCAGCGAAGCCGCACTTTCAACAAGATCAACGAGACGTACTTACCGGTTCGAGGAGTTGCCCCATGTTGCTTCGTGTACTCGCCGCGTTGCCGTTCATCGGCATTGTGCTCGGCGTTCCGTTCGTCAATCGCGTCGAACCGCTGATGTTCGGCATGCCGTTCGTGCTGGGCTGGATCGTCGCGTGGGTCGTGCTCACCTCGGTGATCATGGCGATCGTCTATCGTCTCGACCCGTCCAACCGCCAACTCGCCGCCATCGACGGCGAGGAGATCCGCCCATGAGCGCCCTCGTCATCATTGCGGCAGTCACGCTGTTCGCGCTGTACCTCGGCGTACGCGCGCGGCGCGGCCACGACATGAGCCTCGAACAATGGACGGTGGGCGGCCGCAGTTTCGGCACCGCGTTCGTGTTCCTGCTGATGGCGGGCGAGATCTACACCACCTTCACCTTCCTCGGCGGCAGCGGCTTCGCGTACGGCAAGGGCGCGCCGGTCTACTACATCCTCGCGTACGGCACGCTGGCGTACATCATCTCGTACTGGATGCTGCCGCCCATCTGGCGCTACGCGAAAAATCACCGCCTCGTCTCGCAGCCGCACTTCTTCGCGCACAAGTACGACAGCCCGGTGCTCGGCGCGCTGGTCGCGCTGGTGGGGGTGGCCGCGCTGATTCCGTACCTCGTGCTGCAACTGAAGGGGCTCGGCATCATCGTCGCGACCGCATCGTACGGCGCGATTTCGTCGACCACCGCGATCTGGATCGGCGCCTGCGTCGTGACCGCCTACGTGACCGTGTCCGGCGTGCGCGGCTCGGCCTGGAACTCGGTGGTGAAGGATCTGCTGATCCTCGCGATCGTGCTGTTCCTCGGTATCTATATGCCGCTGCATTACTACGGCGGCTTCAGCGACATGTTCCGCGCGATCGACGCCGCCCGCCCCGGCTTCCTCACCTTCCCGGCCAAGGGTTCGAGCGTGTTCTGGTTCCAGTCGACGGTGCTGCTGACCGCGCTCGGCTTCTTCATGTGGCCGCACTCGTTCGGCTCGATCTTCACCGCGAAGGACGAGCGCATCTTCCGCCGCAACGCGATCGTGCTGCCGCTGTACCAGCTGATCCTGCTGTTCGTGTTCTTCGTCGGCTTTGCCGCGACGCTGAAGGTGCCCGGTCTGAAGGGCGGCGACATCGACCTGTCGCTGTTCCGCCTGTCGTTGCAGACCTTCGACCCGTGGTTCGTCGGCGTGATCGGCGGGGCCGGCATTCTGACCGCGCTGGTGCCGGGCTCGATGATCCTGACCTCCGCCTCCACGCTGCTCGCCAACGACGTCTATCGCGGCGTGCTGAGCCGCAACGCGCCGGACGCGACGGTGGCCACCCTCGCCCGCCTGCTGGTGCCGGTGGTCGCGCTGGTGGCGGTCGGCTTCACGCTGCATGGCGGCGAGACTATCGTGGCGTTGCTGCTGATGGGTTACAGCTTCGTGACGCAGCTGTTCCCGGCGGTGATCTGCAGCCTGCTGCCGCGCAACCGCGCGACCAAACAGGGCGCGTTCTGCGGGATTCTGGCGGGCGTGGCGGTGGTCGCGCTCACCACCACCCTGCATCTGGGCATCGGCCAGTTGATGCCGTTCCTGCCCGACGCGCTCAAGGACATCAACATCGGCTTCCTCGCGCTGGCGGTCAACGTGATCGTGTTCGCGCTGGTGAGCGCGCTGACCCAGCCGCGTCCGGTGGAGCAGACGCACGCGCCGGTGCACTGAGCGGGGATTGAGCGGGCGTTGCAGCGTCCGCTGTCGATCGAAGGGCTGTCGCCGTTGGCGACAGCCCTTTTTTCATGGCCGCTTGTTTGACCGCTGGCCTGGCTACTTGCCCGTGGTCGTCGCCGTTTCGTTGCACCTGCAACCAACCGTCCACGCCGCCCGCAACGTTAGAGTCGATCGTCAAATCTACATATCGATGAAAAAACGTTCGGCCACCGCCGCGAACGTCACACACGGATACAGCGCTTTGCAGCGCAGCAACAAGGCTCCGTTCATGCGCAATCAGACCCCACGGCTCGGGCACACCCCTTGCTGAATAGACGCGTCTGCGAAATCCGCCGCACTGTGCAAGTGCAAAAAACCGCGTCCCCGGGGGCCCCCTTGCCGCTCAACGTTCTACTCGTCGCTTCCGAAGCCGTGCCGCTCGCCAAGTCCGGCGGCCTCGGCGACATGGTCAGCGCCTACGCCGCCGCCTTGCGCGATGCCGGCGTCGATGTTTCGATCCTGATGCCCGCCTATCCCGACGCGCTCGAACGCGCGCTCGAGCTCACGCCCATCGCCCGCATGACCGGCCTGCCCGGCGGCGACGCCCGGCTGTTGCGCGCGCGCATGCCCGACTCCGGCGTCACGGTGCTGTTGCTGCAGATGGATCATCTATTCGCGCGCGAAGGGCTGTACCGCGATCCGCAGGGCCGCGACTATCTCGACAACCTGACGCGCTTCGCGTCGCTGGCGGCGGCCGCGACCCGCATCGCGCGCGGCGTGCGCAACCTGAAGCGCCCCGACATCGTGCACGCGCACGATTGGCATGCAGGGCTGACGCCGCTGTACATGCGCCTCGCGGGCGTCGCCGCGAAAAGCGTGTTCACGATTCACAACCTCGCATTCCAGGGCAACCATCCGCTCGCGATGGGCGGCTGGATCGGCGTGCCGTCCGACCTGCTGGTGCCGGCCCTCACCGACGAGCGCAGCATCGAGTTCTACGGCACGCTGAGCATGATGAAGGCGGGCATCGTGCACGCCGACCGCGTGAGCACGGTCAGCCGGCGCTACGCGCGCGAGATTCTGACGCCGCGTTTCGGCCACGGCATGGAAGGCGTGCTGCAGGCGCAGTCGAACAAGCTGTCGGGCATCGTCAACGGCATCGATACGGCCGTGTGGAATCCGGCCACCGATCCGCATATCGCCCGCAATTATTCCGCCGCCGACACCGCCGGCAAGCAGGCCTGCAAGCGCGAGCTGCAGCAGGCCTTCGGCCTCGCGCGCGATCCGTTCGCGCCGCTGGTGGCGATCGGCAGCCGTCTCACCGAACAGAAACTCGCCGATGTGGTGGCGCGGGCGCTGCCCGTGCTGCTCGAACGGCATCCGCGTTTGCAGTTCGCGATTCTCGGCCAGGGCGAGCCGGCGCTCGAACAGGCGCTGCGCGATCTGGCGGCGGCCTGGCCCGGCCGCGTCGGTGTGCAGATCGGTTACGACGAACGGCGCGCGCATATGCTGCATGCCGGCGCGGACATGCTGCTGCACGGCAGCCGCTTCGAACCCTGCGGACTGACCCAGCTCTATGCGATGCGCTACGGCACGATTCCGGTGGCCTCGCGCGTGGGTGGGCTGGCGGACACGATCGTCGACTATCTGCCGAGCGAGGTGTTCGATCCGCGCGACATGCAGGACGTGCGCGAGATGCGCGGCGAAGACGGCGCGACCGGTTTTCTGTTCGACGGCGAACGGGTGGCGGACGTGGTGCATGCGCTCGGCCGCGCATTGGCCGCGTTCCTGCAACCGGCGTCGTGGCATGCATTGCAGCGCAACGCGATGAGCCGCGACTTCGGCTGGGAAGCGTCGAGCGCGAACTATCTGGAACTCTACGCGGAACTGGTCGAGGCACGCCCGGCCGCCCGCGACACGCGGGTGCGCAAGACGTCGGTGCGGGCCCGGACGGCCGCTGCGGGCGCGACGCGACGCGCTCGCGCGGATGAGGGTTTTAACGCCGGTGTCGGAGAACTGGTGCGCAGTGCGTGATATCGCGCGGATTATGCTGTTCGATATTCCGGTTAATACCTCTTCGACCGCTTTGCGCGGAAACGAAATCGGGCCCTCCGCCCGGTTTCGTATTTTCGTAGTTTTATCGTCTGATAAATAACTCAAGTCCGAACGGAAGGTGTCGTTATAACGGCTACCTATTCAAACCGTGAGGATTGGGCATGAGCATTTCCGTTAATTCGATCAATGCAGCATCGAATCTCGCGGTAACGCCTTTAGCGCCGGACACCAGTTTGAGTGGCGCCGCATTAGCGCAATCGACAGGCGACGCGACACTCGCGAGTTCACCGGTCACCGTCGCTCCGCTCGACCCGCGGCAGACCTCCGCGCGGCTCGCCCAATACCTCAAGGCACTCGACGCGCCGTTAGTCATGGGCGCGGACGCGCAGAACATTCTCAATGCGCTGGTGCCGACCATGCAATCGATCGTGGCCCAGCGCCCCGATCTCGCCAATGCGCAATTCGATTTTCAATCGAGCAATGGATCGATTCAGGTTATTTCGTCGACACTGAGCGCGAGCGATAAAAGCTGGATTCAAGCGAAACTGAACGGAAACAGCGCGCTCGTTCAGTCCGTGCAGTCATTTCATGACGATGCCGTGGCCGGTTATGCAACGTGGGCGGATGCGGACGGTTCGCCGCTCACGCAAGAACAATCGAATGCCGTGAGCAAACAGGCCGATGGTCTGGTGAGTTTCCTGAATCTGTTTCAAAGTCTGGGCAATGCGGCTCAACAATCGCTGATGAAGGACGGTACCTACACGGCGCCAGACGGCACAACGGCGAACCTCGCCCAGAACCCGACCAGCGCGGCCGGCTTTCTCCAGTTCGCCAACAGCGCGCAGGCGTTCGCGAACGGAACCGTCAGCTTCATTTCCAACTCCGGACATAACGCGTACGGAAACAAGCTGAATATCTTCGACAACGATACGGTGATGCCTAACTTTTTTCCGTCGTCTCAAACCACGTCGCTGGGTGTGGATGAAGTGGCTTGAATTTTAATGAGGAGTTGCCGATGCCGTCGCCCGTTCTCCGCGTTGCCCGCCCGACCAACGATCTGCAACGGCTCGCCGACTTCTATACCCGTGGCCTCGGTTTCGACGTGCTCGCGCATTTCGAGGACCACGCGGGTTTCGACGGCGTCATCGTCGGACGGCGCGGCTTTCCGTGGCACCTCGAATTCACGCATCAGCACGGCGTCACCGTCGATCGTGCGCCGACCACTGAGCACCTTCTCGTTTTATACCTGCCCGAACCCGACGAATGGCGCGCGGCGCTCGACCGGCTTGCCGCGTTCGGCGTGACGCCGTGCGAATCGGAAAACCCGTATTGGGACCGTCAAGGTGAAACGTTCGAAGACCCCGACGGCTACCGGATCGTGTTGCAAAACACCGCGTGGGAGCGATGAGGCTAAATAAGGCCGCTTAACAAAGACGCTGAACGAGGCACTTTCTTTGCACGCCCGCTCCCGGTTCTCACACGACCCGCGTCATCCCGTCCGCGCTCCACGCTTCGGAGCCGATGCCGTGATGCACGAAGAACAGCCCGTCCGGATCGTACTTGCGCTTCACGGCGGCCAGCCTCGCGTGATGATCGCCCCAGAACGCCTGACGCCAGTCGTCTTCGAAGAAATCGCTTTCCGATAGGTACGCCCCCGGCTCGGGCACGAGGCTGCGCAAAATCTGCGTGGCCTGCTCGATGCGCGCGGCGTTGCGCCTGCCAACAATCAGGTCCGGCTCGTGTCCGGCGATGCCCGGCATCGCCGGCTTGCCCAGATCCCCGATGATCGCGAGCGTGAAGGCGTCGAGTACCGCGGGGTTCGTCGCGGTGTCGCGTGTGGCGCTCACTGCGTCGGGCGGCGCCTTGGCGAGTGCCTTGTTGAACTGCAACGAGATCGACCAGCGGCGTGTGGTTTCGAACAGCGTGTCGGCCAGCCGGCCGCGTTGCGCGGGCGCGAGCAGCGCGGCCGGCAGCCAGGTCGACGTGTAGCCGTTCAGGTATTGCCCCGCCTCGACGAGGTTGTCGGCCCAGAACACGTTGCCGGCATCGGCGTCGGGCCGAGTGTCCTTGAGCAGCGCGCCGGGCACGTGCTCCATCAGATACGCCGAATCCCAGAAGCGCTGCCCGCTCGTATGCGGCATGTGCGGCGCGTTCATCGTGCAACCGTGCTCGCCATTCGCGACCCAGTCGAAAAACGGTTGCCACACCCGCACGGCGGTCTCGTGGTCGAGTCCCTGGTACACCATCCCGACGTGCAGCGTGTTGTCGGTATGCAGTGCCACCGTCTCGCCCCAGTGCTCGTTGACGAGACTGGCCGCCGCGAAGGAGACGAACTCGTGCACCAGCGCCCGAAACGCGTCGTCTGACGAGGCCTTGACCGTCGCGATCACGACGCCGACCTCGGCGGGCAGGTCGTGGGTGCGCAGCGTCAGGCGCGTCACGACGCCGAAGCTGCCACCGCCGCCGCCCTTCAACGCCCAGAACAGATCGGGATGCGTGCAGGCGTTGGCGATGCGCACCACGCCGTCCGCGGTCACGACCTCCGCTTCCAGCAAGGCCGCCGCCGCCGAGCCGAACTTCTTCGAAAAGCTGCCGAAGCCGCCGCTCTGCACCAGCCCCGCGACACCGACCGTCAGGCATCCGCCGCCCTGCACATAGCGGCCGCCGCGCGCGCTGACGGCGGCATACACGTGGCCCCACATCGCGCCCGCACCGACCGATACCGCGGGTTGGGGTTTCACGCGACCCGCGCAGCCGGCCGGTACGAATGCGTCATGCATGTCGATGTCGTGCATCGCGCGTGTCCAGACCATCAGCGAATCCGCCGCGTTCGATGTGCCCTGGTAGCTGTGGGCGCCGCCTCTGACCACGAGTCGCAAGCGATGCCGGCGCGCGAAGTCGATCGCCTTCGCGACGTCCTGCGCGTGGGTGGCGGCGACCACGTATTCGCTCGGCGCGGATGTCCATGCGTCGAGCCAGCCGCACGTCTGCGTCAGGGATGGCGTGTCGCCGATGTAGAACGGATTCTTGAGTTGCTTGAACTGGTTCGCGCAGGCGTCGCCGGCGGGATCGGAATGGCACACCGCGAGCGCGGATGTGATGGGACGTAGCCGTCCGCCGACGGACTCGTTGAGCGCCTGCCACGCGTCGGCGGAAGGCCAGTCGGGGTCGCTCGGGCGCACGCGGCGTAGCGTTGGGCCGGAGGGGTTCGCGAGGTCGGCGGTGGTTGAGGCGGTGGCCGCAGCGCCGGCGTTCGTGGCATTGGCTGCGTTCGCCGCGCCGGTTGAAGCCGCGGCCGCCGCGTTCGGCTGTCCCGTCTGCGCCGCCGCTCGCCAGCTCGCTCCCCACCACGGCGCGACAAGCGCGCCCTTCAGCACAGTCCGCCGGTCAAGTGCGCACATCGGTGTTGTCTCCTGAGCGGCCGCGATTCTGAACGCCGCGCCGGCGGCGTTGGCCGCATGATGCGGCGCGCGAGTTGAGCTGCCTGGGCGGCGAACCCGTCGCCCGCATGTCCGTTCCGGCCGTCAAAACGGTCGAAGGATGGTAGTCGCGAAACCGCGTATGCGCCACTACGAGAGTGCGCGTCGAACCGGTTTTCGTGGGCCTTTCGTCGGCACAAGGCCACAAGCGTCCGTTGACGTCAGCCGACAGTCGGCCGGTGGTTAGCCGGTGGTTAGCCGGTGGTTACCCGCCAGTCAGCCGTTAGTCAGTCATTGGTTAACGGTCAGTCAGCGTCGAGGCAACGCGACGCGCTCAGTCGAATGACGCTAGACTACGGCGCGATCGCCCGCCGCGCATCGCGACATCCATCGCCACCTCGACACGATGCCATCGCGACACCACAGCGCCGGGACACCGACCCATCAAAATACGACACGGAGCGCATCGATGAATTACCTTCTCTACTACTCGCCGGGCGTGGCCAGCCTGTGCGTGCACTGGATGCTCATCGAGCTGGGTGTCCCGTTCGAGACCCATCGCGTCGACCTCAAGTCGGGTCAGCAACGCGAGCCCGAGTATCTGCGCCTGAATCCGTCCGGACGCGTGCCGACGCTGGTGGTCGACGGCACGCCGCGCCACGAATCGGCGGCATTGCTGATGCTGCTCGCCGAGCGGCATCCCGAAGCGGGTCTCGCGCCCGCGCCCGGAACCGCCGAACGCGGCGAATGGCTGGAGACGATGATCTTCCTCGCCAACACGGTGCTGCCCGCCATGCGCGACCGCTTTTATGCGGACATCGACGGCGATCCGGCGGGCGCCGACGCGGTGCGCGCGCTCGCGGACCGCCGGCTCGACGACGCATGGAACCGGCTCGATGCGCAACTCGCGGCCAGGCCGGGCTATCTGATCGGCGAGCGTCTGAGCACGGTGGATTTTCTCGCGGTGATGCTGCTGCGCTGGACCCGCAATCTGCCGCATCCCGCAACCGGCTGGCCGCACCTCGCTGCGTACATTCACCGGATCCGCGCGTTGCCGTCGTTCATCGAACTGAATGCGCGCGAGGGGTTGACGGACTGGCTCAACGAGCCGGCCTGAAGGCGGCCCGGCGAGGGAGGCGCGAGGCATGCGGCTTGACTGTCGAGGCCGGGCGAGTGGTCGAGGTTGGACTCATTGCTCACACTGCCCACGTTGCTGGCGATGACAGTCACACTCGCATCACCACCCACTCACCCCGCCCCCTTGCCGACAATCACGATACCGCGTGACCGGTCGCTGACGTTATCGACGGCCAGCGCCGCCGCGTACAACTGGGCGACCGGCACCCACACCGCCGGGTACTTGTAGCGCGCGACGTCGAGCAGCAACGCGCTGTCGCTCGCGGCATCGTAGGCGGCGAGCGGCGACCAGTGACCGCCGCCGGTCTCGCCGATTTCCACGCGACGGAAGTTCAACAAAGCGAAGCGATCGCCGTGACGCGTGGTCTCGCGAATCAGATCGCGGAACTGTCCGAGCGTCAGATCCGCCGCGTGATAGGGCTGCACCGTGACCGGAAATGCGTGCAACGCGGCGGCGAGCTGATCGAGCGTCATGCCCTCCTTCGAGACCTGCGCCGCGTTGGCGATCTGCGGATCGATGCCGCGGAAAAAATCTTCCTGCGAGAAATACGGAAAGTCCGGATACAGCGTGGACGCGGGACGGCGAATGCCGAGCGCATTGAGCGCCATGACCGACGTGGCGACGGAACAATACGCCTGGTTACGCTGCGTTTCGAAATACTGCGAGAGCGGCCAGTACGACTGGTTCGACACCGAACCGAGCAAACGCTTTTGCCCGGCGGGCTGCGTCAACGCGATCAGGTTAGGCGGAACGGGCAGCGGACCGTCGGCGCGCGGGACGGCGGCCGGTTGCGTTTGCGCGGAAGACGCGGACGGCATGGATGACGCCGAAGCCGACGCTGACGGCGCGGGCGGCACAGGTGGCACAGGCGCACACGCCGTCAGCGCAGCCGCTCCCCATGCAACGATCCATTCGGTCAGCCTGACGCGCGCCGTCGCGCGATTCAACGGATATCTGGACATGGTCTCTTCCGGTGGAGACGAACTCGGGACGACTGCGCGATCGTCGGCGGGCGCTACGCACCCGGGCGGCATCGACCGCGACGGGCTCCAGTTTTTTAACACGAAACGACGCAAGGCGTGGCCGGGCGCGACAGCGCTGAGCGGAGCCGATACGGTAAGATTCCGGGCGATTCGCGGCGCATGCCGCTTCGCGCGCCGCTCGCGACACGCGCTCACACCAATGGAATTCACCGCTTGACCACGACCATCCCCTCACCCTGCGCCGACGTTTGCCGACTCGATGGCGCGACCGGCTTCTGCATCGGCTGTCTGCGCACGCGCGAGGAAATCAAAGGCTGGAAGAACATGACCGACGATCTGCGCGTGCAGGTCATCGTGCAACGCGCGCAGCGCGAGGTGACGGCGAAGGCGCAGATTCATGGACCACGGATGCCATGCGGCGCCACGTCCCCGGCACATATCGCAAGCATGGCAAGCACGGCAAGCACCGCAAACGTAGCCACCGCCAGCCGCGCCGCCCACACGCCTCAGACCGAAGGCGCCGCGAACGCGTAACTGTTCTTGCCCGCGCGCTTCACCTGATACATCGCGTCGTCCGCCGCGGCGACGAGACGGCGGTAATCGTCGACAGGATCGGGGAAGCTCGCGATCCCGACACTCGCGCTGACCCAGCCGATCCGCATCTGCGCGTCGGTTTCCAGCACGCAGGCAATCAGCCGCTGGGCGATCTCGCCCAATTCCTCGGCCTTCGAGAACTCCCGCACCAGCACCGCGAATTCATCGCCGCCGATGCGCGCGACCACGTCGCCCTTGCGCACCGAATCGCGAAAACGTCGCGACACCGCCACCAGGAATTCATCGCCCACGCCGTGGCCGAGCGAATCGTTGATGCGCTTGAAGCCGTCGAGGTCCACGTAGAGCACCGCGATACGGTACGGCGATACCGCGTTCGCCTTCGCGCCCCGCTCGTTCACGGCGGCACGCCGGTCCATGCCGGTTGCCGGCGCCGCGCCCGCCTGTCGTGCGGCTTCGTCGAGCATCGTGAACAGCTTGCGACGATTCGGCAGGCCAGTCAGCGGATCGTGCAGCGCCGCCTGTTCGAATTCGAGCGACTGCCCGGCTAGCTGCCGATTGCGTTTGGCATACATGCCCAGCGCCGCGAGCAGCATGCAGAACAGCAACGCCGCGAGCGCGATCAGCAGATTCGCGACGTGCGCGATCCGCAGCCGCACGTCGGCGCTGTCGGCATCGCGCTGCGCACGCCAGTAGGCCGAGACCGTGACCAGCATCGCGCCGATGTCGTGCAGCGACGCATTGGACGAACGCGCGGCGTCCGGTACACGAGGCGCGGGCGCGGGACTCGCGTCGACGAGCGCCGCCAGCGATGCGACCCGCTGCGTGAGATCGTTGCGCGCGCGCAGCGTGTTTTGCGCGGCCCCTTGCGCGGTGGCGGGCATCTGCTGCCAGACGACGGCGAGCGCGCGCGCGTTGTCGGCGCGATCCACCGCGTCGAGCACGAGCCCGGCGTACTCCTGTTTCAACTGATCGGAGAAGATCGTCCTGATCTGCGAGGCGAGGTACAGCAGGCCGATCAGCAGACACAGCAGCGACGCGCCCGCGAGCACCGCCGGCGCGGGCCCGAAGCGCAACGTGTAGGCGCGCTCGCGCCCGGTGCGCTCCGCACGGCCCGGCTTACGGATGGGAGTAGATGTCCTGTCTGTTTGCGTCGCCATGCTGCCGGTAGTCCACGCGATGGAAGAACTGCCCGACGCGTGCGAACAGGCTCTTGTGTTTGGCGTCGGCCGCGCGACGCTCGGCTGCCGTGGTGCGTGAGTCTGCGGTGCGGGCATCTCTGGCGGTGCGGGTGGAAGCCAACTGGCGTTGCGAACGCGCGCTCGCCGAGGGCGTCGGCTGGCGTCGATCGGGCGCTGATGGTGTTGCCGATGCACTTGCGTTCGTGTTGGCGTTTAAGTTTGCGTTGGCGTTTGCATTGACGCCGGCCGGGTTTGCATCGGCGCCGGTCTCGCTGGCGCGGGCGGCATTGGCTACGGCAATGTCCGTGGCCTGCGGACGGGCGACCTCGCCCGACCACGAACTGAGCCGGTTGCCCTGCTCGCCCTCCGCTTCCATCGAGGCGGGCGGAACGCCGGGCGCGGCAAGGGTCTGGGCGCTCGTCGCCGACGTCACGCGCGTGGTTGCGGCCGACGCTATGGCCGATGCGTTGGACGGTGGCGTCGACAGGCTAGCCGACTTCATGACTGGCGCTGCCGGTGTCGCCGACATCGCCGTGCCCATCGCCTTCGCCGTCGCGTTCGACCCCAGCGCTTGTCTTGCACCCGCAATCGCCGCTGCGTACGCCTGTTGATCGTGGTTGAACCACACGCCGTACGCGACCGTGCCCATCACGCCGATTGCCAGCGCACCCGCCGCGGCCACGCACATCGCGAGCCGGCCGAATCGCGGCGTCGCGACCGGGGCGCCGATGTCCAGCTCCGCATCGCCATCGAGCCCGGCCAGCCCCGCAAGACTCGCCATGCCCGCGATGCCCTCGACATAGGCCTTCGCGTAAACATCGGATGCCGTCGGGAACGACGAGGCGTGCGCGGACGGCATCGGCACCACGTCGTCGTCCACGGCAGGATTGGGTAAGTCGGTATCGTGCAACATCGCAATACGCTCCGGAATCCTTATGTCTGATGTGTAATCATGTAATCGGGCTGCATTTTTCCCGGCCTTTGCGAAGACAAGGCTCCGCGCCTCGAAGGCCGCTCGAAGAATTTACCCCGCTGCTCGAATAGCGACAACCTGGTCCGGCCGCGCTTTAAACATTGGGCCGGCGATATGGAAAGTTCGACCCGGTAACGCGGGTAAAACCTGCCACGCATAACGATCATCCCGACGCCGTGCCCGGCGCCTTATGTGTCATGGAGAGCTGGAGCCCGTCCCATAAGGACTGTCGCGTGCGAGACCGCGACATGATCGCCGAATGGGAGGAATCACGCAAAAAACACGCCCGCCATGCGATCGAAAAATGCGAAGCCGGCGGGCGTGAATGCATTGCGCTTCAAACGTCGCGCGAACACGCGCAGCGAAGCGATAAGAGAAAGTGCGACAACGTGCAACGCTTCAATGAAACGTTTCCTCGTACGGAAACGTTCGTGCTTTCATCCGCACTTATTTACTCGACCGTAATCGTTTCTTTCATGGTCGGATGAATGCCGCAGAACACCTTGTAGACACCGGGCTTGTCGAACTTGAACTGATAGGTTTCGTTCTGATCGAGCGCGGCCGAACGGAACAGCCCCGCGTCGTTGACCACGGTATGCGGCTCGCCGTCGAGGTTTTTCCACGTCACGGTCGAGCCGGCTTTGACGGTCATCGCCATCGGCATGAACATGAAGTTCTTGATGACCACGTTGTCGGGCGTTTGCGCATGCACGTGCGCGTGCAGCATGGACAGCGCGCACGAGGCCGCGGCGATGCGCACGCCGACGAACACGACATTCGACACGCGGCGGATAAGTTGAGGAATAGGCATGACTGATCTCCTGATCGTGGGAAGTCCGGTTCGAACCCGACGGTTCAAACCAGCGTCGTATCGTCGAGCGTCGCTTTCAGCGGATGGCGTGCAACGCGGATACTGGTGACGCCGAGCATCTTCGGCAACTGATCGCTGGCCACCGTCAGCGGTCCCGGTCCGGGGCCATTGCCTGCCGTCGGCTGCGGATACGCTGTCGAGCGCGCGGTATGAAACGTGATGTTCCCCTCCACCTTCGACACGATCTGATGAATGTGCCCATTGAGCACGGTCACCGAGCCGAAGCGCTGCAGGTAGCTCATCGCCTGCCCCGCGTCGCCCGTGCCCCAGCCCCACGGTTCGTAGATGGTCCACATCGGCATATGCGCGAACACGACGATCGGCGTGCTCGATGAGCGGCCCTTCAGATCGTTTTCCAGCCACGCGAGTTGTTCGTCGCCGAGACCGCCGAGACCGTTCGGCTTGAAATGCATCACGTTGACGAGCGCGACGAAATGTACGCCCTGGTGATCGAAGCTGTAGTAGCCCTTGTTGTCCGATGCCTGGCCGAAGCGGCTGAAGTATTCGCTGCCGGTGCCGTCGGTCACGTCGTGTTCGCCCGGCACGGTGTGCAGTTCGGGAATCGTCAGGCCCGACATCAATTGCGCGGCGAGATCGAATTCGGCGGGCCGCGACAGATGCGTGATGTCGCCGGTGTGCAGCGTGAGCGCCGGTTTGACCGGCATCGCGTTGACGTAGTCGATGGTCTGCTTCAGCGTGCCCGCGACATCCGGGTTGGCCTCCTTGTTGAAGCCGATGTGCGAGTCGCTGATCTGCAGAAAGAGCGGCACGCCGTGCGCGCCCGCGGACGTTTTCGCGTCGGCGGCGAGCGCCAGGTCCATCGGCGCGAGGACGCCGCCCGCGAGCATGAACACGGTGCCCACGCCGCCGAACGCCAGGCATTTGAGCGCGTGGCGACGTGACGCGTCGACCGGATGTTGTGACGACATGATGACCACCTCGGAGTAAGGAATCGCGAACGGACTGCGGGGTCATCCCGCGGGTCTCGCGACTCGGTTCGTCACGCATGACCGCCGAGGTGTCGGTTTTATTCCAACTTCATGCGAAGCCTGGCGTTTCCCCTGGAGGCCGGGCGGTCGAGATCCGTTGCCGCCGCAACGACAAACGGCCCGCATCGTGGCATCACGACGCGGGCCGTTTTGAGCGGCGCCGATACGCCGACTCGAGTCGGCGCATCAGGTCGCGCGGGTCATTGCGCCTGCAGCGCCTGCGGCTTCAGACGGAACTTGCCTTGATAGCGGATCGCCGGACGCAGCGATTGCGTGGTCGGCGCCGTCATCAGCAACTGACGCGCGAGCGGCGTGGCGGCCGGGCTCAGCGAACCGATGCTGGTCGCACGCGACGGATCGGCCAGACCGTTCTTCACCAGCAGCTTCGCCTCCAGTTGCAGGCTCGTCAGACGCACCGGGTCCTGCAGCGCGCTGCCCTGCGCGAGCAACTGACTCCACGCGGCGTTGCTGTAATTGGTCACGTAGTAGTCGAGACCGCTCGGATCGGCGAGCACCGCGGAACAGCCGTTCAGTCGCACCTGGGTCTGCGCGTCCTTCAGCGCGATCGTCTTGCGCGACACGAGGCCGTCGCCGTAGGCGAGCGTCAGCGGAACGGTCCACTGCGTACCCGGATACTGATTCTGGTTCGGGAACGGCGACTGTTTCAGCGTGACGACGGTCTGGTTGGTGGTCAGATCGCACTGGGTATCGAGCGAGATCAACGGTACCCCGGTTTGCCGCACGAAGCTGTCGCCGATCGGTCCGACCGGCTGGCCGCTCGCCTTCGACAGTTCGTCCCACAGACGCTTCGGCGTGCCGTTGCCGAACGAGTAGTCGGCCAGGTACGATTGCAGCCCCTTGCGCAGCACGTCTTCGCCGAGGTAGTTCTCCAGCATCTTCAGCACATGGCCGCCCTTGTCGTACGTGAACGCGCTCGCGCTCAGCACGAAGTCGTTCGACGCCCAGCCGTTGAAGTTCGGCTGCACCGGGAACGAGGTCGACTTCAGATCGGCGTTGATCACCGCGTACTTGTTCTTCACGTCGTCGACCAGGCTGAAGCGGTCCGGGAAGAAACGCACCTTGGTCTTGTTCTCGAAGAACGTCGCGAACGACTCGTTGAGCCACACGTCGTCCCACCAGTCGGTCGTCACGAGGTCGCCGAACCACTGGTGCGCGGCTTCGTGGGTGAGCACCGTGACGCCGTAGTCGGACATCGGCGTGCCCGGGGCCGGCAGGATGTCGTCGGCGAATTCCAGAATCGCGCCCCAGTTCTCCATGCCGCCGAAGTTCAGGTCCTTCTGCTCCTTGAACGCATCGTTCGCGGCGACCGTGTCGAACTTGGTGAGCGGCAGCGGAATGCCGGTGTAGCGATAGTAGTAATCGAGCGCCTGCTTGGTCTGCTGCATCGCCGGTTTGGCCCAGTCACGCATGCCCGGCGGCGTGAAGATACGCAGATGCAGACCCTTGCCGTCCGGCAACGGGCTCGTGAAATCGTCCTCGAGAATGTCGAACTGGCCGCCGCCGAAGAACAGCAGATACGACGGCATCGGCGGGGTCTTCTCGAACGACACCAGCTTGTAGCCGCTGCCGACGTTGACCGCCGGCTTCTCCGCCGCGTTCGACACGACGTTCCAGTTCTGCGGGACTTCCGCGCTGACCTCGTAGGTCGGCCGGAACGCCGGCTCGTCCCAGCCGGGGAACCACTGGCGCGACAGGTTCGTCTCGCCCTGCGTGAGAATCGCGCCGCTGGTGGTGCCGTCGGTCGACTTCAGATCGACGCGGAACACGCCCTCGGCGGCGGAGCAACCCGGGTAGGGATCGTTGCCGCAACTGCCGCCGGTCTTCGCGACCGGATCGTCGTAAGTCTTGAAGTTGATGATGCCGCTCCACTCCATATGCAGCGAGTAGTTGCCGGCGGCGATCTGACCGCTGACGGGGCGCAACTGGTAGAAGTCGCCCTCGTCCTGCGGCGTGGCGATCAGCTGGATGTTGCCCGGCTGAAGCGTGATCGTGCCGTTGGTGAACTTGATGCGGTGGCCCGCGATCGTGATCGCGTTGACCGCTTTCTGCACCTTGATCTGCACGTCGGCGCGGCCGTCGAACGAGGACAGCGCCGGGTTCGGCCTGAACCACAGCTTGTAGTTGACCGGCGTGACGGTGTCCGGCAACTCGACCGGCTTCACGGTCTTGTCGATCGACGTATCCGCGACGATCGGCGCGGCCGGCGGCGTCAGCGCCGAGTTGGACGCCGCGGCCGGCGCCTGGGCGGCCTTGCTGCTGAGCGACGGCGAACTGTCGCTGCCGCCGCCGCACGCCGCGAGCGCCGCGGTGGCGGCAAGCGCGAGGCACTGAATCTGCAATCGGAAATTTATACGCATTATTAATCCTCGACTGACAATATCGGTATGAAAAAGTGCGTTGAGTACTTGAGCTGTGTCTCTCTGTTTTTTCAGCGAAAAAGGTCTCCCGCACCAGCACCGAATTGCTGGCGAGAATATAGGGGCGTGTTACCGCCTCAGCACTGACGGCTGATTTTTGAATGACGACTTAGGGTTAATACGATGCTTTCGGAATGACGGCTTCAACCGTTTTCCTGAGCGTGATGCCGCTCATCCACACAACCGGCACAGCCACGGTTTATCTACGTCTGCGGGCAGGCGGTTCAAAGCGGCAGCACTTTTCACGACAGTGCGTAGCCTAGTTTGACAAACATTCCCATGTCAACTTTCTTTCAAAATATTTCATGCTGCATTGCGGAGTGTATGCATGTCGAATGCATTAGGTAATCTCGAGAGTTAATCCTCTAATGACGGTTAATTGATCGCTAATCGCGCACTGCGGATTGCTTCCGCGAGAAAAATTGATTTTTTATTTCCGGATGAATGTGCTATTTGCGCACGCGCAGGATTTATTGCTCTTCTCCTCACTCACTTCGCTTCGTTTATTTTGATTTGATTTGAACTAGCCAGTGAGTTCATCGCGCGCGTGCGGATAACGGTCGAATTGCGACGCATGGTCGAGAGCGTCGGGGCCGGCGCGCCGGCCGCCGCTTGCAGCGCCGAAAGCTCGCAGAAATCCGCGCGCGGCACAATGCGGCTACCACGGTACTGTCAGAATTTCGCGCCCATCCCGACTAAGCACGACTTCGACTTTTTTAAGGGAACCCAGGGTGGATGACATCAACTTCGAATGTACGGCCTGCGGCAAGTGCTGCCACGATCTGCGCCTGCCGCTGACGCTCGACGAGGCCGATGCGTGGCTTGCGCGTGGCGGGCGTATGGAACTGCTGTGCGAGGCGATTCCATGGCCGGTCGAGCCTGAGCCCGGCAATGAGCAAGCTGCGTACAAGAAAGCGCGCTCGGCCGCGGCGATGAGCGGCACGCTGCCGGTGCGGGTGTCGGTGTTGCTGGTCGGGGCGTTTGCGGGGCCTTGCCCGAATCTGGGCGCGGATATGCGGTGCCGGATTTATGCTGAGCGGCCGATGGTTTGCCGTATCTATCCGGCGGAGATTAATCCGTTCGTGGCGTTGGCGCCTGAGAATAAGCAGTGTCCGCCTGAGGCCTGGCAGCATGGGGCTTTGCTGCGGCATGGGGTGCTGGTCGATGAGACCACTCGGGAGCTGGTTGGGGAATCCCGGCGGGCGAGTGAGAGAGAGGCAGTGGCCCGGGTGCGGTTGTGTGAGGTGCTGGGGGTCGATGAGGCTGCGCTCGCTAATGAAGGGTTTGTGGTTTATGCGCCCGATAGTGATGTGCTTCGCTCGGCGATTCAGGTTGTGCGTGAGGGTGCTGTCGTGGAGGTTGGTGATTTGGCCACGACGTGGCGGTTTGTTTCGAATCGGGCGGTTACTGTGCAGACTTTGCTGTCGGTTGGGGCCTACGGGCGGGTTTTTGATCCGATGGCTCATGGGCACCTTCGGTATCTTGGGTTTTTTGCTGATGAGGTGGGTTGAGGGTTGGTTTTTTTGTTTTTGTTTTTGTTTTCGTTTTCATGCGGGTTTGGTCTATTGGCGTTGCCCCTGTGCGGGGCGGCACTTACTCTCTTTGCCGGCGGCAAAGAGAGTAAGCAGAGAAAGCCGCTTCACACCGCTAGCTCATAAGCGGGCTCCTCGCGCAGCTACCGTAGTGGTGCATCTGGAATCCGTGCTCTCGCACACTCCACGCTCGTGACACAGCAATCATTCTTTCGGCGGCGCTTCGCGCGCCCCCGGGTTCCGCAAAAACCGGGCTTCGTTGCCGTTCTTTTTTCCTCGCCGTTCTTTTTTCCTCGCCGTTTTTTCCTCGCCGTTTTTTCCTCGCCGTTTTTTCCTCGCCGTTTTTTCCTCGCCGTTTTTTCGTTGCCGTTTTTTTTCGTTGCGGCGATCGCGGCGCTTTTCTGTGTCTGGGTTTTGTCTCGTCGTGGCGCGCTGGTGGATTGCGCGCGCCGCCAGTTCTTTTATCCCTTGGCGCCTCGTATCGCAAATGCCGACCACATCGCGAGGCGGCTGCAGTTGAGGACGCGCGCGATTCGTTTGAGTGCGTGGCGCGCGCGGCCACGCAAATGCGCGACTCGTAAGTGACGCCAGAAACGGTCCGGAGCGAAATCGACGAAGCGGGCCTCGCGTTCAAGTAATGCTTTGCCGCCCGGTAAATGGACGAACGAACAGCAACGGAACCAGCGGACGTCGCGATAGTTGTTGCCCGCCCAATGGCGACCCACCGCCTGATAGGCGCCTACCTCCACCAGCGGCTGGCCTTCGTCGACCAGCGTGTTGAGCGCGGCCGAAATGAATGCTTCGTCGCCGTGATGTTCGAGGCGCGCGCTCTCGCTCAGATATCGCGCGTAATACGCTCGCGCGCGCGGCACGAGACGCCGCAGCGATGCCGGTGTCGCCAGCAGAAACTCGCCGCCGTACCAGCGCGGATTGCGTAAGCGACGGTCCGCGACGATCTCCAGATCCGCTACCACGCTTTCGCTGCCGTATGCCGGGAACACCTGGTCGGAAATGTCGAATGCACCAATTCCCGCCTCCGCGCAACGGTCGATCAGGCTGCGATCGAGCGGCAAGAGCGCCACCATGTCGGCATCCAGCAACAGCATCATCGTGTCGTCAGGAAGGCTCGCGGCAACCTGGTCCATCAGGTCGAGCTTGAAGTGCGCCGCGTAGAACGGCATGTTCTTCGGTAACTCGATCGTCGCGGCCAGCTTCGTCACCGCCGGCCAATGCTCCGGCGGCGTGCCGGCAAAACGCTGCGCAACCCGTTCGGGGGCATTCGTGACGATCGTCAACATCGGCAAACCAACCCGCCGCAAACTGTTGTTCAGGCAGAGCGCCTGCGTCACGTACGACAGCGGATCGCGATTCGTCGAGTTCGGCCCCGGTGCCGCGTCCTCATCCAGGTACACGAGCGTGCAAGGAAAAAGTTTCACGTTGCTCCTCACTCAAATGTGAGAGACGGTTCGCTTTTTCCAGCGCTGCCGTGCCTGTCCAGCGGTCGAACTTCAGCAGGCGGCACGGTGAAGAAACCAGTCCGCGCGTGCCGCGCAGGTCTCAGGTATGCACAATCGTTTCACGTCCCGGCGGCGCACTTCCGCCAAAAACCAGCGAGAGTTAACCCGAAACTATCTATCGACTTTCTAAGCAGAAGCTTTACGCAATAATTGCGGATCGATTATTGATGGGTTGTGAACAAGTTACTGGCGAAGTGCGATACATGCCGACGCACGCGCCCGATGTACTACCGGCGATGCACGTCGCGCGCAGCCGCAACGTGCGCCCAGGTCAGACGCGCGTTTCGCTATCCACGCCATCGCGCATGCCATGCGCCGACAGCAAACGGTATAGCGTCGCGCGTGAAATGCTGAGTTCGCGCGCGGCATCGCCCGGACGGCCGCGATGACGCAACAGCGCCAGTTCGATCGCCTGGCGTTCCGCACTCTCGCGCGCCTGCGCGAGCGTGACCGGCAGCGAGGTCGCGAAGCTCGCCAGTTCGAGATCTTCCGCGCTGATGGTGCGCCCCTCCGACATCACGATCGCGCGGCGCACGCGGTTGATCAACTCGCGTACGTTGCCCGGCCAGTCGTATTGATGCATCGCCGTGATCGCATCGGGCGAAAAACCGTACACGCGCCGGCTCGCATCCTTGCGATAGCGGTCCAGCGTGTATAGCGCGAGCAGTTCGATGTCCTTGCCGCGCGCGCGCAACGGCGGCTCGTCGATCCGCAGCACGCATAAACGGTGGTACAGGTCCGCGCGAAAACGTCCGGCCTCGATCGCCGCCTCCATATCGACGTGCGTCGCGCAGATGATCCGCACGTCCACGCCGATCGACCCCTGACCGCCCAGACGTTCGATCGTCGCCTCCTGCAGAAAGCGCAGCAGGTTCGCCTGGCTTTCGAACGGCAGGTCGCCGATTTCATCGAGAAACAAGGTGCCGCCGTTCGCCGCTTCGACACGCCCGACCTTGCGCTGATTCGCGCCGGTGAACGCGCCGCGCTCGTAGCCGAACAGTTCGGATTGCAACAGATGCACCGGAATCGCGCCGCAATTGATCGCGACGAACGGCGCTTTGCGGCGTGGCGAACGCGCGTGAATCGCGGCGGCGGTCAGCTCCTTGCCGGTGCCGGATTCGCCGGCGATGAACACCGGCGCTTCGGTGGTCGCCACTTTGCGGATCGCGCGGAACAGCGCGAGCATCGCTTCGCAGGTGCCGATCATGTCGCCTTCGGCCGTCGACGTATCGAGGTGCGCGGGCTCGCCGAGCGAGATCATCCCGCACGCGTGACCGACGGTGTCGACGATGCGCGCATCCGCCGCCGGCAACGTGATGTAGTCGAAGCAGTAGTCGCGCACGAGGCGGCGCGCATTCGCGTCGTCGAATTGCGCGGCTTGCGCCATCGCGACCCAGCCGATGGTCGGTAGGGCGAGGCACGCTTCGAGCATGGCCACGTCGCGCGCGTCGTACACGCTGGAGAAATCGATCAGCCCGCCTGCCAGCGCGCCGTCCTGCATGACCTGCCGCACTTCCTGCACCGAGCCGATGACTTCGACGCGCCAGTCGCGCGCGGCGAAGCTGGCGAGCAGATCCGGCGAGGGATCGCGGGTGAGATAGATGACGCGCCGCGTAATGGCCTTCATGGTGTAGGTCGACGTTGACTGGTTTGCGGCAAGCGCGCGGGAAACGGTGAGGACCGTCGATCATACGCGGTGTGGCACTGATTAAGGCAAGCGTTAACCAAATTTAATGCTCGATCGATGAAGTGCCGCGGCGATCTTGTATAGACAGAAATCCTGGCTGCCAAACGTGATCGAGATGACGTGTCAAAACGTATGAGTAATGTGCCTCTTGCACTTTCTCTCGGCCTTTCCGGCAACGAGTCGAACAAATATGAATCTCGCCCTCATCTCGGGTAAACGATAGACGCGCTCACTTGTCTATACATTTTGATTCTTCTAAAGTCCTTGTCGGACCGCTTGCCGGCATGACGGCAACAGGCATCCCAGGCGGGCGGTCGGGAGACCGGCGACGCTGATGGGTCGCATGTATCGGTCGTATTGCCCGGGCGCGTCCCGGGTCGAGTTGACGGCACGCGAACCGCGCGCCGGGTCACGAGGGCTTTCATGTCTGCATCCCAGCAAGGCGCGCGTACCCGCGTCATCGCCGAACGCCGCACGATCGACTACATTCCCGACGCCGAACGGCACGGCAGCGTGTTCAGTCAATTCACGCTCTGGCTCGCCGCCAATCTGCAGATCACCGCGATCGTCACCGGCGCGCTGGCCGTGGTGCTCGGCGGCGATGTGTTCTGGTCGCTGACCGGTTTGCTGATCGGTCAGATAATCGGCGGCGGCGTGATGGCGCTGCACGGCGCGCAAGGCCCGCAACTCGGCCTGCCGCAGATGATTTCGAGCCGCGTGCAATTCGGCGTATACGGCGCGGTCATTCCGATCGTGCTGGTGTGCCTGATGTACGTGGGTTTTTCGGCAAGCGGCTCGGTGCTCGCGGGCCAGGTCGTATCGCAGTTGTTGCACGTGAACGACGCGCTCGGCATCGTCATCTTCACCGCGGTGATCGTCGTGTTCACGGTGATCGGCTACCGCGTGATTCACCTCGTGGGACGCGTGGCCAGCGTGATCGGCGTGTTGGCCTTCGTCTACATGTTCGCGCAGTTGTTGCTCGGCCACGACGTCGGCGCGCTGCTCGCGAATCGCCATTTCACGCTCAGCAGTTTTCTGCTGTCGATGTCGCTCTCCGCGTCGTGGCAGATCGCCTTCGGGCCGTATGTGGCCGACTATTCGCGCTACCTGCCGCGCTCCACCTCGCCGCGCAAAACGTTCTGGGCGATCGCGCTCGGCGCGATCGTCGGCGCGCAGGTGTCGATGGTGTTCGGCGTGTTCGCGGCCGCGCTGGCGGGCAAGCAGTTCTCGGGGCACGAGGTGTCGTTCGTGGTCGGCCTTGGCGCAAGCGGCACGATCGCCGCCCTGCTCTACTTCGCGATCGCGTTCGGCAAGATCACCATCACCACGTTGAACGCGTACGGCAGCGTGATGTCGATCGCGACCGTGGTCAGCGGCTTTCGCGGCGATCAGAAACTGTCCGCGCGCAGCCGTCTCGCGTACATCCTCTGCATGGTCGGGATTGCGATGTGGCTCGCGCTCGCCGGACGTCACGCGTTCCTGAAGGAGTTCTCGTCGTTCATTCTGTTTCTGCTCGCGTTCTTCACGCCGTGGAGCGCGATCAACCTGGTCGACTACTACTTCATCACGCGCGACCGTTACGACGTGCCGGCGCTGTATGACCCTGACGGCCGTTATGGCCGCTGGAATACGACGGGGATTCTTGTCTATGCGATCGGCGTGCTGGTGCAGTTGCCGTTTATTTCGAGCGCGTTCTACACCGGCCCGCTCGTCGACAAGCTCGACGGTACCGACATTTCGTGGATCGTTGGATTGATCGTGCCTGCGGGGTTGTATTTCCTCGCGGCCCGGCGCGCGGCGCGGACTGCGCCGGCGCATCTGATTCTGCCTGGCGAAGCGGCGCATGTCGGTACGCGGGTGTCGCCGGAGTAACGCGGATCCGTTGGCCGGGGTTCTTCGTCAGCGCTCGCCATCGGCGCTGACGAGCCCTGGCCAGCCCAGGCCATTCGCGCAGTGATCAGCCCTTTCGCAGCGGCCGGAAAAACGTGCGGATCTCCTGGGCGAGCAGCGCCGGTTTTTCCAGCGCCGCGAAATGGCCGCCGCCCGGCATCTCGCTCCACTGCACGACGTTGAAGGTCCGTTCGAGCCAACTGCGCGGCGGATGATTGATCTCCTTCGGGAAACTCGCGAAACCGACCGGCGGCGCGACGCGCTGGCCATCGGCGAAACGCATCGGTTGCAAGCGGTTTTCCCAATACATCTGCACCGACGTGCCGATGCTTTGCGTGAACCAGTAAAGCGAAATGTCGGTCAGCAGATCGTCCTTCGAGAACACGCGTTCGATCTCGCCACCGCAGTCGCTCCACGCACGAAACTTTTCGCCGATCCATGCGGCGAGGCCCGTCGGCGAATCGTTCAGCGACGCCGCGAGCGTCGCCGGCCTGGTGGCGTGCATGTGTGCGTAGCCGCCCTCGAGCGCGGCCCACTCGTTTTTCTCGCGCAGATAATTGTCCTCGGCCGGCGTGAGCGGCTGACGGTCAGCGCCTACCGCGGGCTCGTACGACGAAGGCAGGAAGTTGAGGTGAATCCCATCCACGCGTTCGGGATGCCGGGCGGCGAGCGCCACCGAAACGCCCGCGCCGAGATCGCCGCCCTGCGCGCCGAAGCGCGCGTAGCCGAGCCCCTGCATCAGCGAGGCCCAGCAGTCCGCCACCTGAAACGCGGCGCTGCCCGCCTGCGCCGGCGCGGGCGAAAAACCGAAACCGGGTAGCGAGGGCGCGACGACATCGAACGAATCGGCGGGGTCGCCGCCGAACGCGGCCGGGTTGCACAGATGATCGAGCAAGGCGTGGAATTCGAAGAACGAGCCCGGCCAGCCATGCGTGATGACGAGCGGATACGGCGCGGGCCCTTCGCCGCGCCGATGCACGTAGTGCACGCGTTGACCGTCGAGGTCCGCGATGAATTGCGGCAACGCATTGAGCTTGCGCTCGGCCGCGCGCCAGTCGAAGGTGTCGGCCCAATACGCGACCAGCTCGCGCAGCCACTCGCGATCGACGCCCTGCTGCCATGCGGGCGACGGCGTGGCCGGCGCCCAGCGTGTCGCACGAAGACGGCGGCGGAGATCGTCGAGGTCTGCATCGGGAACGGCAATCTGGAACGGGGTGGTTTGCATGGAGAGTGATCCAGCGCGATGTGTGAAGGGACCGGCGTGCGTGGGCGAGTTGCAACGTCATGCACGCGATGCAGGCACAGCGGGCAACGAACGCGATGGGCACGTGCAAGCAGATGACGCGTGTGCTCGATGTGTGCCGGTTGTGCATCGGTTGCGAAGCAAAAGCCATGGTACACATTGCGCGCGTTTCACGTCGACGGGCCTCGCATTGCGCGTTTCCCGCCAACGTTCACCGTTGCAAGCCTCGCGACGGATAACGCGCACGTCGCGCGATAATGCCTCTCTCCCACTCACCGAGATCACCGAAAGGAGCTTGCCGCGATGTCCGCCCACGAATCCAAACTGCCGCGCGTGCTGTTGACCAACGACGACGGCATCGACGCGCCCGGCCTCGCCGTGCTCGAAGCCGTGGCTGCCGAAATCGCCCACGAAGTCTGGGTCGTGGCACCCGAGCACGATCAGAGCGGCACCTCGCATTCGATCAGCCTGCATTCGCCGTTGCGCGTCAGCCGCCAGGGCGAGCGGCGTTTCGGCGTGACCGGCACGCCGGGCGACTGCGTCGTGATGGGGGTGCGTCATCTGATGCGCGACACGCCGCCCACGCTGATCCTGTCGGGTATCAATCGCGGCGGCAATCTCGGCGTCGAGACGATGTTTTCCGGCACTGTCGGCGCGGCGATGACGGGGCTGCTGCTGGGCTTGCCGTCGTTCGCGCTCAGCCAGACTTTCAGCCGGCGCGACAACGTCCGCTGGGACACGGCGCGCGCGCTCGCGCCCGGCGTGATCCGTCAGTTGCTCGCGATCGGACATGCCGAGCCGACCTGCCTGAACATCAACTTCCCGGACGTCGATGCGGCCGACGCGGGTCCGTTGACGCCGACCCGCCAGGGCGTGGGACTGGTGGAAGGCATCGACGTATTGCCGCAGGAAGACCCGCGCGGGATTGCGTATCACTGGTTGCGCTTTCAACGCAGCGCGCGGGAGAACACGCCCGATAGCGAGACGGCCGTGGTCGCATCGGGACGCGTGTCGGTGACACCGCTCGCGTTCGATCGCACGGATGAGCCGACGTTTGCGCGGCTGGTTGCGTCGTTGGGGTGATGCGGGGATGTAGCGATGCGGCTATGCGGGGATGCACCGATGCGCCGATGTGCCGATGCGCGACGAAGCGATGAACGCGCCCGCTCCACGGCGTGTCCAGCCGGACGTCCAGCACCTCGCTTAACGCCGTAGCGTTCGTTCAGCGACTCACCGGGCAGCACGCCCACAAACGCGTCCACAAACGCGCGCCACGGCCGCACTCACGGCCGTGGCGCGATCGTCAAACTCGGCGCGCCGCCCGGCCCTGCCGGATCGGGGTTGCCGAACGCCGGCAAACTCCCGTTGTCGCGCGCGCGGGCGATCTCGGCACGGACCTGTGCACGGGTTTTCGGTCCGTCCGATTTCAGCAAGGTGCCCGATGGCGCCGTCGGCTGCAACGCCGTCGATTGCGGCGGCGTCTGAGCGGTCAACTCGGCGGGCGGGTTCGGCGACGGCAGCTGTTCGACCACCGCGTGCGGCGGCGCTTGCAGAATCGGTGGCGGTATCGCGGGAAGGCTGGCGGCGTTCTGGCCTACCTTGAGCGCGGGTGGTGCGAGTGCGGCGGGTGGCGCGGACCCCGCGCGAGCGGTGCTGCCGGATGCCAGCGCGCCGGCAACCGTGCCGCGCGAAACGCGACCGCTAGCGGCGGCCGCTGTTTCGGTTGCTAGCGGTGGGTTGCTTTGCCCTTTGCCTGCTTCGCGGGTGTCACCCGAAACATGCCGCGAGTAGTCACGCGTGCCATGACGACGCTCGCGCGAATGATGCCCTTTTGTTGAAGCCGCTGAAGCCGATGACGACGTCGACGACATCCGCCGCGCACCCGCCTCCGTCGCAGACGGTCCCGCCGGATCGGCCTGCGCGACGGCCACGCCCTGTTGCATCGCGCGCGCCTGCACTTCCCGTTGCAGCGCGACGACGCGCCCGTCGTCCTGATGCGTCGACGCGACCGCGGCGAGATGCGCCTGCGCGGCGGCCAGATCGTTGCGTTGAAGACTTTCGCGCGCGGCCTGCAAACCACCGGCCAGCGCGGTATCCGCAGGCGCGGTCCGCGGCCCGGCCGTCACCGTGCCGCTGATGACATCCGCACGCGCGGCGCGTGTCGATTCCCTCGCGCCACCAAGCGTCGATTCATCGACGGAGAGCGCGTGCCAGCCAGAACGCAGCACGACCGCCGACACGTACGCCGTGATTCCCACCGCGGCCGCCGCCGTTGCCGCGCCCGCCAGTACACCAACCAACACGATCTTTCTGGGTTCGTCAAACATGCCGTGTCCCCCATTGGATGCGACCGCCACGGCCCGGCAACAGCAACCTCGCTTGCGGCCCGAATCAGTCACTTACGAAAGTGTGATTGAACTGGATGCGTGAAGATCTCCGATCCGGCGTTTCAAACGCGGAAACGTCGGATGAGGCCAGCTAGTTGTCGGAAACGGCCAGCCGGCAAACGCGTTTCCTCGGACGATTGGCCATGAAAGTTTGAATTCCGAATCAATCCGCGAATCGGCGCGGTTTGATTCTTCAAATCCCGGGACCGACAATCTCGCACCGCTAGACCGCACTAAACCAACGGCCCTTCAGCCTCCTTGCGCCGCACCGCCACCGCGATCGAACTCCCGACGATCAGCGCGATGCCCGTCAGCGCCACGGCGCCGATCGTCTCGCCCCACACCACGTAGCCGAACAACGCGGCCCACACGATGCTCGTGTAGTTGTACGGCGCGAGCGCGCCGGCGTCGGCGGAACGAAACGCCATCGTCATCAGCAACTGGCCGGCGGTCGCGAAGGCGCCGAGCAAGGCCATCGTGCCCAACGCGGCGAGCGACGGCGTACGCCACGCGAAAAACAGCGACGCGCCCGTGACAAGCGTGCCGACCACGGTGAAGTACAACACGGTCGTGCCCGAATCGTCGGAGGCCCGGATGCGCTTGATCTGAATGATCGACAGCGAGCCGAACAGGGCGCTCGAGATCAGCAGCGCCGGGCCGAGCCAGTTCGTATAGGCGCCGTCCGGCCGCACCACCAGCAGCACGCCGATGAAGCCGACGGCAGCCGCCAGCGCATCGCGCGGCTTGAGCGTTTCCTTCAGCAGCAGCGGCGCGAGCACGATGACCAGCAGCGTCTCCGAATAGACGATCGCCACCGCCTCGCTGAGCGGCATGTACGGCACGCCCGCGAAGAACAGCCCCGACGCCCCCAGCAAGGTCAGCGCACGCACCGTCTGGCCACGCACGTCCATGTGCTTGAGACGCTCGACAAGGGGCTTGCCGCGCAGACAGACCGCGACGGCGGGCAGCAGACCGAACAGCATGCGGAAGAACGTCACCTCGTTGGCCGGATAGGCCAGCGCGACGGATTTGGCGAGCGCGTCGACGACCGCGAAACAGAACATCGAAACGAGGATCAGCGCGACGCTGCGCAGGGGCACGGCAGCGGTGCGGACGGCGGTGACGGACGGCATGGCGGGATCTCGGGGAACGCGCGTTCCGGTGCACGGACGGCACAGCGCGGACGCACGACGCTCGGGTTTCGCGAACCATTGGCCGGGCTCGCGTTATCGGAAGACGAATTATGCCCGTTGCGCACTGGCCCACGACCTCCCGCCGCTTTCCGTCGACGATTGCGGGTAAGTACCGATACAGGTAAGGCAAAGTAATAATATTATTCATATCGATTTCCGCATCGCGAGACCCTTATCAGGAGACGCTCTAGCAGTCTTCGTGGCCTCGCTCAGCCTTAATAATAATTATGACCATCTATTAAGCGGGGACATCAGGAGATAACAGGTGCGCAATTACCTTGTGCTTGTGGCGCTCGCCATGCTCGGCGCCTGCGGTGGCAATGACGGTTCGCCCGGCGCGGCAGCGTCGGCAAACAGGCAGGTCGGCGCGATCGACGCTTCGGCGGCGTCGTCGGCCGCAGCGGCATCCGCGGCTTCCGCGGCAGCGGCCGCCGATTCGGCCAGCGTCGACAGCGAATTCCGGGCCGTCAAAACGGTCGCGCTCGGCATGAAGACGACCACCCCGCCGCTCGTGATCGCCGATCCCACGCTGAACCTTCCGCCCTACACGCCGCCCGCCCCGCCCCATCCCGTTTCGACCACCACGCTTTCTTTCGGCGACTTCACCAGCTATCTCGCGCCAGGCTCCACGCAAGGCTGGCAGGCCGGCGCGAACAGTTCGACCGTGACGATCCCGGCGCCGGCGACCAACGGCACGGGTGCCGGCGACAAGACCGTGGCGCTCGCGAGCACCTATGCAACCGCGTCGTACGAAGCCGATCTGACGGTCAGCGCGCCGGTCGGCACGGGTGCCGCCAACGCGGGCTTTATCGTGCGCACCACCAACCCGACGGCCGGCGGCCCGGACAGCCTGACCGGCTATTACATCGGCCTCGATACGGGCACGCACTCGGTCGTGGTCGGACGCGAGAACAACAACTGGACCAACTTCATCGCGTATCCGGTGAGTTCGGTGGTGGGCGGCAGCACGCACCATCTGAAAGTGACGACGAGCGGCACCGCGATCACCGTCGACCTGGACCAGCAGCGCGTGATCAGCGTCAACGACGCGACCAACGCGCTGCCCGCCGTGTTCCAGTCGGGCAGCTTCGGGCTGCGGCGCTTCGGTGTCGGCGCGAGTTTCAGCAACATCACGATTCGCACATACCCGACCGTGACCTCGCCGACCTATGACTTCTCGAAGGTGGTGGGCGCGGTGTACACGCCGTCGAACGCGGTCAACGCGATCGACTTCTGGGAGAACTACGACCCCGACATCGTCAATCGCGAACTGACGTACGCGCAGACCTACGGCATGAACACCATCGCCGTGTATCTGCACTACCTCGTGTGGGCGAACGACCGCGTCGCGTTCCTGAGCAAGTTCGACAACCTGCTGAAGATCGCCGCGCGTCATGGCATCAAGGTCTCGCCGATCTTCTACGACGACTGCTGGAACCCGACGCCGCAATACGGCCCGCAACCCGCGCCGGTCTGGGGCGTGCATAACAGCCAGTGGGTGCAATCGCCGGGCACGCCGGTCGAGCAGGCCTACTTCCAGCCGAGCGCGTCAAATGCCGCGGTCACCTACAAGGCGAGTCTGGCGAGCTACATCACCGACTTCGTCGCGCCGCATCGCAACGATCCGCGCATCATTTTCTGGGAGACGATGAACGAGCCCGGTTGCAGCGGCAACGGCGCGTTGCAGGAAACCCGCGCGGTGCTGATGAACGACGCGCGCATCGCGATCCTCAACGCGGGCGCAACGCAGCCGATCAACGCGCCGCAGGTGCAGGAGGATGAAGGCACGTACTTCTCGGACTTCTACGCGTTCCATCCGTACAACAATCCGTACACCGGTCCGGTGAACGGCAGTTCGGTGAGCGCGCTGAATTCGGAAACGCTGCAACGCGGCTTCCCCGGCACCACCGGTCAGACCATGCCGGGCATCGTCGCGAACTATGGCGGCAGTACCGGGTTCATCGTGTGGGAGTTGATGATCGGGCGGACGAACACGCGCTTCCACTGGGGGCAAGTGCCGGGCGCACCCGCGACGGTCGAGCCGGCCACGCCGTTCCAGGGAACGATCTACCCGGACGGTCACCCGTGGCAGACCTCGGAAGTGCAGGCGCTGACCGGCGGCTTCGACGTGAAATTGCCGGTCTTGCAGGTCGGTTACTACAACGATCCGACCTTCAATAGCGCGCCGGTGAAGACCTCGGTGACGCCGTTGATCGACTTCGATCTGAACACCGAACGCGGCACCGATTCGCCGGATGCGTCGGCGGGCGTCAACGCGACGAACTACGGCGTGCGCTGGACCGGCGCGATCGAGGCGGCGCAGACGGGCATCTACACGTTCTCGATCGACAGCGACAACGTGGCGCGGCTGTGGATCAACGGCGTGAAGATCGTCGACAAGAAGAGCGGCTCGCAAGGGACGGTCAGCGGTAAAACCTGGCTGGCGGCGAAACAGCGCGCGTCGATCAAGGTCGAGTATGTGCACGGGACCGGGCCGGCAAGCATGCATCTGCTGTGGACGAGTCCGGCGGCGAAGAATCCGGCGGGGCTGCGGGTTGTGCCTTCGGACTCGCTGGTGACGGCGAATTAAGGGAAGGGTCGAGCGGCTGGCCGGCGGGGACGCCGGCCGGCTGGTTGATACTGCCGCCTCACTCAACGAGCCTGTATGATTTCGCGGCAAAACACTGTATAAAAACACAGTATAATGCTCGTTCCAGGCCGCCCTGCATCCAGCACCACCGTGCGGCTTATTCAATCGGAACGCCGGTGTCCCATCCCCAGCACAGCCTCTTCGCCGCCGAACCCGTTTCCCTCGTTCATGACCGGGAAGGCGGCATCCGCTACCTGCCGGAATCGTTTCCGGCCACGGTGGCGCAACGCTGGTTCGACGAAGCGCAACGCAACATCGGCTGGCTCAGCCAGCAGCGCATGATGTACGAGCGCGAAGTCGCCGTCCCGCGGCTTCTCGCCACCTTCGCCCGTGACGCAGCCGCGCTCCCCGCCCCGCTTGCCGAAGCATTCGAAGCGGTACGCGCATTGATCGGCGCACCGTTCAATCGCGTCGGCCTGAATCTCTACCGCGATGGCAACGACAGCGTCGCGCCGCACAGCGACAAAACCGACCGGCTCCTGCCCGGCCAACCGATTGCCATCGTCTCGCTAGGCACAACCCGCCGCATGTCGATCCGGCCCAAAACCGGCGCGGCGCGCACGCTGCACGTCGACCTCGAACCCGGCAGTTGCCTCGTGATGAGCTACGCGTCTCAATTCACCCACGAGCACGGCATTCCAAAGCTCGCGAACGTGATCGAGCCACGCATCAGTCTCGCGTTTCGCTGCTTTGTGGAGTGAATCGATGGGAGCAAGCATTGAAATAGCGGCCCGGTTTGAGCACGATCGTGCTGCCGCCGAACCGCTATCGCGTCTAGAGACGCCAAATGCATATCGCGCGCTGCGAGCCGCCTGCGTCAGCAGACAGCTCGACCGGAACGCGCGACATCAGACCGCGTAGATTTCCGGGTTATCGACCAGCGGCAGGAATTCGCCGGTGCGTCCATCGAGCGCGAGCATCGTGCCGCTTTCGATATCGAAGATCCAGCCGTGCAATTGCAGCGTCTTGTTCGTGAGCCCGACCGCCACCGACGGATGCGTGCGGATATTCGCGAGCTGCGCGATCACGTTGTCCTTCACCAGCGCGGAAAGACGCTCGGCGTCCGAGTGATAGTGACGCGATGCGTTGATCGCCTTCGCCGCATCCGCGTGACGCAACCAGCTCGCCACCGCCGGCAGATGTTCGAGGTTCGTGCAGTTGGAGATCGCGCTCATCGCACCGCAGTTCGAGTGGCCGCAGATCACGATATCGCGCACGCCGAGCACCGCCACCGCATATTCGACGGTCGCCGACACGCCGCCCGGTTCCGGACCATACGACGGCACGATGTTGCCGGCATTACGGATCACGAAGAGCGCACCCGGCTCGACCTGCGTCAGCAACTCGGGAACGACGCGGCTATCCGAACAGGTCACGAAGAGCGTGCTGGGGCTTTGCGCAGCGGAAAGGCGCTTGAACAGCGCAATCTGCTGCGGGAAGACGTCACGTTGAAAGCGGATAAAACCTTCGATGATTTCCTGCACGATGTTCTCCAGATAATCGCAGAGTGTGTCTTCAGCGCTGCCCGCCGAAGGGTCCAGCGGGCGGCGCTGCTGTCTGTTGGCGGCACTATACCGCAGCCGGCGGCTGGAACGCCCGGCATGACAGAAGGGACATCGGGTTGGGTCGAAGGTTCGGCGTGTCAAGCACGCGATGATTCGCGCGGACCGCACATAAAAAAACCCCGGCTGTTTTATCAGCCGGGGCCAACTCTCTCGCTCGCACATGAAGCAGTGCGTGCGTAGCTACTGTATCGGGCGCGATGTAGCGGATAAAGCGGCGGCGATGGAAGGGTCTTTTACGGTGCGCGGCAACGACGCATGGTGCTTACGCATTGACCGATCAACACTGAAACGGGCTCAAAAAACCAATACTGCCGCCCTCACCGCCCATACATCGCATCCCAATCCGCCTTCGACACCGCCGCACGCGCTCCGCTTTGCGAAGCGCCCGCTGCCGCGCCACCATACCCACCCGTCGCGCCGCCAGCCACCCCCGCCGCATTCATCGCCGCGACGCGCGCCTCGGCGGCCTGAATCGCGTCGGGATAATGCGCCTGATCGCCGTCGCCGACGTGATAGCCCGCCTGTTCGAGTTGAACCAGTTCCGCGCGCACCTGTTCGCGCGTGATACGTGTAGTCGATTGAGCAAACACCGTCGCCGAAACAGCGAGCGAAGCAACGACGACAACGGTCTTGAGTACGGACTTCATGATAAAAACAACCTCCGGTCATGGATGGTGCGGCGCCGCGAAAGAAAATCGCCGGACTCGCCGCCACCGCAGAGCCCAATATAGGCGCCGCATCGCCGGAGAGTAATGGCCGCGCATCGAAGGGAGTGTTGCCGGATCTGGAGAAGTCGCGCACACGTTGCCGTCGGCGCGCCAGAATGGCCCGAAGCGCCCGCGGCAAAACCGGGCAAGCAGAAGTAAACCGAAACGGGCCAGAGTCGCCTAACGCAGCCCCAGCCCGCAACACAGAACAACGCAGTTATCTGAAAGCGCCATCACGCAAACCAGCAACGCGCGACGACGCAAACTTCAATCACTCAATTAAAGTCGCCAGTCTCGAGTTCCACCGATTTTCCGCCGTTTCTTTCCAGCACCCGGCGCGTAGCGTTTTCAATCCGTGCGCGATTCGCCTCGAACGTATTCACGAGGTGATGAGCCGATGGGCCGTCGTTGCCGAAATGGTTGTTCAGCGCATCCAGCGACACGCTGCACCAGACATCGGCTCCGTCGACATTGGCTTCGAAGGCGACGCGCGCCGCGGCGACTACTTCGCGGCGTCCGGTGAATTCGATCCTCATGATGACCCTCCATGTGTGAAAGTAGCGTTGAGCGCGCAAACGCCGTGCCAAGCCTCGCCATGCCAGGCTTGCGTGTCCGGGTCGCTGCGCGGATTCGCCGCAGGGTGCATACTCGATGGCGGCCGCCGGTTTTGCCATGCGCGGCCGCGCTGATACGTCGCGGCACATCGCCGAGCGGCGTGCCTGACATCCTAATACTAACGCCCCATGTCCTCCCGCAACTCTCAATCGTCGCGTGCTCCCGTCATTGCCGCGGTGATGGCGTCCATGGCGATGGTCGCCATCGAGGCCACCATCGTCTCCACCGCGATGCCGCAGATCGTCGCGCAGCTCGGCGATCTGCATCTCTATAGCTGGGTCTTCTCGTCGTTCCTGCTCACGCAGACCGCGATGACCGTCGTGTTCGGCAAGCTCGCCGATCTGTACGGCCGCAAGCCGATCGTGCTCGCCGGCATCGCGATCTTTCTGCTCGGCTCGGTGCTCGCGGGTTTCGCGTGGTCGATGCCCGCCATGATCGTGTTCCGCCTCATCCAGGGCATCGGCGCGGGGGCGATCCAGCCGGTCACGCTGACCATCGTCGCCGACCTGTATCCGGCTCACGAACGCGGCAAGGTGCAAGGCTATCTTGCGAGCGTATGGGCGATCTCGGCGGTGATCGGGCCGATGGTCGGCGGCTTTATCATCCATAACCTCTCGTGGGCGTGGATCTTCTGGATGAACGTGCCGATCGGCCTTGCCTCGGCGGCAGGCTTCATCGTGTTCCTGCGCGAATCGGAACGCCACGCGCGACCGTCCATCGACTTCGTGGGCGCGGCGTTGTTCATGGCCGCCATCGCCGCGCTGATGATGGCGCTGACCTACGCGGGCGACGACCAGCTCGCGCGCGCGGCGCTGGCAGGCGGCGTCTTCCTCGTCTGCGTGCTGCTGTTCGTCGCGCAGGAACGCCGCGCGCCGGAACCGATGATTTCGTTCGCGCTGTGGAGCCACCGGCCGATCGCCGCATGCAACGGTTCCACCCTGCTCGCCGGCATGATCCTGATGGGTTCCACCACCTTCCTGCCGATGTACGTGCAAGGCGTGCTGCACCGCTCGCCGGTGATCGCCGGCCTCGCGCTGACCATGATGATGGTCGGCTGGCCGACCGGCGCCACGCTCGCCGCCAAATCGTTCCATCGCCTCGGCCTGCGCCGCATTCTGGTGGGCGGCAGCACCTTCGTGCCGATCGGCGCGGCGCTGCTGCTGTTCCTGTCGCCCGGCGCGTCGCCGCTGATCGCGGCGTTCGGCTCGCTGATCATGGGCTTCGGCATGGGCACGTCGAGCGTGAGCGCGCTGGTGCTGATCCAGGAAATCGTCAAGGCGGACGAACGCGGCAGCGCGACCGCGTCGAACCTGTTTT
The DNA here is from genome assembly GCF_029910215.1 of Paraburkholderia sp. D15. Classification (NCBI taxonomy): domain Bacteria; kingdom Pseudomonadati; phylum Pseudomonadota; class Betaproteobacteria; order Burkholderiales; family Burkholderiaceae; genus Paraburkholderia; species Paraburkholderia sp. D15. The sequence goes on along the minus strand of NZ_CP110396.1, from coordinate 3,133,948 downwards.
CACGCAATCTCGGCAGTACGCTCGGCGCGACGCTGTTCGGCGCGGTGCTCAACTTCGGGCTGAGTCACGCGAAAGGCGTCGCGGTGGTCACGTCGGATCAGTTGAAGGCGTTGCTGCAGAATCAGGCGGCGAGTCTCGGCGATAGCGATATGGTGCGCGCGGTGCTGCATCAATCGCTGCACCTCACGTTCATCTCGCTGTTCGTGATCGCGATCTTCGTGGTCGCGCTACTCGCGCTGGTGCCGCCGGTCAATATCCGCACGGCCAAGCCGGTACCGCTCGAAGCGCTGTCGCCGCTGGAGGATTGACGCGCTCAGGGGTGCGGCGCGGGCAGCGTCCTCGCGAAAAAATCGGCGGCCTGCGCGGTGGTTTGCGCGTGCACCGCGCCGATCCGCTCGCGATCCACGTGCGCGCCCAGTTCCGTGTCGGCGATGACGCCGCCGCAAAACGGTGCAGAGCTTGCGAAATTTTCAGGGGCGGCACAGGCCGGTCATCCACGCATGCACGGCATCGACCGCCGCCGAGCGCGCCGGTTGCGTCGAACGCATCAGCCACAGCGGTTCGAGCGCGAAACCGGGGATCTGCGGCAGTTGCACGACACGTCCACTCGCCAGCGCATCGCCCGCGGTGAGACGCGACACCATCGCGATGCCGGCCTCCTGCTCCGCCGCCGCCACGACGAAACGCGGATCGCTGACCGTCAACACCCGGCGCGTGCGCAGGCCGCCGCGCTTCAGATCCGGTAGCCACGGCGCCCATTCCGGATTGCCCTCATGGACCAGAAGCGGCGCGTGGGTCAGCACCTCGGGAACCGGCGTATCGCGCAGACGGCGCGCGGTTTCCGGCCCGCAGACGGCGATCGCCTCTTCTTCGAGCAACAGCTCGCAGATCACGTCCGGCGTGCGGATCGGTTTCGACGACACCACCAGATCGACATCGACGCGATCGATCTCATTGACCTCCTCGCCGGTCACGAGCCAGAGCTCGGTGGTCGGCAAAGCCTGCGAAAACGCGCGCATGCGCGGCATCAGCCAGCCGGACGCGAACTGCGGCGCGCAGACGAGGATCACCGAATCCGGATTGCCGTACGGCTCGATACGGTCGCGCCCATCCGCGAGCGTGGCCAGCGCCGTGCTCACCGTTTGCGCGTACAGCACGCCGGCCGCCGTCAGCGCCACGCCGCGGCCGATCCGGCGAAACAGCGGTTGCCCGGTCCATGCTTCGATCTGCTGGATCTGATGACTGATCGCCGACTGCGTCAGCGAGAGCTCCTGCGCCGCGCGCGTGAAGCTGCCAAGCCGCGCGGCGGCGTCGAAGGCGAGCAAAGCTTGCAGGGGCGGTAATCTGCGCATCACGCTGCCTCCAGACAGATATTAAAAATATCGATACTACCAGCAAGATTCTTCGCTATTCACCTGAATTTTTCCCGGCAATCATGGCTCCAGTTGCCCAGCTCGCATACTTGACGCTCTGAAGACATGAGTGATTTTTATGCGATGGGCGTTTCCACAATACGACGGGACCGCCACGCATGATCGACGAGAACCCTCTGCTCCATCCGCCCGCCCACGCTGCCGGCGCACCGCCGCCGGACCCGACCTACGCCGGCATGCTGTCCTTCATGCGGCGTCCGTACACGCGCAACCTCGCCGGTGTCGACGTCGCCGTGTCCGGCGTGCCGCTCGATCTCGCGACCACCTTCCGGCCCGGCACCCGCTTCGGCCCGGCGGCGATCCGCGCGGCGACGGTGCTGCTCTCCGAACTCGGCGCGTACCCGTGGGGCATCGATCCGTTCGATCGCCTGAACGTGGTCGACTACGGCGACTGCTGGTTCGATGCGCACAATCCCGCCGGCATCCACGACGCGATCGTCGCGCACGCCCGCGGCATCCTCGCGGCCGGCACGCGCATGCTGACGCTCGGCGGCGACCACTACATCACCTATCCGCTGCTGATCGCGCACGCCGAGAAATTCGGCAAACCGTTGAGCCTGATCCATTTCGACGCGCACTGCGATACGTGGCCCGACGACAACCCCACCTCGCTCAACCACGGCACGATGTTCTACAAAGCCATCCGCGAGGGATTGATCGATCCCGCGCGCTCGGTGCAGATCGGCATTCGCACCTGGAACGCGGACTTCATGGGCATGCACGTGCTCGACGCGCCCTGGGTGCATCGCCATGGCACGCAGGCCGTCATCGACAGGGTGCTGGATATCGTCGGAGCCGCGCCGGCTTACCTCACGTTCGACATCGACTGTCTCGATCCCGCGTTCGCGCCCGGCACCGGCACGCCGGTCGCGGGCGGCCTGAGTTCGGCTCAGGCGCTGGAGATCGTGCGCGCGCTCGGCGCGGCAAATCTGATCGGCGCGGACGTGGTGGAAGTGTCGCCGCCCTATGACCAGAGCGACGTGACCGCATTGGCCGCCGCCCATCTCGCCACCGACATCCTGTGTCTGATGCGTAACCGGAAACTGCTGCGCGAGGAGCGGCTTTAAACGCATCCCGATGCATCGACCCGCGCACGCCCCTGAACCTCTTGCCGACGACTCGACCACCATGCCCCACACCGCCATGAAACCGTTACTGACCGCCCTGCTCCTGTGCGCATTCGGCCCCACCGCGCACGCCGAGGACAAGCAACTGAATCTGTACAACTGGGCCGACTACATCGCGAAAGACACCGTGCCCAACTTCGAGGCGCAGTCGGGCATTCACGTGCGCTACGACGTCTACGACGGCGACGAAACCTTGCAGGCGAAACTGCTGACCGGCTCGACCGGCTACGACGTCGTGGTCCCGACCTCGAACTTTCTTGCGAAGCAGATCGAGGCCGGCATTTACCAGAAGCTCGACAAATCGAAACTGCCGAATCTGGCGAATCTCGATCCCGCGTTGATGAAGCTCGTCGCGAACGCGGACCCCGGCAATCAATACGCGGTGCCGTGGGCATGGGGTACGACGGGACTCGGCTACAACGTCACGCGTGTCAGGAAAATACTCGGCGAGAACCTGCCGCTCGACAACTGGGACGTGCTATTCAAGCCGGAGTACCTGAGCAAGCTGAAGAGCTGCGGCGTGTCCGTGCTCGACGCGCCGACGGACGTGTTCGCCGTCACCTTGCACTATCTCGGCCGCGACCCGAACAGCGAGAATCCCGCCGACTATCAGGCCGCGTACGACGCATTGAAGAAGATCCGCCCGTACATCACCCAGTTCAATGCGACGAGCTATATCAACGATCTCGCGGGCGACGACATCTGCTTCGCGCTCAGTTGGTCGGGCGATGTATCGATGGCCAGCCATCGCGCGCGCGAAGCGAACAAGCACTACGAGATCAAGTACCTGATTCCGCAAGGCGGCGCGCCGGTCTGGTTCGACATGATGGCGATTCCGAAAGACGCGCCGCATCCTCAGGCCGCGCTCGACTGGATCAACTACATCGAGCGGCCGGAGGTGCATGCCGGCATCACGAACGCGGTGTTCTATCCGAATGCGGATGCGGCCGCGCGCAAGTTCGTGAGCCCCGAGATTCTCAACGATCCCACCGTGTATCCGCCGGAGCCGGTATTGAAAACGCTGTTTCTGCTCAAGCCTTTGCCTGCGCAGATCAAGCGGCTGGAGGGCCGGCTCTGGGCGCAGTTGAAGTCGGGGTCGTAGCGATCGACGGCCAAGACTTCGACGACGAACCAGGTCTTTGCTCTGGCTACAACAGCTAGGGCTTCGCGTACAACGTCGAGTCCGCGAAACCCTCGGCGGCCAGCACGTCGCCGACCAGGATCAACGCCGTGCGCTCGATCGACGTGCCCTGCACCTTGCCGGCGATGTCATCGAGCGTGCCCGTGATCTTCTCTTCGTCCGGCCAGCTCGCGCGATAGATCACCGCGACCGGACACGCGCCGCCGTAATGCGGCCGCAATTCTTCGACGATGCGCGCAAGATGCCGTACGCCGAGATGGATCGCCATCGTCGCGCGATGCCGGGCGAGGTCGGCGAGCTGTTCGCCTTCGGGCATGCGGGTCTTGCTTGCGTAGCGCGTGAGGATCAAGGTTTGCGACACGTCCGGCAGCGTGAGTTCGCAACCGAGCGTGGCCGCGCACGCGGCCGTGGCGGTCACGCCCGGCACGATTTCGTACGGAATGCCCAGCTCGCGCAGGCGCCGGATCTGTTCGCCGATCGCGCCGTATAGCGACGGGTCGCCGGAATGCACGCGCGCGACATCGTGGCCCTGATCGTGCGCGTGCTTGAGCAACGCGACGATCTGGTCGAGATCGAGGTCGGCGGTATTGACGACCTGAGCGGCCGTGTGACCGTCGAGCACCGCGGACGGCACGAGCGAGCCTGCATACAGGATCACCGGACAGCTACGCACCAGACGCTGGCCTTTCACCGTGATCAGTTCAGGGTCGCCTGGGCCGGCGCCGATAAAAAACACCGTCATTCGATACTCCAATGATTCATTGAGGCCGAACGTCGCGACGTTCAGGCGAATGCCTGCAAGGCGTCGAGCAACGCGTCGATGTGCTCGAATTCCCGATCGACCGGCGGCAAGCCGGGGCGCCGCAGCATCACCACCGGCAGATGCCGTTCGCGCGCCACCGCGAGTTTTGCCTCGGTCGCGCTGCCGCCGCTGTTCTTGCTCACCACAACATCGAATGCCAGCAACGCGAACAGCGCGCGTTCGTTTTCGAGCGAAAACGGCCCACGCGTCGCGATGATGCGAGCGCGTGCGGTGTCCGCATGCGGATCGAGACAACGCACGGTCCAGAACTGATGCGCGGGAATCTCGTCGAGATGCGCGAGCGGTTCACGGCCGAGCGTGAAGAACGGCTTGCGGAACGGCGCGAGCGCGTCCGTCAGTTCATCCCAGTCGCCGGCCATGCGCCAATCGTCGCCGGCTTGCGGTTGCCAGCCGGGGCGGCGCAGCGCCCAGCACGGCACGCGTGTTCCGGCGCAGGCCTCGGCCGCGTTCGCGCTGATGCGCGCGGCGTACGGATGCGTCGCGTCGATCACGAGGTCGATGCGTTCGTCGGCGAGATACCGCGCGAGACCGTCGCTGCCGCCGAAACCGCCGACGCGTATTTCACACGCGAGATCGTCCGGCGTCTTGCCGAGACCCGCGAGGCTGTAGACGAGCGATGAGCCCGGTTTAAGCGTGACGTCGGCTGCCGGGTCCGTCGGTCGATGGGCCGAAGGTTTAGACGCAAGTTGCCGCGCAATCCGCAGCGCGTCGCCGGTGCCGCCGAGCAACAGGATGCGCGTCATCGTGCGTTCCCATCGCCGGCCGGTTCTGGCGAACCCGATGCGCCAGCCCGCTTCGTCACGTCCAGCAACGTGATCGGCAACGCCTGCCGCCACGTGTCGAAACCGCCGAGCGGTTGCGCGTCGGCGAGCGCGATCCGCGTCAGTGTGCCGCCGTGCCGCTCGCGCCATGCGACCAGCGCGGCCTCGCCCTGCAACGTCACCGCATTGGCGACAAGCCGGCCGCCGTCGCGCAACGCATCCCAGCACGCATCCAGCACGCCCGCCACCGTCACGCCGCCGCCGATGAAAACCGCATCCGGCCTCGCCAGACCCTGCAACGCATCCGGCGCGCGACCGGCCACCAGTTGCAGCCCCGGCACGCCCAGCGCATCGCGATTGTGTTCGATGAAGCGTTGCCGCTCCGCATGTCCCTCGATCGCAATCGCCCGGCAGGACGGATGCGCGCGCATCCATTCGATGCCGATCGACCCGCTGCCCGCGCCTACGTCCCACAGCAGTTCGCCCGGCGTCGGCGCGAGGCGCGCCAGCGTGATCGCCCGCACGTCGCGCTTGGTGAGTTGCCCGTCGTGACGGAAGGCGTCGTCGGGCAGGCCGCAGGTCAGCGGCAGACGCGGCGCGCCTTCGGTCGCGCGGCAATCGAGCGCGACGAGGTTCAGCGCGGCGGTCTCGCCGGCAGGCCACGCATCCGCGCGGCCGTCGATACGTCGCTCCCGTTCGCTACCCAGATGCTCCAGCACGATCATGCGGCTCGCGCCGAAACCGCGTGCGTTCAGCAGCGCGGCGAGCGCCGCGGGCGTGCGGCCGTCCGCGCTCAGCACGAACACGCGCGCGCCATGATGCAGATGCGCGTTGAGCGCCGCCGGCGGACGCCCCACCAGCGATACCGTCGCGACCTCCTGCAACGGCCAGCCGAGACGCGCGGCCGCGAGCGACAGCGACGACGGCGCGGGCAACACCCGCATCTCGCCGTCGGGCAATTGCCGCGCGAGCGTGGCGCCGACGCCGAACAACATCGGATCGCCGCTCGCGAGCACGCACACCGCGCCGCCACGCTCGGCCAGCAAGGGCGCGAGATCGAACGGACGCGGCCACGCGACGCGCCGCGCGCCGAGCCGCGCGGGCAGCATCGACAGATGGCGTTCGCCGCCGTACACCACCGACGCGTCGAGCAGCGCACGCCGCGCGGGCCGTCCCAAACCGGCGAAACCGTCGTCGCCGATGCCCACCACGGTCAGCCACGCGGACGGGCGACCTTCGTTGTCCATTATCTTCAAATAATCCGCTGAGCCACGCCGATCAAGGCGTCCAGCCTCGTTGTGCTGTTCGAAAAAAGGCATAATACAGGCCGCCGGTGCCCTTCGGGGCCGAAGAGGGAACACAGTGACGCTGTGGCTGCCCCCGCAACTGTATGCAGCGAGTCCGCCCGCGCTGCGCGCCACTGGTTCGACCGGGAAGGCCGCGACGGATGATGACCTGCCAGCCAGGAGACCTGCCGGCGAGACTGTTCGTGCCAGCCAACATCGGGCGGGGTGTACCGATGCCGCAGCAATGCCTCGTCACATCGGGCTTGCTCGGGCCGCCGCGCGACGCTCAACCGGTGTCCGTCCCTTGAAGCAAGCTTCGCCCCTTTCCACAACCGTCCACGCTGGTGCTGGCCGTGATGTCGCCGTTGGCAGTCCGGTGCCGGCCGCCGCGCACCCGGCCGTCGGCGACCCGATGCCGGCCGGCGCGCACGCTGCCGGCGGCGCGCGGGCTTCGGCCTGCCCGGGGCTGCTGCGCATCGTTGCCGCGAAAGACGGCGGGCTGTGCCGGATCAAACTGCCTGGCGGCGCATTGAGCGCCGCGCAAGCCCACGCCATTGCCGATGCCTGCACGCGTTACGCCGCCGGTGCGATCGAGGTGACCAATCGCGCGAATCTGCAGGTGCGGGGCGTGCGCGCGGGTCAGGAACAAGCGTTGATCGATGCGTTGGTGAAGGCGGGATTGGGGCCCATGCGGCCGCTGCGGGACGCGACGGATTCGTGCGATGCGGGCACGGCAGCGGCCAGCGTCGACGCGGCCAGCGCCATCGCTGCCGACGACATTCGTAACGTGATGATCAGCCCCGTCGCCGGACGCGATCCCTCGGCGTTGTTCGATACGACGCCGCTGTGCGCCGACCTGCTGACCTTGCTGCAGAACGAACCGCGCTTCGCCGCGCTGTCGCCGAAATTCGCGCTGCTGCTGGATGGCGGCGAACGCCTGGCGCGAATCGATCATCCGCATGATGTGTGGCTCGCGGCGATACCGGCAGACGATGGCGTGCGGTTCGTGTTCGGGCTGGCCGGTTGTCCGCCGGAGGCGGTGGGTTCGGACGCACAGGACCCGACAGTGCAAAGCGCAGTTTCAGCGTTGGCGACAGCATCGCCCTCGGCGCTGCCCACCACGCCCACCGCCTCACACATCCCGCACATCCCACACATCCCACACATCCCGCGTCACACGAACCGAAACGAGCGCAGCATCGCCCTGGCCGCCGTCTCCCCCGGCCAGGTCCCCACGTTGATTCGCGCGTTGCTGCACACGTTCCTCGACCTCGCCGCAAGCGACGCCACCCGCATGCGCGACCTGCTCGCCACGCACTCCGTCGACGCGATCCTGCATCACGCGCAACGCCACGCCGATTTCCCGCTCACGCGCGACATCGCCTTGACCCACTGGCGACGCAGCGTCCCCGCCGACGCCATGCTCCGGCTCGGCGCCCACCCGCAACGCCCGCCCGGCATCTGGCACGCAGGGGGCCAGCCGCCGCTCGGCCGCCTGAGCGCCGACGCGCTGCGCGGCCTCGCCGAACTCGCGCAACGTCACAACCACGGCACCTTACGCATGACGCCATGGCAAAGCGTGTTGCTGCCCGACATCTCGACCGATGCCGTGCCCGCGGTGCTCGACGGTCTGAACGCGCTCGGCCTTGCAACCCGCATCGCGGACCCGATCGCGCGCCTGATCGCCTGCGCGGGTTCGAGCGGCTGCGCGAAAAGCCTCGCCGACACCAAGGCGGACGCACTGCAACTCGCGTCGCATGTGCCCGCGCACGTCGAATTGCATCTCAGCGGCTGCCCGCGTTCCTGCGCGGCCGCGCATTGCGCGCCCTACACGCTGCTGGCCAGCGCACCCAGTGTCTACGACCTGTACCGGCGCGATGGCCAACAAGGCTTCGGCCAATGCATCGCCCAACGGCTGACGCCAGCCGAAGCCGCCGGCGCGCTGGCCAGCATCGACCATGACCGCCCTCACCCCACACCGCCCCGCGCGCCTCAACCGACCGACACCACACATGCTTGACTACATTCGCGACGGCCAGGAAATCTATCGCCAATCCTTCGCGACGATCCGCGCGGAGGCCGACCTCTCGCGCATCCCCGCCGATCTCGACAAACTCGCGGTGCGCGTGATCCACGCGTGCGGCATGGTCGATATCGTCGACGCGCTGCGCTTCTCGCCGGGCGCGGGCGCGGCGGGCCGCCATGCGCTCGCGCACGGCGCGCCGATCCTGTGCGACGCCGGCATGGTCGCGCAAGGCATCACGCGCGCGCGGCTGCCCGCGAACAACGAGGTGATCTGCACGCTTACGCATCCGGACGTGCCGTCGCTCGCGCGCGAACTCGGCAATACGCGCTCGGCCACCGCGCTCGAATTGTGGCGTCCGCATCTGGAAGGCAGCGTCGTCGTGATCGGCAATGCGCCGACCGCGCTGTTCCATCTGCTCGACATGCTCGATGACGGCGCACCCAAACCGGCGCTGATTCTCGGCTTCCCGGTCGGCTTCGTCGGCGCGGCGGAGTCGAAAGCCATGCTCGCCGACGATAGCCGCGGCGTGCCCTACGTGATCGTCGAAGGCCGGCGCGGCGGCAGCGCGATGGCGGCCGCCGCGGTCAACGCACTCGCCACGGAGGTCGAATGACGACGCCGCGAGGACGTCTGTTCGGCCTCGGCGTCGGCCCCGGCGACCCCGAACTCATCACGCTCAAGGCGCTGCGTCTGCTGAAGGCCGCGCCGGTGGTCGCGTATTTCGTCGCCAAGGGCAAGAAAGGCAACGCCTTCAGCATCATCGAAGGGCATCTGCACGACACGCAGCAGCATCTGCCGCTCGTCTATCCGGTCACGACCGAGGCGCTCGAACCGCCGCTCTCGTATGAGGCGATCATCGCCGACTTCTACGACGGCGCGGCGCAGGTGGTGGCGGGGCATCTCGACGCGGGCCGCGACGTCGCGGTGATCTGCGAGGGCGATCCGTTCTTCTACGGCTCGTACATGTATCTGCACGACCGTCTCGCGCCGCTTTACGAGAGCGATGTGGTGCCCGGCGTGTGCTCGATGCTCGGCGGCGCGGCCGTGCTCGGCGCGCCGCTGGTGTATCGCAATCAAAGTCTTTCGGTGCTGTCCGGCGTGTTGCCCGAAGCCGATTTGCGCCGCCGTCTCGCGGATGCCGACGCCGCCGTCGTGATGAAGCTCGGCCGCAATTTCGACAAGGTGCGGCGCGTGCTCGTCGAGCTTGGTCTGGCGGATCGCGCGCTGTATGTCGAACGCGCGACGATGGGCAATCAGCGCATCGTCCCGCTCGCCGACGTCGATCCGATGGCGTCGCCGTATTTTTCGTTGCTGGTCGTGCCGGGGGAAAAATGGCACGGATGAACACGCCGCCCGCCATCGTGATTCTCGGCGCGGGCGCGCTGGACAGCGCGCGGCGCATTCAGGCGCGGTATCCCGGCAGCCTCGTGCATGCGCTGCAAGGGCGTGTGCAAGCCGATGTCGCCTACGCCGAACTCGGCGCGCAATTGCGCGATCTGTACGCGAGCGGCACGCCGATCGTCGCGCTGTGCGCGGCGGGCATCGTGATCCGCTGCGTCGCGCCGCTGCTGACGAACAAGGGCGTCGAACCGCCGGTGCTGGCCGTCGCCGAGGACGGCAGCGCGGTCGTACCGCTGCTCGGCGGACTCGCCGGCGTCAACGTGATGGCGCGCGAGATCGCCGCCGCGTTCGACGTGCCGCCCGCGATCACCACGAGCGGCGAATTGCGCTTCGGCACCTGCGTGCTGAATCCGCCGGACGGCTACGTACTCGCGGATCTCGGCCAGGGCAAGCGCTTCGTGTCGGATCTGCTGGCGGGTGAGCGCACGCGTATCGAAGGCGAAGCGCCGTGGCTCGACGACGCGCAGTTGCCGCGCTCGGATTCGGCACGGCTCGCGATTCGTGTGACGCCCCGCGCGTGGGATGGACGTGCCGACGAGCTGGTGATTCATCCGCGTAGTGTGGTGGCGGCGGTGGTGGGTGTGGGTGCAACGGGTACTGAGGGTACTAAGGATGCTGCCGGGTCCGCCGCCGAGGCGATCGTGGCGACCGTACGCGCCGCGTTGAACGCCCACGGCCTCGCGGCGTTGTCGCTTGCCGCGCTGCTCGCCCCAGCCGGCCGCATGACGGACTCCGCGCTCGCCGAAGCCGCCGCGACGCTGAACGCGCCGCTACGCTTCGCGCGTCCCCGTCCCGAGGACGGCGAGCCGCCCAGCAGCCTGCTGCATGCCGCGCTGCGCATCCCGTACCAAACGCTGCACGACGATGCGCAAGCCGGCATTGCCCTGGCGCTGTCCGCGCTGGCCGTCGACGCGAACACGATCGGCATCGCGCGCGGCCGTCTGACGGTGATCGGCCTCGGCCCCGGCCGCGCCGATCTGATGGTGCCGGCTGCGCGCCGTGCGCTCGCCGAAGCGACCGACGTTCTCGGCTACGACACCTACGTGAAGATGGCCGGTCCATTCCGCGCCGGCCAGCGCGTGCATGGCACCGACAATCGCGAGGAACTGCAACGCGCGCGTCACGCGTTCGAGCTGGCGAGCGCGGGCGGCTCGGTGGTGATGGTGTCGTCGGGCGACCCCGGCGTGTTCGCGATGGCCGCGGCCGTCCTCGAAGCGCTCGAAGCCGCCGGCGACGCTGACGACGCCTGGTCCGCCGTCGAGCTGAACATCGTGCCGGGCGTATCGGCCGCGCTCGCGACCGCCGCGCAGGCGGGCGCGCCGCTGGGTCACGACTTCTGCATGCTGTCGCTGTCGGACAATCTGAAGCCGTGGAGCGTGATCGAGACACGTCTGCGCCATGCCGCCGAGGCGGATCTGGTGATGGCGTTCTACAACCCGATCTCGCGCGCGCGTCCGTGGCAACTGGACAAGGCGCTCGACATCGTGCGCGGCTACCGCAGCGCCGCGACCGAAGTGGTGCTGGGGCGCGATATCGGCAGACCGGGCGGCACGCTGCGCACGCTGACGCTCGGCGAACTGCGCTCGGACGACGTGGATATGCGCACGATGGTGATCGTCGGTTCGTCGACCACGCGACGATTTTCGACGGGCGCGGCGGGCGGCGATTGGGTCTATACGCCGAGGTGGTATGCCGCCCCGGACGTATCGCGTCGCTAGCTCACGCTAAGCGGCCAGCGCCGCCGCCTTCAGATCGTCGATCGACCGCTGCCGCACGCCGAGGTCGTCCCACAACTCCGGGTGACACGTGAACACCAGAATCTGATGCCGTGTCGCCGCATCGAGCAATGCGCGCTTGATCGCGTCGCGACGCGCGGCGTCGGTGTGCACGGCCGCGTCGTCGAGCATCAGCAGCGTGGGGCGGCCCGAGGCCTTCAGCAGGTCCGCGTACGCGAGCCGCGTCAGGATGCCGAGTTGTTCGCGCGTGCCGAAGCTCAGTGCGTCGAGCGTATCCGCGCGGCCGTAACGGTCGAGCGTGGCGGGACTCAGATCGTCGCCGAGCGCGATCGTCGATTGTGGAAAAATCCGCCGCAGGTAGTGCCCAAGGCGTTCGGTCAACGGCGCGCGCAGTTGCGCGACCGCTGCGTCGCGTTCGTCGACCAGCACCTCGTCGAGCAGACTCAGCGCGCCGGCCCGCAAACTCAATTCGTCCTTGCGACGGCTCGCCTGTTCGACGCGCGCCTCGATCACCGCAAGCCGTTCACCGAGCCCCGACGCGCCGACGGTTTCCAACTGACTGCGCAATTGCGCGATCCGCACCTGACGCTCGTGCTGCTCGCGACGCGCCAGTTCCGCCGACGTGCGATACCGCGTCGCCTCGGCGGCCGGATCGTCGAGACGCGCATCCTGCAACTCGCGTTCGCGAGCCGCCTGCTGCGTCTTCAACGCATCGACCTGCACGCGTTGTTCGACGATCCGGGTCTGCCATTTCGCGCGGTCCGCGCGGAACGTCTCGTCGTTCAGTTGCGCTTCCTTGCGCTGCAACTGCGCGGCCAGCGATTCGACATTCGCCACGCCGGTGGTCTTTTTTTCCGCCGCCGCGCCCAGCACCTTGCGCGCGGCGTCCAGCGCGTCGCGGGCGATCTCGGCGTCGCGGCGCGCGTCGTCGAGCGGCAGCGCGCCTGATACGTCCGGCAGACTCTTCAACCGTTCATTCGACGCCTGCCACCGGGCGTCCACCGAGGCCAACGCGGCGCGCAACGTATCGATACCTTGCGGCGCGTGCGCGCTCAACATCGTCGCGTAACTCTTCTGCTGCGCGACCAGCGCCTTCCATTGTTCGAGCCTCGCCTCGCCCTCGCCGAGCGACGCGACGCCGAGCGTCTGCAAGGCCTGTGCGTAATGGGCGTCGAGCGACGCCAGTTCGGCGCGTTGCGCGGACAGATCCGACACGCCCGGAATCACCCGCAATTCGCCGAGTTCGCCAAGGCCAATGCGTTTCTCTTCATCGACGCGCAGCACGCCTTCGCCGCTGACCTTCGCATCGTCGATGGTGATCGCGCCGTTCAAGCGATACTCGATGCGCGTCATCGCCGCGTCGGTCCGCGCGCGCAGCACGGTCCGTTCGCTGTCGAGTTTCGCGAGCCGCTTGAGCATCGCCTCGTCGATTTCGACCGATGCGGCTTCACGCGTCGCTTTCAGCACCGCGTCGTTGGCGGCGGCCGCCGCGCCGATCGCGTCGTCGAGCCGCTTGCGTTCGGTGTCGTGCAGGCCGATCTGGCTGCGCAGATCGGCCGCCGTCACCGCCGCGTTCGCGAGTTCGAGCGCGCGGCCGGCCGCGCTCGCGGCCTGCTCCAGTTGCGCGGACTTCGCGACCGCGTCGTCGTAGTCGGCCTGCGCCGCCGCGACAGCGGCCCGCTCCGCGTTGAGCTGCTGGCGCTCGCGGGCGACCGCCGCTTCCCGCTCCACCGCATCGCGTTCCTGCTGCAACGACAGTGCCAGTTGCGCCTCGCTCAACGCCACGGCCGTTTTCAGTTCCTTCAATCCGCGTTCGAGTTCCGCCGCGGCCTCGGCGCGCCGCTGCGCCGCCAGCGCCTTCTGCTCGTGCGCTTCCCACGGGCGCTTGCGCTCGACGTCGTCGAAGGTTTCCTGCTGGGTGGCGAGGCGCGCGATGTTCTCTTCGAACTGCAACCGCTGCTGTTGCAGTTCGTCGCGCTCCTCGATCAATTTGGCCAGCGTCTGTTCCGCTTCCGCCAGCGCGCCGGTGGACTTCTGCGTGCGCGCGGTGAGCAGCAGCCGGAGCTCGCGCTGCACGGCGGCGATCAGCGCATCCTCACCCGCCGATTCGCTGCCGCCCGACAACTGCGACAACGCATCGCGCAGATATTGCGCCGCATGTCCGGTCGAATCGCGCACGTCCTGGGTGTCGCCTTGTTGCACCCACAACAAACCGGGCACGCCCGCGTTCTCCGGCTTCAGCGGCCCACGCGCGGCGCGCGAAAAACCGAGCAATGCCGCGAGCTTGTCCTCGGCTTCGTCCTCGCCGAACACGCTCTGGCCGATCTTCAACTCGCAGCGCTGACGCGTGACGAACTGCTTCGACAGACGGCACGCGGCGCCATCGAGATCGAAACTGACCTCCACCGAAGGCTGCCCGCTCGCCTTGCCCCACGGCAGCAGATCCTTCAGATGCGACGCCTTGTAGCGCTCGAGAAACACCGCGCGCACGGCCTCGGCGATGGTGCTTTTGCCGGCCTCGTTCGGGCCGGTGAACAGATTCAGACCCGGCTGCAGATCGTCGATCACGATGCGGCCGGCGAACTGCTTGAATTCCTGAATTGCGATACTTTCCAGCTTCATGCGGACCTCGCTTCGCGCGGCAGTTCACGTTGAAAGCGCGCCAGAAGCAGTAACGCTTGCGCCGCGCGCTTGACCTGTTGCGGGTCGGATTGCGGGTCTTCCTGCAAGCCGCGCAGGCGGGCGACCACCTTCGCGAGATAGCCGCTTTGCGCGCCGAGTCCGGCGAGATCGTCGGCGGTCGGCAGTACCTGCAGGCCGCTGACATCGACACGCAGCGCACGCACGCGGGCGCGCGTTTCGTCGAGCGCAACGCGGATCGATTCGGCCTCCGCCAGCGCCGTCGTGCCGCCGACCGCGACACGCAGCACGTCGTCGTCGCCGAGTTCGGCGAGCCGCGCCTTGAGCGCGTCGACGTCGGTCGGCACGTCGATCGTCACGTCCCAGCGGTGCCACCGGTAACGGCCGACCCGCACGGGCTCGACGACCGGCGCGGCGCCCGCGTTGGCGTCGCTGCTCTCGCCGATCGTCACGTCGAGCACGAAGCCCGGTTCGTTGCCGCGAAAGCGGTCCTGCTCATGCGTGCCCGCGTACCACGTGCGTTCGTCGACCCGCAGATGGCCGTGCCAGTCGCCCAGCGCCAGATAGTCGAGGCGCGCGCTGACCGCGCGCGTGGGCGCGATCGGATTCGACGAGTCGATGCCGTCCTGCAGGATGCCGCCGACGCTGCCGTGCGCGAGCCCGACGCGACGATAGCCGTCCGGCGTTTCCGTCTGGTCGAAGAAACCGGTGGTGTCGTCGTAGGTGATGCGCTGGGTGAGCGGCGCGCACAGCAGCGCGCAGCGGCATGCATCCAGCAACACCACGCCGGGTTCGAGCACCACGCGCACGTTCGCCGCAATGCAGTTCAAGCGCTGCGCGCGCGTCCACACGCTCTCGACCAGCGCCGCGTCGTGATTGCCGGGCAGCATGATCCAGGGGCCGCTGAAGCCCTGCAGCGCGCCGAACAAACGGCGGATCACCGTGTCCGACACCGTTTGCAGATCGAACACGTCGCCCGCGACCAGCACCGCGTCCACCTTGCGCGCGGCGGCTTCGGCGGCGATGCGGCGCACGGTCTCGAAGCGCGCCTCGGCGAGATGCGTCGCCTCGTCCGGCTCGAACTGGCCGAACTGCGTGCCGATCTGCCAGTCCGCGGTGTGCAGAAACCTGATCACTGTGCCTCTCCCTTGCATTGGATTCGATGACCTCGCAGTCTAACCGCGGATGTTACCGTGCCGAGGCGCGAAAGCTAAGCCCGCGCCGGCGGTCATGCGTCGGCTCATGCGTCAATTCATGAGTTAGCCCACGCATTGGTCAATCCACGAGGCGCGGCGCTACACTCGCGTGTCGGAGCAGGCATCGGCATAACGATGCGCTCCGGCTCATTCAACCTCGCCTCGCCGCCGATGAATAAAGCAATCGAACTGAAGAAGGCCAAGCGGACGCCGTTACTGCTGTTGCTCGCGGCCGCCTGCGTTTTTGTCGTCACCGCGTTCATGCCGCGCGGCATCTGGGTGGACGGCATCAAGGCCGTGGCCGAAGCCGCGATGGTCGGCGCACTCGCCGACTGGTTCGCGGTGGCCGCGCTGTTTCGCCGCGTGCCGATTCCGGTGGTGTCCGCGCATACCGCGATCATTCCGCGCAACAAGCACAAGATCGCCGACAATCTCGCGGTGTTCGTGCAGGACAGGTTTCTCGACGTGCCTTCGCTGGTCGGGCTGATCAAGAAGCACGACCCGGCGCACAGCATCACCCGCTGGCTCACCGAGCCGGCCAATACCGCGCGTCTGGGCGACTACGTGGTCAAGCTCACCGGCGGCATTCTCGACGTGACCGACGACGTGCGCATCCAGAGCTTCATCAAGGACGCGCTGCGCGACGTGCTGGCCAGGGTCGATCTCTCGCAGTCGATGGGTTCGATCCTCGACACGCTGACCAGGGACGGCCGCCATCAGGAACTGCTCGACGCCGGCATCGAACAGGTGGTGGCGCTGCTGCGCGAAGAGCAGGCGCGCGAGTTCATCGCGGAGCGCATCGTCGAATGGGTCAAGGGCGAATACCCGAAGCTGGAGAAAATCCTGCCGTCCGCGTGGCTCGGCGAGAAAGGCGCGGAGGCGCTCGCCAACGCGGTCAACCGCATGCTGGAGCAGATCAGCGAAAACCCGGCGCACGCGTTGCGCGAGAAGTTCGACGAGGCCGCGCACAAGCTGATCGACAAGCTCAAGACCGACCCCGCGTTCCTGCAGAAGGGCGAGGACCTGAAGCGCTATCTGCTGGAAGGCGAAGCGCTCGGCGTGTATGTGAAGGACATGTGGGGCGAATTGCGCGCATGGCTCAAGCGCGACCTGCAACGCGCGGACTCGGCGCTGCATGCCCGCGTGATGGCGATGGGCCAGTGGGTCGGCCGCGAACTCGCGCACGATCCCGCGCTGCGGCAATCGTTGAACGATCATCTCGAAGACGCCGCGCGGACGATGGCGCCGGAATTCGCCGCGTTCCTCACGCGGCATATCAGCGATACGGTCAAGAACTGGGACTCGCGCGAGATGTCGCGGCAGATCGAGCTGAACATCGGCAAGGATCTGCAATACATTCGCATCAACGGGACGATCGTCGGCGGGTTTATCGGGTTGCTGCTGTATGCGAGTTCGCTGCTGTTCGACGTGCTGCGCTCGCACATCTAGCGTGATTTGAACGGATCGCAGCGGCGTTCGCGGGCTAACGAAGGGCCGCTCAAAGCGCCTACAATCCAGGCATGCGGATTGCTGTCGCGTGTTGCCCGCTTTGCAACCCGTCGCACCTCGTCGCATCCACCCGCGGCGGATATAAAACAACAGCGAACAATAGCGCTCCTCAACCGGAAAGTGTGCTCATGAAAATATCGTTGCCGCCGCCCCATGGGCCGCATGGGCGGCCGAATCGCGTCTACCCGCCGGGTACGCCGAGTCTGCATGGCCTCGCCTCGGTGATTACCGGCGTGGTGGTGGTCAGCGGGCTTTACTTCGGCCGCGCGGTGCTGATTCCGATCACGCTGTCGGTGCTGCTGAGCTTTCTGCTCGCGCCGCTCGTGCAGATGTTGCGCCGCTTGCATATGGGCCATCTGCCGTCGATCTTCATCGCCGTGCTGTTCGCCCTCGCCAGCCTGCTTGCGGTCGGCGCGCTGATCACCGCGCAGCTCGTGCAACTGGCCGGCGACCTGCCGCAGTACCAGGTGGCGATCGAACAGAAGATCGAGACCGTGCAGGAGAAGACCGTCGGCCGGGCCGATTCGCTGATGAGCCGGGCCGCCGCGACCTTGCAGCGGGTCGCGCCGTCCAAGCCGGCGCCGCCGCGTCTGACCGGCCGCGCCGCGCGCAATGCGCCGCCCGTGCCGACGCCGGTCGAAGTGCACGAACCCTCTCCTACCCCGATGCAACTCGCGCAGCGTGCGCTCTCGCCGGCCATCGCGCCGATCGAGACGACCTTCATCGTGCTGGTGGTGACGATCTTCATCCTGCTGCAGCGCGAGGATCTGCGCGACCGGCTGATCAGTCTGTTCGGCTCACGCGACCTGCATCGCACCACCACGGCGATCAACGACGCGGCCGTGCGCCTGAGCCGCTATTTCGTCGCGCAACTGGGCGTAAACCTCAGTGCGGGCGGCGTGATCGCGATCGGACTCGCGATCATCGGCGTGCCGGGCGCGTTGCTGTTCGGCGTGATCGCCGCGCTGCTGCGCTTCGTGCCGTATATCGGCATCTGGATCGCGGCGATCCTCGCGGTGTTTCTCGCCGCCGCGATCCAGCCGCAGTGGACCATGGCGGTTTATACGCTGATCCTGTTCATCGTTGTCGACGTGGTGGCCGGGCAGATCGCCGAGCCGCTGCTGTACGGGCATCGCTCGGGGCTGTCGCCGCTCGCGGTGGTGGTCGCGGCGATTTTCTGGAGCTGGCTGTGGGGGCCGATCGGCCTCGTGCTGTCCACGCCGTTGACCTTGTGCGTGGTCACGCTCGGCCGTTACGCCGATCGTCTGAACTTTCTGACCGTGCTGCTCGGCGACCAGCCCGCGCTCACGCCCGCGCAGAATTTCTATCAGCGGCTGCTCGCGGACGATCCGCACGAAGCGATCGTGCAGGCCGAGCGTCTGCTGCGCGAGATGTCGCTGCTCGACTACTACGACAAGGTCGCGCTCGAAGGGCTCAAGCTCGCGCGCAACGACGCGATGCGCGGCGTGCTGATGCCCGACCAGTTGCAGCGGATCAACGATGCGCTGGTCGATATCGTCGAGAACCTGGAGGTGGCCGACGGCGTGCCGGACCGCCTGTCGCGGCCGGACGCGGCGGACGGCGGCAATTTTCCGCCGATGCCCGGCGCACCGGCATCGGCCTCGGGCAATCCGTCGGAACGGCACGACAGCCACATCGCGGCGCATCCCCAACTGCGCCAGGGCGGCGAGAAAACCGCCGTGCTCTGCGTGCCCGGCCGCGGCGCGTTCGACGAGGTCACGACCGCCGTCGCCGTGCAACTGCTCGGCCGCCATGGCCTCGCGCCGATGATGGCCACGCACTCCGGCTACCGCAGCGCACGCGCCGACGAACCGAGCTTCAAGGACACGCCGATCATCTGCATCGTCTCGCTGGATGCGCCGGAATCGCCGCCGTATCTGCGCAACATGTTGCGCAGAACGCGCGAATGGCGGCCCCGCGCGACGCTGGTGGTCGGCGTCGGCGGAGCGCCGGAGGGAGGCATGGAAGCGGGCTCGACCAGCGCGACGCATACCGCGCCCACGTTCCGCGCGATGATCGAGGAATGTCAGGCGTCCAGCATGCAGCATGCGCGGCAGGTTTCGCATGTGGGTGGCGCGGACTGAGCGTGTCGCGTGGCCGTTCGTAGGCGCCGGTTCGTCGGTACCGGATGCATGAAGAGAACCGCGAGTCGTGTGAACGGCTCGCGGTTTTTTGTTGTCCGGCGCTGAAGCCGCGTTGGCGCGTTGGCGCGTTACTTTCAGGTCGCTGCTCGCCGGTTTCCCGCCGCGCGCTTGTACCCAAAATGAGGACAGCCTCGCGCGCGCCCTCCGTCATACTTGGCTATCGATTGACGCAGCCGTGGAGGGGTACTTCCGCCCTGCCCGTTGCCGCGCAATCATCAGCCTTGATACATCAGAACGCGCCAGGAGACACCGGCATGAGCCGCGATTTCAAACCCTATCCTTTTTCGCCGCGTCACTACGACGGCGTGCCGCCGCCGTTGATCGACGGACGCGACCCCGTGCGGCGCGCCGTGGCGATCGTCGGCGGCGGCCCCGTCGGTCTGACGCTGGCGCTCGCGCTGGCCCGTCAGGGCGTACGCTCGGTGCTGATCGAAGCCGACGACGGTGTCTGCACCGGCAGCCGCGCGATCTGCATCTCGCGGCGCAGTCTGGAGATTTTCAAACGGCTCGGCGTGCTGGACGGCTTCCTGCAAAAAGGCTTGCCGTGGACAGGCGGTCGCAGCTTCTATCGCGACATGGAGGTGTTCCGCTTTGCGATGCACCAGGACGACGAGCAATCGTTGCCGCCGATGATCAACATCGCGCAATACCAGATCGAACAGACTCTGCTCGACGAGGTCGAGCGGCACGCGGATCTGATCGACATCCGCTGGCAAACGCGGGTGACCGGGCTCGAACTGCACGGAAAAGAAGCGGACCGCGGCGCGGAAACCGATACAAGCGGCGCCACACTCTCGCTGCGCACCGGCGGCACGCCCTGGCATATGGACGCCGACTGGGTGATCGCCTGCGACGGCGGGCGCAGCACGATCCGCGAAGCGCTCGGCCTGAAGCTGACGGGCACCACGTACGAAGGCCGCTACGTGATCGTCGATATCGAACTGGACAGCGCTCGCGCCACTGAACGTCTCGCGTATTTCGATCCGCCGTCCAATCCCGGTTCGACCGTACTGGTGCACAAGCAGCCCGACAACGTCTGGCGGATCGACTACCAGTTGCGCGACGACGAAGACCCCAATGCCGCGATCGAGCCCGCCAACGTGATGCCGCGCGTGCAGAGCGTGCTCGACGCGATGGGCGAAACGGGCGCGTGGTCGCCAATCTGGATCACCCTCTACAAGGCCAATGCGCTGACGCTGGAGCGCTATCGACACGGCCCGGTGCTGTTCGCGGGCGACGCCGCGCATCTCGTGCCGATCTTCGGCGTGCGCGGCGCCAACTCGGGGATCGACGACGCCGACAACCTCGGCTGGAAACTCGGTTGCGTGATCAACGGTATCGCGTCGCCGGGGCTGCTCGACAGCTACAGCGACGAGCGTGTGTTCGCGGCGCGCGAGAACCTGAGCTACGGCATGAAGAGCACCGAGTTCATGGCGCCGCCATCGTTCGCGTTCGACCTGATGCGCAAGGCGGTGCTCGGTCTCGCGGCCGATCATGCCGCCGTGAGGCCGTTGATCAATCCGCGCCAGACGCATGCGATCGCGTACACGCAGTCGCCGCTGAACCGGGTTGCTTCGGACGCGTCAGCGCTGTTCAGCCAGGGCCCCGCGCCGGGCAGCGTGCTGCCCGAATGCCGGCTCGGCAAGCGCAATGGCGACGGCGTGGACATCGACATTCATCTCACGGATCTGCTCGGTCCCTGCTTCACCGCATTGCGTTTCGGCACCGCCGCGGACAGCGCCGATGCGTGGCGCGACGTGCAACGCACGCTTGCCGCGCGCGGCATGCCGTTCAACGCGATCACGCTGGTGAAAGGCGATTCGCCCGGGTCGCCCGATGAGATCGGCGTACCGGTACGCGATCGCACGGGCCGTCTGCATGACATGCTCGACGCCATGCCCGGCACCGTCTATCTGATTCGTCCCGACGGCCACGTGCTCGCGCGCTGGCGCGACGGCACCGCGCAGCAGGTCATGCACGCGCTGATCGCGGCGCTCAACGATTGAACGGCTTAAAGACCGAACGGAACCGCACAGGAGAACCCTCATGACCGACAGCGATCTCGATCTCGTCTACACGACGCTCTGCAAAACCCTCACGCGCGAAGGCGAAACCCAGACGCCGCTGTATCTCGCCCGGCTCGTCATGCTGTGCCTGACCGAACTCGACGATCCGCAACGCGGACTGGCGCTGATCGAAGCAGCGCGCTTGCCGGCGTCTGCCGCGATAACGGCCTGAACGCGGAAACACCATAAGCAAAAAACAGAAAGGCCGCCGTATCCTTCCGGAATTCCGCCCGGAATACGGCGGCCTTTCTTTTCACTGCATCGCTTACTGCTGCGGGTACAACCCCAACGTGCTCGCATGCAAACGCGCGAGACCCAGCAACGCATCCGTAAAAGGCGTCGGCACGTCCGTCATCTGTCCCAACTCACGCACGGCGGCCACCAGCGCATCGAGTTCGACTGCCTTGCCGGCCTGCACGTCCTGCAGCATCGAGGTTTTCATCGCGCCGAGCTTGAGCGTGACTTCGTGGCGGTCCGCCGGCGCCTGGTCGATCGGAATGCCGAAGCGGGCACCGATTTCCTTCGCCTCCAGCATGATGCTCGTGACGAAGTTGCGCACCAGTTCGTCGCGCAGAATCCGGTCGGTGGTCGCGCCGGTGAATGCGCTGATCGGATTCATCGTCATGTTGCCCCACAGCTTGTACCAGACGTCGCGCTGAATCTTCTCCGATGCCGATGCGTTGAAGCCCGCTGCCGCAAGTGTCGCGGTCAGCGCCGCGACGCGCTCGCTCGGCTGACCCGACGCCTCGCCGATAATCAAACCGTTGCCCTGATGATGACGGATCACGCCCGGCGAATCGATCAGACAACTGGCGTGCACCACGCAGCCGACCGTTTGCGCGCCCGGAATCGCCGCGGCAATCGCACCGTCGGGATCGATCGACTTCAGCCGCTTGCCCGCGAACGCCGCGCCGAGGCCGTCGCAAAACCACCAGGGCACACCGTTCATGGCCGTCAGCACGATGGTTTGCGCGTTCAATAGCGGCGCGATCCGCGCGGCCACCGACGCCATTGCCGGTCCCTTGACCGCGATCACGACCAGATCCTGCACGCCGAGTTCGGCGGGGTCGTCGCTGGCGTGGACTTGCACCGCCTGCGTCCGGCCGGCTTCGATCAGACGCAAGCCGTGCTCGCGCAGCGCCGCCAGCGTCGCGCCGCGCGCGACCACGCTGACGCCGTGACCGGCCTGCGCGAGCTTCACGCCCATCCAGCCGCCGATCGCGCCCGCGCCGTAAATCGCTACTTTCATCGTTCGAATCCTTATTGAGTGCGCTTATCGGGCACGCTTGCCGAGGCCGCTCCGCGACCTTCCTCGACGTGCACCGTTTCCGCGCGTCATTCCTTATAGCTCGCGTCGATGCGATCGACCTTCCGCACCAGCGCGTCGAACACGTCCTGCCCCGCGCCGTGACGCGGATCGAACTGCAACGAGTCGCGCGAGCAGCGGATCGCGACCGCTTCCGGCACGGGGCGCGCGCGGCCCATCGCGAAGGTCGCCATCTGGATCTCGCACGCGCGATTGAGCGTCCACAGCACCGCGAAAGTTTGCGGCAACGTGTGGCCCCACGCAAGCAAACCATGATTGCGCAGAATCACCGCCTGCCGGTCGCCGATATGTTCGAGCAATCGCGGGCCCTCTTCCGCATGCACGGTGATGCCCTCGAAGTCGTGATACGCAATGCGATCGTGCAATTGCGCGCTGTAGAAGTTGGTCTGCTGCAAACCGCCTTCGAGACAGGCGACCGCGACGCCCGCCGTGGTGTGCGTATGCATCACGCAGTGCGCGTCGGGCAAACCTTCGTGAATCGCCGCATGCACGACGAAACCCGCCGGATTCACCGGATACGGCGAACGGTCGAGCACGCGGCCTTGCGCGTCGATCTTCACGAGGTTGCTGGCGGTCACCTCGCTGTAGTGCAAGCCGAACGGATTGATCAGGAAGTGCCGCTCGTTACCGCTCACGCTCGCCGGCACGCGCAGCGTGATGTGGTTATAGATCATCTCGGTCCAGCCGAGCATGTCGAAGATGCGATAGCAGGCGGCGAGCTGCACGCGCGCCTGCCATTCGTCGGGATGCATCGCCGCATGCTTCGGTACGACGGCCGGTTCCATGTCGAGGGTGGTCATCAGGGTCTCCTTGTGATCTTTCGGTTTCGGCTTGCGTTTGCGTTTGCTTTTGCTTTTGCGAGGCGTGCGCCCTTCACGCGCCCGACACCACCGCCGCGATCGACGCCGCCACGTAATCCGCGTTGCGCGCATTCAATCCGGCCACGCACATGCGTCCCGAGCGCAGCACGTACACCGCGTATTCGCCGCGCAGACGCTCGACCTGCGCTTCGCTCAGACCGGTGTAGGTGAACATGCCGCGCTGCGCGACGTAGCGCGCCCGCATCACTTCGTCGACACGTCCGGCGAGTCCGCTGTGAATCACGCCGCGCATCGCCAGAATCCGCTCGCGCATGGCGGCGAGTTCCGTCTCCCACGACGCGCGCAGCGACGCGTCGGCGAGCACGTTGGCCACGAGGCGCGCGCCGTGCGTCGGCGGATTGCTGTAGTTCGAGCGAACCGTCGCCATCAATTGGCCGAGCACGCGGCCCGCTTCCTCGGCGCTGCGGCACACCACGCTCAGCGCGCCGACGCGCTCGCCGTACAGCGAGAAATTCTTCGAGAACGAATTGGCGACGATCAGCGGCACGTCCGTTTCGGCGAGCATCCGCACGCAGGCGGCATCTTCGTCGAGGCCGGCGCCGAAACCTTGATAGGCCATATCGACGAAGGCGATCAACTTGCGGCGCTGCAGAACCGGCACGAGTTCGGCCCATTGCGCGGGGCTCAGATCGACGCCCGTCGGGTTATGGCAGCACGCATGCAGCAGCACGATGCTGCCTTCGGGCACGCGGCCGATCGCGTCGATCATGTCGGCGAAACGCAAGCCGCCGGTTTGCGCGTCGTAATACGGGTACGTATTGACGGTGAGCCCTGCGTTTTCGAATACGACGCGATGGTTTTCCCAGCTCGGATCGCTGATCCAGATCTGCGAGCCCGGGAAATAGCGCTTCAGGAAATCGGCGCCAACCTTCAGCGCACCCGAGCCGCCGATGGTCTGCAGCGTTGCGATCCGCCCGGCCGCGCGCGCCGCGCTGCCGGCGCCGAACACCAGCGCCTGCGCGCCGTCGCGATACAGCGGCAGGCCCGCCATCGGCAGATACGAGCGCGGGCCGATCGCGTCGAGCAAGGCGCTCTCGGCGTGGCGCACCGCGTCCATGACCGGCAGCTTGCCGGCGTCGTCGAAATAGATGCCGATGCTCAGATTGACCTTGTTGGGGCGCGGATCGAGCTGGAAATCCTCGTTCAGGCTCAGGATCGGGTCGCCGGGATAGGCGGGAATGTGGTCGAACATGGCAAAGTCCTTGAATCGATTGAGTCGATTGAGTCGTGGAATGCGGTGCAAACAGGCCCGCAGTCGAGAGCGAAGTCTAAGCGGCACGGCGGCGTGCGTCGATCAGGGGAAGTCTCGGTCAACGGGCGGCCGCGCACAATCAACCGTTTTTTCACGATTCTTAAGTTTTTCTTTAGAATCGACCTATGCCACTCACCCGCGTCACCATCCGCCAGTTCGAAGCGTTTCTCGCCATCGTCGATTTGCATAGCATCGGCGCGGCGGCGGAACGGCTCGGGCTGACCTCGTCGGCGGTCAGCCAGTTGCTCGGCGAACTCGAAACGGAACTCGGTTTCCGGCTGTTCGACCGCACCACGCGGCGCGTCGATCTGTCGAGCGCGGGGCAGGATTTTCTGTCGTCGGCGGAATCGGTGTTGCGCCACGTGCGCGCCGCCGCCCAATCCGCCGACGACATCCGCAACCGCGCGGCCGGCATCGTGCGCGTGGGCGCGCCGCTGGTGCTGGCGGCCACCGCGCTGCCGGCGGCCATCGCCGACTACGCGCGCGACAAGCCGAAGGTGGTCGTGCGCATTTGCGACACGGTGGTCGAGCAACTGGTGGAGCGTGTGGAAAGCGGCGATGTGGATCTCGCGATCGGACCCGACAGGCAAAGCGGCACACGGGTGCGCTGCGATCCGGCGTTCGCGAGCCCGTGGGTGATGTGGTGCGCGCCGGCGCATCCGTTGAACGCGCGGCGCCGCGTGCAGTGGCAGCATCTGCGTGACGTGCCGATCGTCGCCACCGGCCGCGATCACGAGCGCGCGGTCGGGCAGATGCTCGCCAACCTGCCGCCGGAGGCGCGCATCGTGCCGGTCGACGTGGTGGACAACGTGACCACCGCGTTCGGCCTCGCCGCGCAGGGTCTGGCGGTCACGCTCGCGCCCGCGTACGTCGCGCCGCTCGCGCGCACGTTCGGGCTGGTGATGAAACGGATCGTCGATCCTGAAACGATTCGGGAAGTGTGCGTGTACCGTGCCACGGAGCGCGCGCTATCGCCGCCGGCGGACGGTTTCGCCGATTTCATCGTGCCGTGGCTCAAGCGCTGGGATCGCGAAACGCAGGGACAGGCACGCGGGGAAAGCCGTGCCAAACGGGAGCAAGTGCAGAAGCGTGTGACGCGTGCCTGATACTCAACGTTGCCCGGATTGCAGACACAGCGCGAACAGTTGCCGCTGCGTCGAAATGCCGAGCCGTGCGTAAGCGCGCTTCTGGTACGTGATCACGCTGCCCGGCTTGATGCCCATCCGCAGCGCGATCTCCGCGGCGGTAGCGCCTTCGAGCGTGCCGCGCAGCACATCCAGTTCGCGCGGCGTCAGCGCCGGGCACACACGCCGTACGCGGGCCAGCATCGCGGCGCCCGGACCCTGCTGATGTTGACCATTCAGCGCGTAATGGCTTTTCGCGGCATGCGCGAACAACCCGGCGACACGCTCGACGCGCGCCAGCTCATCCGGCTGAAATACGCCATACGCACTGTCGCGATAGAGATTGATCGACAGCCAGACATGGTCGACCGGTTGCACGAGCAACGATAAACGGTCGGACACGTTCGGCCGCGCGTAGCAGGCCGCGCGATACGCTTCGTTCTCGATCTCCGCGCTGTGTTGCTGGTGCAGCACGAGCGCGTTGGCCAGGTCACCGGAACCGGACGATACACGCGACTCGCCGCGGCCGGACGACTGTTCGATGATCGAGCGATTACCATCCAGTGCGTAGAAATGCGTGGTGTAGCGATCCGCGACGTCACGTAGAAAACGGCCGCCGCGATGATCGGCGGCCGACACGGTACGCGGTTTGGCGTCGAACTCGTAGGCGAAGACGGTGCACTGCGAAACCGGCAACGTCTCGCCGGCGATCCTCAACATGCTGGCGGCGAGCGCGTCCGGGTCGGCATGCGAGATCGACATGACCAGATCGGTGGCGCGCGACATGCTGAGTTGTCCGCTACCGTGCGGTGCGGCGAGACGCCAGGAACGCATGATGGGATTCGGCTCGCGCGCAACGTTGGGGTGCGCGCGGTGAAGGTTGAGGTTCGTCAAGCGTAGCACAGGGTGTCGGCCAGACTGCGAGCGGGCGGCAACGCGACCGTCCCGCTGGCGGCACGCAGTGCAACTACAACTGCAACAGCTTGACCGCCAGGAAATCGACCAGCAGGCGCGTTCTGCGCGGCAGGCGTCGCGTCTTCAACCACATCGCATGCAGCGGCAGAGGTGTTAGCTGAAAATCCGGCAACAGCACTTCGACACTGCCCGCCTCGACCCACTCCTGAATCTGCCAGTACGCCGCCACGCCGATGCCCATTCCGCCCAGCACGCCCGCGTTGACGGCGGCCACCTGATTGCTGTCGAACCGCCCCGTTACCGTGACGATCACGTCCTCACCGTCCGGCGCCGTGAATTGCCAACGGCCCGGATGCGGACCACCCGTGCGCACCACGCATTCATGCCGGAGCAGATCACGCGGATGCGACGGCCTGCCGTGTTCCGCCAGGTACGCGGGCGCGGCGAACACCACCCGCCGCAGCGTGCCGATGCGCCGCGCGATGAGCCGCGAATCCGGCATCTCGCCGATCCGGATCGTGACGTCCGCGCCGGTTTCGGCGGGATCGCGATAGTCGTCGCTGAGATCCAGCGACATCGTCAATTGCCGATGCCGCTGCAAAAACTCCGCCACCAGCGGCGCGACGAACTTCGGCCCGAACAGCGTGGGGGCGTTCACATGCAGACGACCGCTGAGCTGATGCGCCTCCTCGGCCAGTTCGGTGCGCGCCAGTTCGAGTTCGCTCAGCGCGCCCTTGACGCGCTCGTAAAACCGCCGGCCGGCCGCACTCGGTTGCGAGGTGCGGGTGGTGCGCACGATCAGCGTCGAACCGTGCGCGCGTTCCAGCATCTGCAGCGAACGGCTCACCGCCTGCAGCGAGCGGCCGAGCCGCCGCGCCGCGTTCGTCAGGCTGCCCTCCTCGACGACCGCCACCAGCGTTTCGAGGTCGCGTAACGCGTCCATGATCGATTCTCCCGATTATCGTTAGGATGTATCCGATTCTGTGCGAATTGTGTTTGTTCGACGTGAGAGTAGCACCGTTTGCACGTTAACCCGATGCGAGACCCGACATGGATTCATCCGCGCTCGAATGCCCGGCTGCTTGCGGAGCACCGGCCCGCAAAGCCACCGGCGCCTCCACCGTCACCGCCGTGCCGCCCGAACAAAGCGTCCCCACCGCCCGCTTCGCCGCGATGGTCGCGGTCGCCGTATTGCCGCTCTATGCATCGCAAACGCTGATCGGTCCGCTGGACGCGTCGTTGCATCTCGGCGCGTGGACCACGCTCGTCACCGCGTTGACCTTGCTCGGCTACGCAGCCGGGTTGGTCGGCCTGGTGCCCCTGATCGACCGCCTGCCGAACCGGCCGCTGATCGCCGCGACCTTGCTGGCGCAGATTGTCTGTCTCGCGCTGGCCGCCTTCGCGCCGTTCGCGCCGGTGTTTCTGGCCGCGTCGTTCGCGGTCGGCGTGACATCGAGCGTGGTGCAGATGCTGGTGCCGGCCGCGGCGTCGCTCGCGCCGCCCGAGTCGCGCGGCAAGGTGGTCGGCAATGTGATGAGCGGTCTGATGCTCGGCATCCTGTTGTCGCGGCCCATTGCGAGCCTGATCGGCGGCATGGCCGGCTGGCGTGCGTTCTATGCGGCCGATTCGCTGCTGCTCGCGGCCGTCGCGCTGGCGGTGGTGCCGCGTTTGCCGGATGTGCGGCCGGCCGTTGCGCCGTCGTATCGCGCGTTGCTGGCGTCGATGGGCAAGCTGATCGCGCAGGAACCCGTGCTGCGTCGCCGGGCCTTGTATCAAGGGTTGTTGATGGCGGGCTTCAACGCGTTCTGGAGCAGCGTCGCGATCGTCTTGACGCATGCGCCGCTCGGCCTCGACAGCAACGCGGTCGCGCTGTTCGCGCTGGCCGGCGGCGGCAGCGTGTTCATCGCGCCGCTGGCGGGCCGCGCCGGCGATCGCGGCTGGTCGCGGCGCGCAACCATCGTCGCGCATCTGGTCGCCATGGCCGCGGCGTTGGCGGCGACGTTCGCGTTGACGTCGGGGCTGTCGCGCGCGGCATCGATCGGCGTGCTGGCAGGTGCCGCGTTCTTCATCGACGGCGGCGTGATCGCCGATCAGGCGCTTGGACGCCGTGCGATCAATCTGCTCGCGCCGGAATCGCGTGGACGTGTGAATGGACTGTTCACCGGTCTGTTCTTCGTCGGCAGCGCGGTGGGCGCGACGATCGCGGGACCGGCACTCGCGCATTGGGGTTGGCCGGGCGTCTGCGTGGCTGCGTTGATTTTCTTCGCGGCGGCTTTCGTGATGCATCTGCGTGACGGGTCGCGGTAACGATGTTCGTGGTCAATGCAGTGACCCGTGACAGTTGCGATGACCCATGCAGCAACTAGCCTGTTAGTTCGTTTACTACGATGAACTCACCACTTCAATGACGCGACGAAAAATCGGATAGTGAACGGGTCATGACCCAGGAGATAGTCACTATGCGTATTTATCTGACCGGCGCGACCGGCTTCATTGGCTCCGCGCTCGTCGCCGAGCTCATCGGCGCGGGGCATCAGGTGATCGGCCTGACGCGCTCGGATGCGGGCGCGAAGGCCCTGCTCGACGCGGGCGCCGAAGTCCATCGCGGTACCCTCGAAGATCCGGCAAGCGTGCGCAGCGGCGC
This sequence comes from Paraburkholderia sp. D15, assembly GCF_029910215.1. Taxonomy (NCBI): domain Bacteria; kingdom Pseudomonadati; phylum Pseudomonadota; class Betaproteobacteria; order Burkholderiales; family Burkholderiaceae; genus Paraburkholderia; species Paraburkholderia sp. D15. The sequence goes on along the minus strand of NZ_CP110396.1, from coordinate 3,104,495 downwards.
CGAGGATGCCGACGCGGTCATCCACGCCGCGTTCGATCACGATTTCTCGCGCTTCGTCGAGAACTGCGAGAAGGATAAGCGCGTGATCGCCGCACTCGGCGCCGCGCTCGCCGGCTCCAGCCGTCCGTTGCTGATCACGTCGGGAACCGGCATGGGCAGCGGCGAGCATGGCGAGCTGGCCCGCGAGGATGTGCTGAACACCGGTCATCCGAATCCGCGCATCGCATCGGAAATCGCGGGGAATGCGCTGCTGGATGCGGGGATCAATGTCTCCGTGGTGCGTTTGCCGCAGGTTCATAACCCGTACAAGCAAGGGCTGATTTCGCCGCTCGTCGAGATCGCGCGCGCGAAAGGCGTGTCGGCTTATGTCGGTGAGGGTCGCAACCGCTGGCCGGCGGGACATCTTTCCGATGTCGCGCGGCTGTACCGGCTCGCGGTGGAAAAAGGCGAACGCGGTGCGCGCTATCACGCGGTCGGCGAAGAAGGCGTGAGCAGTCGCGAGATCGCTGAAGCGCTGGGACGCGGTTTGAAGCTGCCCACCGTGTCGATTCATCCCGACGAGGCCGCCGCGCACTTCGGCTGGATGGGGATGTTTGTCGGGCTGGATATGCCGGCGTCCAGTGCAAAGACGCAGGCAAGCCTTGGATGGCGTCCGTCAGGCCCAAGCTTGATCGACGACCTGAACGAAGAGCGGTACGTGTAAGCGCGGTTTATCTACTTCGTGCGGTTAGTGGAGAAGGACGGGCACGGCATGCGCCGTCAGTCCTTCTCTACCTCCTTCCGCGCTACCTGTTCGTGCTTGCCTAAAACCGCGAACGTATCCCGACACCCGCCGTCTCTCCCGACGACAGACCCGTCAAGCGGTCATACATATACGCGGCGTAAATATCGGTGCGTTTGGAAAGCGGATAGTCGTACGCCAGCGTGGCAGTCTGGCGAGTCTGGTCGAGCCCGCCAGAGTCCCGCGAATACGCATACGACGCGAGTATCCGGCTTGTTCCCACCGCAATGCTCAATCCGCCCTCCACCATGTTCACATGGAAGTTGCGGTTGATCACGCTGTCGTTGGTATAGGTGTACTCGCCATAGAGCTTCGCGGCGGAGAACTCGTACGAGGCGGCGAGCTGTGCCGCCGACTGGCCATGGAACCCCTTCAGCAACCCGTTCAGATCGCCCGCTGTCGAATTGAAATTGGCGTACTGATAAACGCCCCCCGCCGCAAACCCGCCATTGCGATACGAGGCCTGAAGCGAATACTGCTTGCTGCCGTTGCCCGTGCTGCTGTCACCGAACGCGTACATTGCATGGCCGCTCAATCCGTACAGTTCGGGAGTGGCGTACTGCACCGCATTGCTCCACGCGGTACCGCCGATAATTCCCTGATCGGTCTTGTACGCGGGATAGGTGCCGAGTCCCGCGTACATCTGGACAATAGTCGGCGAGAACGTGAACGACGCGTAGAACGGATTGAACTGACAGGCCTGCAAATACAGCAGACTGCTTTGACGCCCAAGCGTCAACGTTCCCGCCGGCGTCGACAGACCCACATACGCATTGCGGGAGAACATCGGGTCGCCATTGAATGAACCGTATGCGCCGTTCTGCGGGCGGAAGAAGCCTTCGATCGCGAAGATCGCCTTATAGCCGTCGCCGAGATCCTCCTTGCCGCCAAAACCCCAGAACGACGTCGACAAGCCGCCGCCCCCTTCCTGCCAGCTCAACGATTTGCCGGGATAGCGTTGTGCGCCGACCCACGTATCGACAATCCCGTATAACTGCACGCTCGATTGCGCGTGCACCTGCGTAGCGATCGCCATCAAGGCGGCACTCGCGGCAATGAGTTTCTTTTGTTTCGACACGACAAGACAGGTGCGTTCCATCAGCATGATGTGGTCTCTTCTCTTTTCAAAAGGCGAGTGAATGCCGACGTCGGATTCGGCGTCCAGGCGTTTCAACGTTGCGCACGTAGCGGAAATGGCAAACAGACCGAGGGGACCGGAACCGGCGCCCCGTCAAACTCGAATGACCCTTTTTCCGAAGGTCAATAAGTCCGCTGTTCGAGCGATCTTCGCTGATAGAACGAGACCGCGTTTTTGATCTTCCGGAAGAGATAGAAATAGAGCTTGATGTACTGGCCCACCAGAATCGCATTCATGAAGGTACCTTCGCGAATGAACTTCGGACCGCCGAGAAGCGTGAAGCCGATCACCGCGCTGATGATCAACAGCGTGCAATCGAAACTGGTCTTGATGTCGCCCCAGCGGAAACCGGTTCGCCTGAACAGCGTATTGACGAACATGTCGATCGGCATGAGCACCAGATTCGCGCGGATCATCAGGAACAGGCCCAACGCAAGCAGCGCATCCGCGAAGGCCAGTAGAAAGAACTTCATGAAATAGTCCTGAAACACGATCGAGCGAGTCAGCATCAGGTTCAGATCGAGACACGTCGCGAGCACGAAGGCCGGAATCAGCGACGCGAAGTTCTTCAGCGTGAAATCCTTGCGTGCGACCAGCCACGTCAGAAACAACATGAACAGTTCGAGCATGAAGTTATACGTGCCCTGACTCAGACGCGGGTCAACCAGCGTCATCGTGCGGGTAAGGCTGCTTTGCGGCGAAATGCCGATACCGGCTCTGACCGCCAGACTGATCCCCATGGTCAAAATGTAAATGCCGACGACGTACGTGACCCAGCGCCGCGTCAGATTGCCGGTATCGATGACTTCAGTTTCCCTTGCATGGTGCGCCATGACTGTCCCTTCATTGTCTGCCTGACTGGTGCGGTGCCGCACGTCTGTTCCGACGATGTCGCGCCGCGCTCTTGTGGGGTACTGCGAGGCGGGGCCGGCTCATTACGCCGGCCCCGCCCGTGCTCCTCGGGCCGCCGGGCACCGAAGTCCCGGCGGGTCTCCTCCTGTCGGAGCACGCTACGTCAAACCATGAAGCCGAACCGGTCCAGCGAGATGAACAGGGTCAGCAGCTTGTTCACCACGGGCTCGCCTTCATTATGATTGCCCATGGCCGCCAGCGCGGCGTCGATCTGGCGCGTCGCCGTCAGCAACTCGGTCAGGTTCATGTTGGCCTGGACACCATAGATCTCCAGCGGCAACAGGGCTTTCACCTGTTTGTTCTCGGTGACCGCGCAACCGCCCGCGTAACCGTCCACCTGCTGGAGACAGTGACACATTTCCGCGCTGTCCTGTCCAACCGCGACGAAATAAGCCTTGGGCGCCGGCCAGAACGTCGCCACCGCACCGCGCTCGATATAGACGCCTTTGAACAGACCATTGACTACATGCCGCTTGCCGTTCGCGTAGCGCTGCACGACCGAAATGCGGTTGAGCTTCGCGCCGTTGTATTCGGTGACGACCTTGCCGTCGCGGAACGGCACCCACACTTCCTGGAAGAACTTTTCGTGGCCGCGGCCATAGACGTCGAACAGGTAGACCTTGGCCTGCGTGCCGTCCGCCGAGATTTCCATCGGCGTCAGGTCCAGTTGTTCCGGCGTCAGATCGCCGAGTCCCGGCACCGCTTTCTTGACCATGCCCGAATAGTCGATGTCGGCCTGCTTGAGCAGCTTGCGATCCTTCGCGACCAGTTCGCCGTCCTTGAACACGAAACGCGGATTGATCTTCGACAGGCTGTCGGTCAGCACGATATCGGCGAAGCGGCCCGGCGTCAGCGAACCGAACTTGTTGTCCATCCGGAACGCGCGCGCCGTGTAGAGCGTGGCCATCTTGATCGCCTTGATCGGCTCGATGCCCATGTCGGCGCACAGCGACACGATCCAGTCCATGTGGCCCTTGGTCAACAGCCGGTCCACCGAAATGTTGTCCGCGCAGAGCTGAAAGTTCTCGGCCGGCCATTTGCGTTTGACGATGGAACGCAACATGATCTTGATCACCTCGGGGCTACCGACGCCGAACTTGATCTGCGTCTGCAGGCCGTAGCGCACACTCTTCTCGATGTCGTCTTCTTTCCAGACATCGTGATTGGCGAATGCACCGATTGCGGGCATGTAGTTCAGCATCATGTCCGACAACGTGGTCACGCCCCAGTGCGTGTTCATGAAGCCGCCCTTCGCGCGTCCCAATGCCGACTTGCGGAAGTCGTCGTCGTTGCCCACGCTGTAGGTCAGATGCGCGAGTTCGCCGAGACCGATCACCGGGTCCATTTTCAGCAAGGCGTCGGTGACTTCGACCGAGGTCTTCTTGCCGGGCGCGAACGCGAATACGCGGTACGGCAGGCGTTCGTGGTTCCTGAATAGCTGTTCGGTCGCCTCGATCGCTTCCGCGCCCGCGGCGCTCACGAAGTCGAGGCACTCGGAGAAGATGGTGGTCGTGCCGCACGGCACGATCGCTTCGGCGAACGCGGCCGGATGCGCGAGTTGCGCCTCGAAGTGAACGTGCGCGTCGATCAGCCCGGGAATCGCGTACAGGCCTTCGCCGTCGAATACCTCGCGCACCTTGATGGCCGACTCGTCGGGATTCAATGCGACGATGCGCTTGTTGTAGACGAGAATGGAGCCCTGATAAACCGACTCGCTATGAACGTCGAGGATATTCAGGTTCTTCAGGAGCAGATCGGCCTCCTTGCGGCCGTTCAGCACTTCGAAAATCCCCTTCACCTGTTCGTAGTGGGCATTGACGTCGCTCTGCGGTGCCGCTGCCCCGACGCTTCTTTCGCTGACTTCTTGATACATGATCTCTTCCTCAATGGTTGAAGCTGCTTGTGCCGCCGACGACTGCGGCTGACGTCATTAGGAAGGAAGCGAGCGTTTCTAAAAACAAGCGTTTTTTGCACGGAGCGTGCACTTTTCGAGTACGATGGCCTCCGACCAGGGAGGCAGGGGAACATGCTTCATTCACGATTGCTGCGGTATATCGACGAAGTCGCACGGTCCGGCTCCATTCGCGCCGCCGGAGAAAAGCTGCACATTGCCCCATCGGCGATCAACAAGCATCTGCTGCTGCTCGAGGAAGAGATCGGCGAACCGCTATTCGAGCGGTTGCCGCGCGGGCTGCGGCCCACGGCGGCCGGTGAGATTCTGCTTGCCCACGTACGCAGGACCATTCTCGAATATCGTCAGGTCGAAGCGGAGATTCGGGATTTGAAGACTCTGCAGAAGGGCGAGGTGATCATCGCCACCGTGACCGGGCTCGCGAGCGGCATTGCCTCGACCGCCGCCGCGAGCTTCTGCGCCAGCCACCCGCATATCCAGATCTCGATCCGCGTGATGTTCACGCGCGAGATAGCCGACGCGGTATCCAGCGGCGACGCCGATCTTGGCCTGGGCTTCAATCTGCCGCCCACGCCGCAACTCGAAACGCTGTGGGAAATGGACACGAGCCTCGGCGCCGTGATTTCGCCCACTCATGCATTGGCGCGCATGGAATCCATTCCCCTCGCGTATTGCACGTCCTATCCTCTGATCTTTGCCGACCGTTCAATGCTGATGCACGGGATCGTCGCCGATACGTTCGAGGAAGCGGGACTCAGCGTGGAGCCCGCATTTCGAACGAACTCGATCGAAACGATGAAACGCCTGGCCGCCGCGAGCGAGAGCATTGCGTTTCTCAGCAAGTTCGATATCGCCGAGGAGCACCGTCAGGAGTTGCTGGTTTACCGGCAGATCCGCGACCGGGTGTTCAGCAAGAATGCGCTGGCGCTTGTGCGCCGCGAAAAGCACGGACATGGGCTCGCGAGCATGCTGCTCGCCGAGGAGATCATGGGGAAGCTGGGGGAAATGAGCGGTTGAGCATGCGAGTGTTTTGGTCGCTCGGAAGATGCGTGTCGATATCAAGGAGGCGTGCGAATGGATGCAATCGTGGCGGCGCAAACCGCGCTGATCGTCATGCATTACCAGACCGATATTCTCGGACTGTTTCCCGATGTCGCGCCGGGTTTACTCGATAACACCCGCAAGCTATGCGATGCGGCGCGGGCCAAAGGCGTCGGCGTCTATTTCGCCAATCTCCGGTTTCAGGCGGGTTATCCCGAGGTCAGTCCGTTGAACAAGAACGGCCAGGGGATCAAGCAACTCGGTCTTTTCGTCGACGATCGAACCGCGCCGGAGCTAGGGCAGCGTCCGGAAGAACCGCTTGTCATTGCCCATCGGGCGAGTGTGTTTTTCGGCACCGATCTTCAGGCGCGACTTGCCGAGCGCAATGTCGATACACTGATCATGGTGGGCATTGCGTCGACCGGTGTGATGTTCTCGTCCGTTGCGTATGCGAGCGATGCGGACTTTCGCCTGTTCACGGTCAAGGATTGTTGTTATGACCCGGATCAGGTCGTTCATGAGCGTTTGTTCGCTACCGCTTTCGAGTCGCGTACGACGGTGCTGACGCTGGGGGAGGCTTTGGCGCTGCTGGAGTAGCGGCTTCAGCTTTCATCGACGAGTCGAACGCGGGCTCCCGAACAGATGCAAACGGGAACCCGGCATCACGTCGCTTGATTCGACTACTTCACCGCCACCCTTCGCGCATACCCCTGCGCCCGTTTCGCCACCTGCTGCGCGCGCTGGTCCGCCGTCACATAACGGGTCCCCGCCGGCAACACGCTGGCCAGATCGCCCAGTTTGACCACCTGCGTCTGGATCGCCGGACCGCCGCTAGCCGGCGTTGTCGCGGGCAGGTTCTGCCAGCGCACCATGATGGTCCCTTCATGCAAGCCGACCGGGTCGATCCAGTTCGCCACACCCGGATCTTTCACCGATACGACAAACGTAAAACTACCGTCCGCATTCGGCGTCGCCTGCACGTTGTTCAGGCTCGATTGATGGTTGATCGGATCGACGGTGACCATCCACGGATCGGTTACGGGGAATACCACGTAACCCGCGCCGCCGGTTTTCACCGTCGCGACCAATGCCTCGTCGTCGGCCAGCTTGAAATAACCGAATGAACTCGCTTGCGTGGTCAGCGTACCGAGCGTCGACGAAACGGACGGACTCGATACCGTATTGACCGGATTGGTATGCATCTTCAACCCAAGCGCGCCCGCCCCGTAATCGACGATCGACTCCTGCAAATCGAGCCACGCCGTTGCTGCAATCGCAATCGGACCTTTCGGCAGATGAACACTGCCGTCGGCGATCCGTTGCACGCTCAACGAGTCCGGCGTTTCCGTATTCCAGTTGCCGAGGTTATTACGAATGAAAAGCTGCTGAGCCTGCCCGGTCGACTGGATATGATTGACTCGACCATTGGCCGGAGAACTGTCCACCGTGATCGTGAATGTACCGTCCGCATTCACCACCAGATCCTTGCCCGCGAGTATCGCTACCGTCTGCTGCGAATTCGGATTGCTGATCAACGAGAAGGTCACGTCCGTTGGCCCCGGAAATGTCCGCTTGCCGTTGATCACGTAGCGCGACGAGCCGTCGATCGGAACGATGCGGTATATGTTGTCGGGGTTATCGTAGGAATAGCGTCCACCAGGTACATTGACACCCGAGAGATTACGCGGTGGTGCATCGACCCAATACACTTTCGGATTGAACGGATCGCTATTCACCGCTTTCTGAATGGAGCTGAATGCCAATTCGTTGATCGCATTGTCGAGCCGGCTCGCGGCTTCCGCGCTCACATTGCCGCCGTACGCCAATGCATAAGCGGCCTTCGCCTCGGCTTTCAGTACCGGATAGCCATTGTCCTGGTTGACCTGCACGGCTAGCGTGTCGAGCGATATCTGATCCGCGGTAACGAGCGGCGAAACGGCGAGTGCCGGTGTTGCCGATGTAGCGAGCACCGCCGTCATACTTGCGATGCGAATGGAGCGGTTCAGTGTGGAGCGTGCGAGTCCGAGAGGCAGGGTCATTCTTTTTCCTTGTTTTGATTGATGGACCCAAAAAATTCTGTCGTATCACCTCTCCGAACCCAAGCAAGATAAAACGCTTTGTTAATCGCGCGACGTGATATGCGCATGCAATTCGCCCGGCCAGGTGCCATGTAAAACGCCTCGCCAGCTTTGTCAGCCGGCGAGGCGTTATTACGTCGTGCGAGAAAAGCGCCGTGTCTACTGCCAGTCGCGATAGTCGCCGGCCTGCACGGCGTAACCGTAATGAACCGGCGCGGGGCGTCGATACGGCCGCGCCCAATAAGCCCGGCGATATCCCGGGTATGCGGCAGGACGCGCCACCATGATCACCGGTTGCGCTAGTGCTTGCGGAGGCGGTTGCGGCACATACGTGGGCTGTGCATAGACGGGCATGTATTGCACCGGCTGCGCGAGACGAGGCGCAGGCGCAGGCGCATAGGCTTCCTCCTCGGCATAGCCTGCCGGGCTGTACATCTCCTGCGCCTGCGCATAGGCGGGCGGCGCTTCCGCGTATTCCGGCGCCTGCTGATACGCCACTGCCTGAGGCGGTTGAGGCACGTACTGCGGTTGCTGCGGTTGCAGCGGTTGCTGATATGCCTGGCGGTATTGCGGCTGCTGAACCTGCGGCACTGGTTGCGGCGGCTGTTGAGCCAGCAACGCGCGCTGAACCACATGCGGCTTCTGCACCGGATTCACCTGCGCCTCCTCGTCGCCCGGCACACCCTCGGGCAGCGGCGGCATCACCTGATTCGGCGCGACCTTCGATGGGCGCTTCAATTGCTCGCGCAACGATGCATAGGTTTCCGCATCTTCTTTCGCTCGCGCGTTGTAACCGTTGTGATAGGCGTCGCTGATATCTTTCAAACGCGCGTTGTTCTCTTCGTCGGCGGTCATGCGCTCCTCGCCCGGATCGAGCGAAGCGTCCATCGCGCCCTTGCCGTATGCGGACACGGGACCATCGGCACGCGCGGTAGCGGGCGGCAGCATGCCCGACAACAACGCGACGGACATTGAAATCCCTGATAGCAATTTCATTTTCACAGCTTCACCTCGCTAAACATGGCGGCAACGCAAACCGGCGACCGTCGAAAGTTGAAATGAGCAATGCGATCTCAAGCTGAAATCGCCCTCTCATGTCTTTGCGTTATCGACGCGTTTGCAGCCTTCCTGAAGCGGGAAAAGAGCGAATAAGGGAATGTCCTCAGCGACGTTTTTACCGGTAAAAAATGACTCTGCTAACACCTTAGAGAACTGACAAATAGAGTCACGATATTGCAATGGCCAAGCTTGCATTTCGCTTTCCGGCGCAGCGCTCTCACGCACGCCATCTTGCGATACGCAGTCGATTCAGGGCGTCGTGTTCCCGGCGAGCGACCACGCCGCGCTGGGCGACGGGCGCATCAGCAGATAGAACGCCACGCCATGCGTGATCATCAGCAGAGGCACATAGACGACGGGAATCGCATAGGCGGCGCCGAACTGCCCGGCCATCGCGGGAAGACCGAGCCGGATCGCGTGGTAGTAGTCGATGAGAATGTCCGCCGCCCCAACGACATTGAAGGCAACCACGAAAAACCAGAACAAACGCCGCGCCTTGAAAGTCAACACGGCGAGCAACGCCAGCAAACCGGTCGCGAAATCGGCGTACGCGGCGAACTGCGCGAAGCCGCCAGGCAGATTCGCACCGACCACGCCCGGAAGCACGAACACGAGCCCGAAAAAGCGGAAACTGTGCAGCGTGGCGATCGCGCGTTGCGCGGCGGCGCGATCCATCGATTCGAGTCTCGGCAGCCCATACGCCATCACGCAAGGCAGCCACGCAGCGTAGCCGAGAATCAGTTGGATCGGAAAGATAACTTCAGGCGACATGGCGGCGCTCCAGGCAGGGACGGACCGGCGCGGCATCACGCACCGCGGGCGGAGTACGGAACCGGGATTGCCCGATCCGCACCTAGAGTCTAGGAGCGCTACCGGCAAGCGACTAGCCGCGCTAACATGGACGGGCCATGAAGCAGAACTTCACAGTCCGGCAAGGCGCGCTCGACGGCGTCGAAGCCTTCCTCAGCGTTGCCCGGCACCGCAGCTTTCGCCGCGCCGCGGCGGAACTCGGCGTCACGCCTTCGGCGATCAGCCAGACGATACGTTTGCTCGAAACACGTATCGGCGCGGCGCTATTCGTTCGCACAACCCGCAGCGTCGGTTTGACCGAAGCCGGTGAACGCTTTCTCGCTCGCGCGAAACCCGCATTCGAGGAACTTGTCGATGCAAGCGAAGACGTGCGTGAACTCGGACAGAAACCGTCCGGGCTGTTGCGACTCTCGGTACCGAGTTCAGTGGTGCCGATCGTGCTGGAGCCGTTGATTGCCTCGTTCTGCGAAGCCTGTCCCGATGTGCAGGTCGAGATCGTCGCCAGCGCGGAGCTGGTGGATCTGGCGGCGCAAGGATTCGATGCAGGTGTCCGCATGGGCCAGTTCATCGAGGCCGACATGGTTGCGGTGCGATTGACGCCGCCGTTTCCATTCGAGGTTATCGGGAGCCCAAACTATCTTCAGCAGCGCAAGCGCCCGGAGAATATAGACGATCTGCGTGAACACAACTGCCTGCGCATGCGACGCTCGAACGGGTCGATCGCACCGTGGGCTTTTCTCGATGCCGGCCGGCGCGTGGAAGCCAGCGTTTCCGGATCGCTCATTGCCCGCGACTACCCCACGCTCGTCGGCGCGGCGATTCGCGGCGTGGGTCTTGCGCAGGTGCCCAGGCCACTTGCCGCAAGCGCCATTGCCGAAGAGCGCCTCGTGCCGCTGCTGTCGACGTTCGCCGTGATGACGCCGGGTGTGTTTCTGTATCACTCGGGCAGACATCAAGTTCTGCCCAAACTGCGTGCGTTCATCGAGCACGTCAGGTTCAAGGAAGAATAAGCGCGCTTGAATAATGCCCGCGCAATAGTAGAGACAGATCTGCGTGATAGACTTTTTCCCGCGCGATTTTTAGTCATTCGCTCGCAAAAAAAATTACAGATGAAAGCCGCTTCCATGGCTTTTGTCATCCACGATACCAATATCTCATCCAAGGGGAAGGCATGCGTCAGTCTGGATGTCTGGTCAGCACGTTGCTCGTTGCGTTATCCGTCACATGCTTCGCCGCTGAGCCGCTTTCAATTACCGAACAGTTGCAATCGCAACGACAGGCGTTCGAGCAGGACAACAAGATCGACCTGCAGACGCTCTCGAAGGAAATTCAGGCGGTGGTCCGTGATGCGAACGCAGCCGATCAGGCCGGCAACGAAGCCGATGCCCTCGCCCACCTCCAGACGCTGCAAAAGTACGCACCGTTGACGCAGTTTCCCAGCTTCGACGTACAACTACTGTGCAAACGGATTTACAAAAAACTTTCCAAACCGGACGATGCGTCGGGATGCGACGAGCGCGCCGCCGCCATGGCAAACATTCTTCAAAAACAGTCTGGCAGCGGCGCCACGCCGGACGATCCGGTACGCGTCATCACCGTCGCCGAACTCACTGACTGGGTCGACTCGCAGTCAGGCCATCTATCCGGCGCACGCGGTTATCCCTACCATGGCGAGGATCTTCAGGCGGTCACTTACACCAGTACAGCAACGGCGGGACAGGCGGTCGTGGTGTACTTCAGGTTAACGCCGCGATTCGTCGCGTCGCTGAACAAGACAGCGCACGATATCTTCGCGCCGCTACCGGTTTCGCCGAAAGACGGCCAATATCAGACCGCGCTGACGCACGCACATGAAGAGCGCGTGAAGTTCCTGAACGACCAGAGCTTTAACTATCCGGAACTGATCCAACTGTGCAACGAGTCCAATCGCGACGCGATGGCACTTGCGCAGCGAGGCGACTTCAATGCGGCGCTGTCGAAACTCCGCGAAATCGAACGCGTGCGTCCGCTGCAGCAGATTCCGATCTTCAGCGTGATCTCGAACTATAGCTTCCTGCTAGGCAAGACCGGGAACGTCGAGGCGCAAATCGACGCGCGTCTGTTCCTGTTCGGTATTACTCAGGATATCGCGCATAGCGGCGACGGATCGACGCCCGAGTCCGCGATTCACATCGTGGCGACATCGGAGGAATTCTCGTGGCTCGCCGCCAAGCAGATGCGCTTTACCCGTCAAAGGCTGGTACAAAAGGGTGACCAGCGTTACGACATCATCGACGCGACCGATCAGGACGGTAACGCTCACAGCTACTATTTCAACGTGAGTCAGTTATTTATCCGGGAAACCAGCATGATCCATTAACGTGGGTAATCAACCCCGCCCCTGTTGCACCCTCCCCGCCACGATGATATAAAGCCGTGTCGGAAAAGGCAGACTTGGTTTGGTAAGCCCAAGTCCTTTCGGTAACGAAAGCTCTGGTCTTTGGCCTCGTGCACAAGATCCCCACGACGAACAGCGGACGCTCTACGCGTCCCGTCGTTCGTCCGTGCGGCTCTCAACGTGGGGAACGCTCCGGTCGAACATCGACAACCGGAGTCCGTTCATGCACAAGCACTTTCAATCTGCCTACGACGTCATCATTGCCGGAGCCGGCCCTGTCGGTCTCTTTCTCGCCTGCGAATTGCGGCGGTTCGATCTATCGGTTCTCGTACTCGAACGCGCCGAAGATCCTCACTCTCCATTAAAGCGTCTACCGTTCGGCATGCGTGGGCTTTCCGTGCCGACGCTGGAAGCGCTTTATCGTCGCGGATTGCTCGACGATCTCATCGCGATGCAACGCGCGTCTCACTCGAACAAAGACTCGAACAAAGACGCGAGCAAGACCGCGGCGGCCGCGCACTGGATGCAGCAGCCGCGTCGGCCTGCAGGACATTTCGCGGGCATTCAGTTCTTCTACGACGATGTCGACACATCGAAGTGGCCCTATCGCTTGCCGAGTCCCGCCGATACGAACATGGCCATCGAACTCGCCGCACTCGAAAATCTGCTTGCGCATCACGCGACGGAGATGGGCGCGGAGATCCGGCGCGGCTGCGGCGTCGACAGTTACACACCCTCGGATTCGGGCGTGGACGTTCACGCCAATGGAGAGACATTCAGCGGGCGCTGGCTCGTCGGATGCGATGGCGGCCGCAGTACCGTGCGCAAGGCAGGCGGATTCGACTTCACCGGCACGGACCCGGAGTTCACCGGCTATTCCGTCGAAGTCGAACTCAGCGATCCACAAGTACTTCAACCGGGGAGACACTACACCGCAACGGGCATGTACACCTACGCGCAGCCCGGCACGATTGCGATGGTGGACTTCGACGGCGGCGCAAATCATCGAAATCAGACGCTGACGCTGGAGCACGTGCAAGCAGTGCTGCGCCGCGTGTCCTGCACTCACGTCACGCTCGCCGCGCTACGACTCGCGACCACATGGACGGATCGCGCGTTTCAGGCCACACGCTATCGCCAGGGGCGCGTGCTGCTCGCGGGCGATGCCGCGCATATCCATTCGCCGCTAGGTGGCCAGGGTCTCAATCTTGGCATCGGCGACGCGTTGAATCTCGGCTGGAAGCTGGTCGCGACGATTCGCGGTGACGCGCCGGCAGGTCTGCTCGACAGCTATGAAGCAGAGCGGCATCCGGTTGGCGCGCAAGTACTCGACTGGTCGCGCGCGCAAGTCGCGCTGATGCGTCCGACCCGAAGCACGCGCGCGCTGGAAGCGATCGTCCGCGATCTGCTGGCCACGCGCGACGGCGCGACGTATTTCGCCGAACGCGTGTGGGGTGTTTCGCTGCGCTACGACCTCGGCGGTAACGACAACGACACTCATCCGCTAACAGGCCGCAGCGTGCCTGATTTCGAATTCACCGACGCAACGAAATGCGGCACGCTTCTGCGCGAAGCAAAAGGAAAGGGGCTGTTGCTCGATTTCGATGCGAACGCATCGCTTCGTGAGCTCGCAAACCAATGGCGCGAGCAGCTCGTCTACGTCGATCGCGACGTGAAGGATCGGCTCGGTGTGCGCGCGGTTCTTGTACGTCCCGATGGATTCGTCGCGTGGGCCAGCGACGCCGCGCCGGACAATGAAAATGTCGTGCAGGTACTATGCAGATGGTTCGGCGGCCCCAGAAGCGGGACTCCCCTCGCTTAGGCAAGCAACACCGTTGCACGGCAAGATCGATCGATGCGCGCCGCCTTCCGTGTCGGCACAGAACGCTACCGCGCCACACCGCTCACTTCCGCGTAAACGACCCCCGCTGCAACGTCACCATTCTCGGCAACTCGATCGTAAACACCGTCCCGATCGCATCGTCCGAATTCACGCTGACATTGCCGCCGTGCATGCGCGCGATTTCCTGCACGATATGCAGCCCGAGCCCCAGCCCCTCGCGCGAGCGCGCGCCGCTGGTGTTCGGCCCGAACGCCTTGAACAGATGCGGAAACACTTCCGCCGGAATCGAGCCGCGATTCGCGACCTTCAAACGCACCACGTCGGTGGCCTCGCCGTCCACTTCGACGCCGATATCGCCGCCCGGCGCGCCGTGATGCAACGCGTTGCTCACCAGGTTCGACACCGCCTGCCACACGAGATCCGTATCCCACGCGCCGGCGGTATTGCCGCGGCTCGCGAACACGATGCGCTTGCCGTTCTCGCGCGACGCGAATTCGTCGATCACCGAGCGGCATAGCGTCGCCAGTTCGATCGAACGCGGTTGCAGCGGCAGGCGTCCGCCTTGCAGGCGCGCGAGGTTCAGCAACTGATCGACCATCCGCGCCATGCGCAGCGAACTGTTCTTCACGCGCGTGGCGACCGTCACCGATTGCTCGTCGGCGGCGGTACGCATCAGATATTCCGCCGACGCCAGCACCGCGCCGAGCGGCGTGCGCAGATCGTGGCTCAGCACCGCCATCAGCATTTCGTTCGCTTCGAGCATCTGCCGCGTGGTGACGAGCTGCGCGGCGAGCTGACGCTTCTGCTGTTCGAGCTGCACGAATACATCCACCTTCGACTGCAGGATGCGCGGGTCGAACGGTTTGTACAGAAAGTCGACGGCGCCCGCTTCGTAGCCGCGGAAGGTTCGCGACGCGTCCTGCGCGGTCGCCGTCAGGAAGATGATCGGCACATGCGAGGTGCGCGGGCTGCCGCGCATCAGCGCCGCCAGTTCGAAGCCGTTCATGCCCGGCATGTTGACGTCGAGAATCGCCAGCGCGACTTCGTGCTTGAGCAGCAGGTCGAGCGCCGCGGTGCCCGAATCCGCCACCAGCACGTGCACGTCCGGCCGCGCCAGCAGCGCTTCGAGCGCAGTGATGTTGTGGACGATGTCGTCGACGATCAGGATATTCACAGGTGAGTTCGTCATGGCATCGCGTCAGAGAAAGGCCGGCAATGCTGCGAGCCGCCGGGCCATGGTTTCGGGAGTGTAGATGTAATCGGCCACGCCGCGTTCGATCGCGGCGCGTGGCATTTCGGGGGAGCCGGCGGTGTCCGGTGTCTGCACCCAGGTCGTGCCGCCCAGCGCGCGCACCCGCTGCAAACCGTGCACGCCGTCGTCGTTCGCGCCGGACAGCAGGATCGCCAGCAGGCGCTCGCCGCACACCGCGGCGGCGGAGTCGAACAGCACGTCGATCGACGGACGCGAGAAGCGCACCGCGGCATCGGTGGACAGCGCCACTGTGCGATCGACTTCGACCAGCATGTGATAGCCCGGCGGCGCGACCAGCACGCGCCCCGGCAGAATGCGTTCGCCGGCGTCGGGTTCGATGACCGGCAACACGCAGCGATGCGCAAGCGCATGCACCAGATAGCTCGGCGAATCGGGCGGCAAATGCGTGACGATCATCACCGCCGCCGCAAAGCCGGCCGGCAACGCGCCGAGCAATACGTTCAGCACTTCGATGCCGCCCGCCGACCCGCCGATCACGACCAGCTCGTACGCGCGCGACGCATCCGCCTCTCGCGAGGCGGAAACGGTTGACGATGTTTTCGGGCTCGGCATGGCCGCCTAGCGCTTCTGATAGATACGTTCGCCCGGACGAAATTCGTCGAAGGCTTCGTAGTGACGGGAAAACCGCAAACTTTCCTTGCTACCCAGACCGAGGAAACCGCGCCGCACCAGCGCGTTTTCGAACAGGCCGAGCGCGCGGTCCTGCAAGCCGCGATCGAAATAGATCAGCACGTTGCGGCACGACACGAGATGCGCTTCGAGAAAGACTTCGTCGGTCGAGAGGCTATGGTCGGCGAACACCACGCGGTCTTTCAGCGAGCCCGCGAAACGCGCGCCGCCATACGCGGCGTGATAGTAGTCCGACAGCGAACGCTTGCCGCCCGCCGCGAGGTAGTTCTGCGTGAAGCCCTGAATGCGGTCGAGCGCGTAGATGCCCGATTCGGCGCGCGCGAGCGCGTCCGGATTGATGTCGGTCGCGTAGAACAGCGTGCGCTCGGTCAGGCCTTCTTCGTCGAACAGGATTTTCAGCGACCACAGTTCCTCGCCGGTGCTGCACCCCGCCACCCACACCTTGATCGACGGATAGGTGCGCAGACGCGGCAGCACATGCTCGCGCAGCGCGAGGAAATACGCCGGATCGCGAAACATCTCGCTGACCTGCACCGTCAGGTACTGGAACAGCCGCGAGAACTCGTCGGGGTTGCGCATGATGCGGTCCTGCAACTGCGACAGCGTCTTTAGCCCAAACTCCTCCAGCGCCTGCGAAAGACGGCGCCGCAGCGACGACATCGCGTAATGGCGAAAGTCGTGCTGATACTTGAGGTAAATCGCCTCCAGCAGCAATTTCAACTCGATGTCGAAATCGCTGATGCGTTGCGGCGCGTCGAATTCGGACCGGCTCATTCGTTCAGGCTCATCCGTTCAGTTTCGCTCAGTGTCATTCAATGTCAGTCAGGTCGGCGGTGCACGGTTTCGCGATGGATCGATCGATTGATTGGTTTGATCGCTTACCGTTGCCGCAGCCACACGCGGCACAGCGCGACCAGCTTGTCCACGTCGATCGGCTTGGATACGTAGTCGTCCGCGCCCGCTTCGAGGCAACGCGTCCGGTCGTTGGCCATGGCCTTCGCGGTCAGCGCGATGATCGGCAGATGCGCGAAGCGCGGATTGCGGCGGATCTCGCCCATCGCGGTCAGCCCGTCCATCTCCGGCATCATGATGTCCATCAGGATCAGATGCACCTCGGGACCGTTCTCCAGTGCGTCGAGCGCTTCGCGTCCATTGCGCGCGATCTCCAGTTTCGCACCGAGCGGCTCCAGCACGTGCGAGAGCGCGAAAATATTGCGCACGTCGTCTTCCGCCAGCAGGATCGTGCGGCCCTCGAACGCGTTGTCGCGCTGCCGCACGGTGCGCAGCATGCGTTGCTGTTCGGGCGCCAGCGACGACTCCACGCTGTGCAGGAACAGCGTCACTTCGTCGAGCAGACGCTCCGGCGATTTCGCGCCCTTGATGATGATCGACTTCGAATAGCGGCGCAGGCGATGCTCTTCCTCGTCGGACAGCATGCGGCCGGTGTAGACGATCACCGGCAGCGCGGCATGGGCGGTGTTCGCGGCTAGCCGTTCGAGCAGGTCGTAGCCGGTGCCGTCGGGCAACGCGAGGTCCGTCACCACGCAGTCGAAGCTGAACTTCGCCAGATACTCCAGCGCCTCGGCCAAGGTTGCAACCGCAACGATCTCGGTGTTCTCGCTTTGCAGCAACGCGCGGATGCTTTCGCGCATCGGCCCGTCGTCCTCGATCACCAGCACGCGTTTGAGGCGTTGCTGCAGGCGCGCTTCGAGACGGCGGATCGCGGCTTCCATCGTGCTGCGCGCGGTCGGTTTGAGCGTGTAGCCGATCGCGCCGAGGTGCAGCGCCTTGTCGGCGTGGTCGGTCGCCGAGACGATATGGATCGGAATGTGACGCGTGAGCGGATCGTTCTTCAGCCACTCCAGCACGGTCAGGCCCGAGCGGTCCGGCAGACCGACGTCGAGCAGCACCGCCGCCGGACGCATGTCGCGCACCAGCGCGAGGCCGCTCGTGGCGTCGCTGGCATGAACGAAATCGAAGTCGAGTTCGTGCGTCAGATCGCGCAGGATCTCGGCGAACGCGAGGTCGTCTTCCACGGCGACGATCAGGCGGCCCGCGCGGGTGCGGTTGTCGCGGTCGTCGGCGATCGGGCCGCTCACGGTTTCCGGCGTGCTGTCGCCGCCGATCAGGCCGTTGCTCAACCCGTTCGCCGGCGTGATCACGGTAGTCTGATTGACGCGCGGCGGCATGCGCACCAGCGGCGGCTCGACCTCGGCGCTCGCCGCGACCGGCGTCAAGGACGACGTCAACGCCGACGCGCTCGCCTGCACGTTGGCGTGCGCCGACGCGAACGCCTGCTCCGGCGTCTGCGCGCCCTCGCCTTGCGCCAGCGCCGCGCTCGAATCGAGCGGCAGCCACAGCGTGAATACACTGCCCTTGCCGACTTCGCTCGCCACCGTGATCCTGCCGCCCAGCAGACGCGAGAATTCACGCGAAATCGACAGGCCAAGTCCGCTGCCGCCGTATTGACGGCTGGTGGAACCGTCGGCCTGCTGGAACGCCTCGAAGATCATGTCCAGTTTGTCCGCCGCGATACCGATGCCGGAGTCGCGCACGTCGATGCGCAACTGGTGGCGCTCGGCGGGCGCGACCGTCAAGGCCACCTCGCCATGCTCGGTGAACTTCACCGCGTTCGACAGCAAATTGCGCAGGATCTGCGTGACGCGCTGACCGTCGGTGACGAACGTATCGGGGGTGCCCGGCGCGCGGTTGAACGCGAGCTGCAAATGCTTGTTCGCGGCGAGCGGCTTGAACATCTCTTCGAGCGACTGCAGCGTCGCGTCGATCGATACCGTTTCGAGTTCGACCGTCACCTGGCCGGCCTCGACCTTCGACAGATCGAGAATGTCGTTGATCAGCACCAGCAGGTCGCTGTTCGACGCGTGGATCGTCTCCGCGTAACGCACCTGCTCCTCGCTCAGATTGCCGGTGCGATTCTGCTGCAGCAGCTTGGCGAGAATCAGCGAACTGTTCAACGGCGTGCGCAGTTCGTGCGACATGTTGGCGAGGAATTCCGACTTGTAGCGGCTCGACTGTTCGAGCCGCGCGGCGTTGGCCGCGAGATCGTCCTGCGCGCGCAGCAGGTCCGACTTCTGCCGCTCCAGGCGCTGCGCGTATTCCTCCAGCTGCACGTTGGTCTGTTCGAGTTCCGCCTGCTGCGCCTCGAGCCGCGTCTGCGATTCCATCAGCGCGCGGCCGCGTTCCTCGAGGCCTTCGTTCGATACGCGCAACTCTTCCTGTTGCACCTGCAACTCTTCGTTCAACTGCTGCGTCTCGGCAAGCGCGTCCTGCAGGCGCTCGCGATACATCGCGGCTTCGACGAAGTCGCCCATCGCGTTGGCGATCAACTCCATGAACTCCTGGTCGCGCACGGTCAGCTCGCGAATGAAGCCCAGTTCGACGACGCCGTTGATCTGGCCGTCGTTTTCGATCGGCATGATGAACAGGTTCTTCGGCGCGCTGCGGCCGGTCGCGGACACCACCTGGATGTAATTGTCCGGCACGTCCCGCAGCACGAGTACCCGGCGCGCCGCGGCCGCCTGGCCGATCAGCGTTTCGCCTTCCTCGAAATGACGCGCGCTGGCCTGCTCGCTTTCGCGACTAAAACCGTACGCAGCGATGCGGCGCAGCGTGCCGTGTTGTTTATCGCGGATGTAGAGCGCGCCGACGGCGGCGTCCAGATACTCCGCGAGAAAATCGAGCATCGCGCGACCGACCAGTTGCGGCGTCGCCTGCCCGACCACCTTCTCCGCGAGCAGCCGTTGCCCCGACCGCAGCCACACCTGTTCCTGCAGGACCTCGGTCTGTTCGGCCTGCTGACGCAGCACGCCGTCGTAAGTGGAAGACAGACCCAGCAGCTCACGGCGCCCCACCCACGCGAGCAAACCGCTCACGCCCAGACTGAACAGCAGGAACACGCTCACCAGCGTATTGGTGACGCGGCGCGTCGCGTCCGAGCGCTCCTGGCGCAAACGCAATTCGACGTCGAGAAAATCGCCGAATTCACGGCGCGTTTCGTCGAACTCGATCTTGCCGCGACCGCTCGACACCGCGCTTTCGAAGTCCTGATTCCGGCGGCGCGCATCGATCATCGTGTCCGCGTAACGGCTCCAGCGTTGCTGGATCGCTTCGATCTGCTTGAGTTTCTCGACCTGCGGCGGATTGTCGGACACCATCTCCTGCAGCGCCTCGATCTGCGTCTTGAACTTCGGACCGCCGATTTCGTAGGGCGTCAGAAAACTCTCGTCGCCGGTGATCAGAAAACCGCGCATCGACGACTCGCGGTCCACCGCGAGACGCAACATTTCGTTCGCCTGTCCGATCACGCGCTCGGAGTGCTCGGCCCAATTCATGGTCGACACCAGATACGCGATCAGTCCCACGAACACGGCCATCGTGACGAGGCCCACGCCCAGGGGCAAAGCGATATTGCGGCGAATGATGCTGCGGAAACGATTCTGATCGACGGCCTGAGATGCGGTCATTTTTTCTGTCTTCGGCTGGGCGAATCGAGTGGATTCGGAATAATTTTCAGGTTTCTCGCGCGGTGTGGCGGGTCGCTAAAGAGCCCGCGTCATCATACAGGATGAGCCTGATTTTGAGACGTATCGACGGCGGCTCAGGCTTGCTGGGCGGGGCTGCTGCCGAAGCACGCAACTTTGCGCGACCGATGCGGGTCAATCGTGCGAACAATGCAAATTCGCCATTCCTGCTCTCCACTCATTTCCGGTCGCCGATGACTCTTTCCGCTTCTCCCACGTCTTGCGCCTCGTCCCGTTTTCCGCTGCGTGCGCTGGTCGCCGCGACGCTCGTGTGCCACGCGTTGCTCAGTGGCGCGGCCTATGCCGCCACGCACGACGCCGCCCTCTCCCCGGTCGCGCTTCACGTCGAGCCGCCGGCCCAGGCGTCGCCCGTCGTCCCCGTGCCGCCTTCCGAGCAGTACCCCGCGCTCTATCGCGACGTGCAGCTCGCGCATCTCTACCCCGACAGCAAGACGTTCGCCGACATGGTGCCGCTCGCGCCGCCCGCGCAGATCGTCGCCGCCTACGACGCCGCGAAGCGCCAGCCCGGCTTCAGTCTCGCCGACTTCGTGAAGCGCAACTTCACGCTGCCGGCGCGCGCCGCCAAAGCCTACGTCTCCGATCCGAATCAGGACGTGGTCGGCCACATCGATACGCTGTGGAACGTGCTGCGCCGCGAGCCGGATGCGAATGCGAGCCCGTGGTCCTCGCTGTTGCCGCTGCCGTATCCGTACATCGTGCCGGGTGACCGTTTCGACGAGATCTATTACTGGGACTCGTACTTCATCATGCTCGGACTCGAAGAGAGCGGACAGCATGCACTCGTGGTCGACGAACTGAAAAATTTCGCGACCTTGATCGATCGCTATGGCCATATTCCGAACGGCAATCGCACGTACTACTTGAGCCGTTCGCAACCGCCGTTCTTCGCGCAGATGGTGCGGCTCGTCGCGCAGAAGGACGGCGACGCGGTCTACGCCCAGTACCTGCCCGAACTGGAGCGCGAATACGCGTACTGGATGGACGGCAGCGACGGCCTCGCGGCCGGTCACGCGAATCGCCACGTGGTGCGTCTCGCGGACGGCACGCTGCTCAACCGCTACTGGGACGAACGTGCGACGCCGCGCGACGAGTCGTATCGCGAGGACGTGCTGACCGCGCAGCAGACGCCGCAGCGCGAGGCCGCCGACCTGTGGCGCAATCTGCGCGCGGGCGGCGAAACCGGCTGGGACTTCAGCTCGCGCTGGTTCGCGGACGGCAAGACGCTCGCCACCGTCGACGTGACCTCGCTCGTGCCGGTCGATCTGAACTGTCTGCTGGTCGATCTCGAACGTTCGCTGGCGAAGGGTTACCGGTTGCGCGGCGACGTCACGCACGCGGAGAACATGGAGCAGCGCGCCGCCACGCGTGCCGATGCGATTCGCCGGGTGTTGTGGGACCCGCGCCTGCAGGCGTTCGGCGATTACGACTTCGTGCATCGCACGTTGACGCACCGGCTGACCGCCGCGACCGTGTATCCGTTGTACACGGGCGTCGCGGACCGGCGTCAGGCGAAGGCGGTCGCCGCGACCGTGCAGCGCGAGTTGCTGCGCCCTGGCGGCCTCGCCACCACGCAGATGACGAGCGGTCAGCAATGGGACGCGCCGAACGGCTGGGCGCCGTTGCAGTATCTGGCGGTGCTGGGCTTGCGGCGTTACGGCGAAGCGGCGCTCGCGCAAACCATCGCGACGCGCTGGATCGGGACGAACGTCGCGTACTACCAGCACACCGGCAAGCTGGTCGAGAAATACGATGTCGACGCCGCCGCGCCGGGGGTGTCGGCGGGCGGCGGCGAGTATCCGTTGCAGGACGGTTTCGGCTGGACCAACGGCGTGCTGCGCGCGCTGCTGGTGCTGTATCCGCAAAAGGCCGAAGCGAACGCGCGGCCGAGCGATATTCCCGAAGGTCCGGCAGGCGTGTCGGCGGCCGCGGCTTCCGCCGCGGCGGCGCCGAAAAACACGCACCGCCTGCATGACGCGACGCGGGTCAATCCGTAGCGCGACATCGGTCGCTGTCGATG
This sequence comes from Paraburkholderia sp. D15, assembly GCF_029910215.1. NCBI lineage: Bacteria > Pseudomonadati > Pseudomonadota > Betaproteobacteria > Burkholderiales > Burkholderiaceae > Paraburkholderia > Paraburkholderia sp. D15. The sequence goes on along the minus strand of NZ_CP110396.1, from coordinate 3,082,062 downwards.
CCGGCGTCTGCATGCCGGCATCGACGCATCGCTACGTCTGCCATGCGATCACGCCGGCACCGTCTCCGCCTGCGCCGCGCGCGACCACACGCGATGCTGCCCGGCCGCTTCGATAAACGACTTCAATACATCGGCAGCCTGCTTATCATCGCCGGTCGCCACGCCATCCGCGTTCTCCGGCAGATGCGCGGCGGTGAGCACGTCGCGCCCCGCGCCCAGCGCCGCGATCGCCTTCAGATGCTTGAACGCTTCGAGCACGAAATGCCGCGCGTCGCCCGATTGCGCGAGCAGCTTCGCGCCGGCCGTGCCGCCGGTCACGATCACCGCGTCGAACATGATCGACGGCAAGCCGGCGATCGTCGCGTCGGGCGCGATGCCGTCGATGGGCGCCAGCGTCGGCGCGATCAGCATCGGCGTCGCGCCCTCGTCGTGCAGCGCCTTCTGCAGCTTGCGGATCGCGGCGCCGTCCGAACCCGGCGCCGCGAGCAGCGCGATCTTGCAGGTCTTGATGCCAGGCTGCGCGCGATTGAGCAGGCTCAATGCCGGCGACTCCCTGGGTCCGGCCAGCTTCGCCGTGCCCTTCTTCGGCGCGGGCAGACCGAGGCCTTCTGCCACCTTCGCCGCCAGACCGGCATCGAAATTAGCCAGGATCTCGTTCACCACCCGCGCACGAATTTCCGGCTTCGTCACTTTGCCGAGTTCGAACTGATACGCGGCGGCGATATGGTCCTTCTCCGGCGCCGACATGCTGTTGTAGAACAGCGCGGCCTGCGAGAAATGATCGGCGAACGATTCGCTGCGTACGCGGATCTTCGTGCCCTCCACGCGCTCCTGATAACTTTCGAAGCCGCCATCGGACGCCGCCGGATCGGTTTCCTTCGGCCAGCCGCCGCTCACGGAATTCGGTTCATACGATGCCTGCCCCACGTTGATGGTCTGCCGGTGCATTGCGTCGCGCTGGTTGTTGTTGAACGGGCACACGGGCCGGTTGATCGGAATCTCGTGGAAGTTGGGGCCGCCGAGCCGGCTGATCTGCGTATCCGTGTACGAGAACAGACGCCCTTGCAGCAGCGGATCGTTGGAGAAATCGATGCCGGGCACCACGTGGCCCGGATGAAACGCGACCTGCTCGGTCTCGGCGAAGAAGTTGTCCGGATTGCGATTGAGCGTCATCTTGCCGACGATCTTCACCGGCACCAATTCCTCGGGAATCAGCTTGGTCGGATCGAGCAGATCGAAGTCGAATGCATGCTCGTCCTTCTCCTCGACGATCTGCACGCCCAGTTCGAACTCGGGATAATCGCCGCGTTCGATCGCCTCCCACAAATCGCGCCGATGAAAATCCGGGTCCTTGCCCGCGAGTTTCTGCGCTTCGTCCCACAGCAGCGAATACGAGCCCAGCACCGGCCGCCAGTGAAACTTGACGAAGCGCCCCTTGCCCTCGGCATTGACGAAGCGGAACGTGTGAATCCCGAAGCCTTCCATGGTGCGCAGACTGCGCGGAATCGCGCGGTCCGACATGGTCCATAACACCATGTGCGCGGACTCCGGCACGAGCGACACGAAATCCCAGAAGGTGTCGTGCGCGGAACCACCGGTCGGCATTTCGTTCGGCGCCTCGGGTTTCACCGCGTGCACGAAGTCGGGAAACTTGATCGCGTCCTGAATGAAGAACACCGGCATGTTGTTGCCGACCAGATCGTAATTGCCTTCCTGCGTGTAAAACTTCACCGCGAAGCCGCGCACGTCGCGCACGGTGTCGGCGGAACCGCGCGGTCCCTGCACCGTCGAGAAGCGCACGTACACCGGTGTCTGCACGCCGGGGTCCTGCAGAAAGGCGGCCTTGGTGTAGTCGCGCATCGACTCGTACACCTGAAACACGCCGTGCGCCGCCGAGCCGCGCGCATGCACGATGCGCTCGGGAATCCGTTCGTGATCGAAGTGCGTGATCTTTTCACGCATGATGAAATCTTCCAGCAACGACGGACCGCGCGGACCCGCGCGCAACGTGTTCTGGTTGTCGGCGATCTTGACGCCCTGATTGGTCCGCAACGCCTCGCCCTGCGGACTCACGCGAAACTGTTCGAGGTCTTTCGATTTCGGATCGTTCGCCGGCGCGGCCTTCGCCGCGGGCTTGCCTGCATCCATACTTTTGCTCGTGCTTTTACTCGCGCCATTACTCGTTTTACCAGCCATGGGAGTGCTCCTTGCATTCGGGCGTGCCGGCGGGGAGTCCGGTCTAACGCACGTCACAAGGGCAGCAAGCGATATACCCGCGAGCGCGGACAAGAGGTAGCCGCCGGAGTGTCCGGCGGCATGCGGAGCAGTTCTGCCGGCAACGAAACCGTCCGGCAGTCGGCGCGGCAGACATAAGGCGCTCGCGCGTGGATTGCCCGAGCGCCGTGTGGTCGTCGCCGCTCGAATCGCGCGGCGACGCCGTCGTGTCAGAAGCGGTAGTTGATCGAGATATCCGCGACGCCGTTCGCCTTGCGATGCGTGATCGGACTGTTACCCGCGCTGCCGACCAGTTGTTCGTACGCGCCGTCCGCCGTCGCGAACCAGTGCTTGTTGAACAGCCACACCGCGCTGACCCCGAAGCCCACCGACTTGAAGCCCGCGCTCGCGTGATATTGCGAGTATTGCGAATGCGCGGCCTGATTCTGATTCACGCCGAACCAGCTGTTCATATACGTGGAATCGGCCAGCGACACGTTCGGTCCAGCGAACCAGAAGAACTTCTTGGTGCTGCCCGGCATCGGCATATATGCGCCGAAGTCGCCGGTCCAGCCGTTCGACCCGCCGAAGTAACGGCGCACGTCGGCGCGCAGCACCAGCGGGAAATCCTTCGAGATCACGTACTCGCCGGCGAGTTTGACGCCGGGCGCGGCATTGATGTTGCCGAGGCCGTTCAGTTCCTGAGGATCGTCGTGGGCACGGCGGCCGAGGTCGTAGACCGCCGCCAGACTCGCGCGCCAGTTCTCGCCCTGCGCGAAATTGACGCCGAGGCCTTCGCCGCTCGACAGGAAGAACAGGTCCTTGTAGCGCACGTCGATGCTCGGGCCGCCCATCATGTGGTAACGGTCCGAACCTTCGTAGCGCGGCTGGAACGACGCGGCCGCGCCGAAGCGCACCTGCCAGTCGGGAATGTTCGGCTGCCACATCTTCTGCAGCGGAATGCCGACCGAGTACTGCCATTCGTTGAGCGGCGACGGCGTTTGCGCCATCGCCGAATCCGGCACGATGCCAATGCCGCCGAGGGTCACGGCCATCAGAGACGTTGCCGCGATGCTTGTTTGTTTATTGCGGATCATGCCGATCCGCTTTCTACGGCTGTTCAACACCAGAAGCCTCCGAATTTCGCCTGTCGCGAAGAGGGTTATGTTTTTCGCCCGGAGCCGCCATGGCCAGGCGGCATCCGGACGATCGCCGCCCAACCGGGCAGCCTGTAATTTTTTCAGCCAGTGACTCGCACTATCCGGCAAAACACGATGCCCAACCAGACCGGCAAGCCGTAAAACGGGCTTTAGTACGAGCAATCGTGTGCGAAAGATTTGCCGACCGACACGCTAGTGCAAATTGCGGGCCTGAACGGTGGAGCGAGGCTTCGGGTTGCGAGGGGCGATGGGAGGGAATGGCGAGGAGGACGCGCCCGAAGGCAGAACCGGGCGGTGGTGTGGTGCGGTGGTGCGGTGATGCCGTGGTTGTGCGCTGACGTGTGGGCGCGCGTCGCTCGACTCGCGAAGCGCGCGGCACGGTTCGTCGCGGGTTCGGCCCGTCTAACTCGTTCCCGCCGACCCAGGCGCGAACGTCATCGCGAGGCCGTTCATGCAATAGCGCAGGCCGGTCGGCTTCGGCCCATCGTCGAATACGTGACCGAGGTGGCCGCCGCAACGACGGCACAGCACTTCGTCGCGCACCATGCCGAACGATTTGTCCGTGCGCGTGACGACAGCGTGATCGAGCGGCTGATAGAAACTCGGCCAGCCGGTGCCGCTGTCGAACTTGGTCTTCGACGAAAACAGCGGCAGTCTGCACCCCGCGCAGGAAAAAGTGCCGGCGTGGTGCTCGTCGTTCAAGGGGCTGCTGAACGGACGCTCCGTGCCCGCCTCCCGCAGCACGCGGTATTGCGCGTCGCTCAGCAGCTTGTGCCATTCGGCATCGCTGTGCGACACCTCGAACGCCGCTGCCGTGCTCGTGTCCGCCGCGGCCGCTGAACGTGCCCCGCCCCACGCCGATGCGCCGCCCGCCAGCGACGCCGCGCCGAGAAACCTGAAGAAAGTCCGTCTGTTGCAAGTCATGATGATCGCCCCTCGGAAAGTCCGTGCCGTTCACCCGGTCAGGCGCACGCCGCCATCCACGAGTGGTCTCGACGGTTGGTCGCACGGCGGCGGCGTTTATGACAGCATGCGCGCGTTTTTCCTCGGGCGAGCGCGCTAGAGCGGAAATTTCGTGGTCGAGAGGATTTCCTTGAGCACCATGAACGAGCGGATTTGCCGCACCCCGGGCAGGTACAGCAGTTGTTCGGCGTGCAGCCGGTTGAAGCTGTCGCTGTCGCGCGTGCGGATCGTCATGAAATAGTCGAACTCGCCCGTCACCACGTGGCACTCCATGCAGCCGGCCACTTTCTGCGCGGCTTTCTCGAAGGCGGCGAACGACTCCGGCGTCGAGCGATCGAGCACCACGCCGATGATCACCAGCATTCCCGCCCCGGCCGCCTTCGGATCGATCAATGCGACCACGCCGCGAATCAGCCCCGACGTTTTAAGCCGCTCGACGCGTCGCAGACAGGCCGGCGCGCTCAGTTTGACTTTCGCCGCCAGCGCGACGTTCGAGATCGACGCATCGGCCTGTAGTTGCCGAAGGATCGCGCGGTCGATGCGGTCGAGCGACTGGAGCGGGTCGGCCGGGACCGCGGCAACGGTGGCATGGGATTCCGGCCGGGCCGGGGTTCTTGCCGGCGCTGGCGGGCTCGCTCGCTTCGTTGCGCTACGGCGAATTTTTGTTGCGTTCATTGGCGGTCGAACATTTTTTTATTAAAACAATCACGAGATGTATTTTTCAAACTTAAGTGCCGGCAGTTTTTTTCGCAAGCTCATTTCTCGCGCTTTTACCTACCATGAGGTTCGACGCGCCGACTTCCAGCCGCGCCCCTAAAGCACTTGAAGCACCCAAAGCACCCACGGAGCTGCCATGAACCTGCAACGATTCCCCCGCTACCCCCTCACTTTCGGACCGACGCCGATCCAGCCGCTCAAGCGCCTGAGCGACCACCTTGGCGGCAAGGTACAGCTCTATGCAAAGCGCGAAGACTGCAACAGCGGCTTCGCGTTCGGCGGCAACAAGACACGCAAGCTCGAATATCTGATCCCCGAGGCGCTCGCGCAGGGTTGCGACACGCTGGTGTCGATCGGCGGAATCCAGTCGAACCAGACCCGCCAGGTGGCCGCCGTGGCCGCCCACCTCGGCATGAAGTGCGTGCTCGTGCAGGAGAACTGGGTCAACTACTCGGATGCGGTGTACGACCGCGTCGGCAATATCCAGATGTCGCGCATTCTTGGCGCGGACGTGCGGCTTGTGCCGGACGGTTTCGACATCGGGTTCCGCAAGAGCTGGGAGGACGCGCTGCAAAGCGTGCGCGAAGCCGGCGGCACGCCCTACGCGATTCCCGCCGGCTGCTCGGATCATCCGCTGGGCGGCCTCGGCTTCGTCGGCTTCGCGGAAGAAGTCCGCCAGCAGGAAGCGGAACTCGGCTTCAGGTTCGACTACGTCGTTGTGTGTTCGGTGACGGGCAGCACGCAGGCGGGCATGATCGTCGGTTTCGCCGAGGACGGCCGTGCCGACCGCGTCATCGGCATCGATGCCTCCGCGAAGCCCGCGCAAACGCGCGAGCAGATCACGCGGATCGCGAAACGCACGGCGGAACAGGTGGAACTTGGCCGCGACATCACCGGCGCGGACGTGGCGCTCGACGAGCGCTTCGGCGGTCCGGAATACGGTTTGCCGAACGACGGCACGCTGGAGGCGATCCGTCTTTGCGCGCGCCTGGAAGGGGTGCTGACCGACCCGGTGTACGAAGGCAAGTCGATGCACGGGATGATCGAGATGACCCAGCGCGGCGAGTTTCCGGCGGGCTCGCGCGTGTTGTACGCGCATCTGGGCGGTGTGCCGGCGTTGAACGGCTACAGCTTTATTTTCCGCGACGGTTGAGGGTTGTCTACGCCCCGGCCGCGAGGCGCGCAGGCAAGCCGGTTTTTAAAAAATCGACGAACGCGCGGATCGCGAGCGAGCTTTGCCGATGCTGCGGATACACCGCGTGGACGCTCGTCCGCGCGGGCAGGTAGTCGTCGAGCACGGTCACCAGCAAACCCCGGCTCAGCGCGTCGGCGACGATAAAGTCCGGCAGCCGCGCAATCCCGATTCCAGCGACGGCCGCGTCGCGAATCAGGTCGCCGTTATTGGCGCGCAACGGCCCGTGCACTTCGACGCTCTTCAGCGCGCCGCCCATCAGGAACTCCCAGCTCACCGCGCCGCCGTGGCCATAAACCAGGCACGCATGCCGCGCCAGATCGGCGGGCGTCGCGGGCTGGCCGCGGCGCCGCAGGTAGCCGGGGCTGCAGCACGCCACCATCCTGAGATCCGCCAGTTTCTGCGCGATCAGGGTGGAGTCCGCCAGCGTGCCGATCCGGATCGCCATGTCGAAGCCTTCGCCGATCACGTCGACGGTGCGGTCGCTGAGCTCCATGTCCACCCGCACCTCGCCGTGCTCGCGCAGGAACAGCGCGAGTAGCGGCGACAGATGCATCATGCCGAACGACATCGGCGCACTCACCCGCACCAGTCCACGCGGACCGGCACGGCGGCTCGACATGGCCTGCTCGGCGTCGTCGACTTCGCCGAGGATGCGCCGCGCGCGCTCGTAGAACTCCTGGCCGAGTTCGGTGACGGCCAGCTTGCGCGTATTGCGGATCAACAACTGCACGCCGAGCGCTTCCTCCAGCGCCATCACGCGGCGGCTCACGAACTGTTTCGACAGCGACAGCCGGTTCGCCGCGGCCGTGAAGCTGTGGGCGTCGATCGTCGCGACGTAAATCCGCATGTCGTCGAGCTGCATATATTGTCCACTCCATCGTGACATTGTTTCCGGTTTTCACGCGATTATATCCATCCCAATTGACCTAAACTGTCGTTCATGGATCGACGGCCACGACGGGCCGGATCGCACAAACCAGGAGAAAAACATGCTCGACATTCGACACGCCAATCAACGCGGCCGCGCGGAGCACGGCTGGCTCAGCTCGCGTCACACGTTTTCCTTCGCGCACTATCACGATCCGAAGCAGAACGGCTTCTCCGACCTGCTCGTGATCAACGACGACCGCGTCGCGCCGGCACAGGGTTTCGGCAAGCATCCGCATCGCGACATGGAGATTTTTTCGTACGTGCTGGAAGGCGCGCTGGAGCATAAGGACACGATGGGCACCGGCTCGGTGATCGTCCCCGGCGACATCCAGTTGATGAGCGCGGGGACCGGCGTCGCGCATAGCGAATACAACCATTCGAAGAGCGACCCGGTGCACTTCCTGCAGATCTGGATCGCGCCGGCGCAAAACGGCACGACGCCGCGTTATCAGCAGCGCCACTTCAGCGCGGATCAGAAGCGCGGCGCGCTGCGTCTCGTGATGTCGCCGGATGGCGCCGAGGATTCGCTGGTATTGCAGCAGGATGCGCGCGTCTACGCCGGCTTGTTCGACGGCGACGAAAGCGCGCGGCTCGAACTGGCGGCGGACCGTTACGCGTACATCCACGTGGCGCGCGGCAGCGTGACGGTGAACGGCGTCGAACTCGGCGAAGGCGACGGTGCGCGAGTGCGCGACGAACAGGTGCTCGACTTCTCGCACGGACAGGATGCCGAAGTGCTGGTGTTCGATCTGCGCAACATCGAGACGTCCGCGTTGTGGGCCTGATCGATTGCGCGGGTGCTTTCCTGACGCAATGCGTTGAACAGTGAAGCTGAAAAAAGCTCGCCGGCGAAATGCCGGCGAGCTTTTATTTTGCGCGAGGCTCGATGAGCGATGTGTCTAGTGAGCGAACTGCGCCAACACCCGCTCGCGAATCGCCGGACGGATATTCGACTGCGTCATGTCGCCGCCATAGTGCGCCACGACGCGCGGATTCATCACGCGAAACCACAGCGGCGGTATATACGCGAACATGATCATCGTCGCGTAACCGGACGGCAATTGCGGCGCGTCGTCGAAATGGCGCAACGCCTGATACGACCGCGTCGGATTCGCATGATGATCGGCGTGACGCTGCAACTGATACAGGAAAAGATTCGTCACGATGCGGTTGCTGTTCCACGAATGCTGCGGCTGGCAACGCTCGTAGCGCCCGCTCGCCAGTTGCTTGCGGCCGAGGCCGTAGTGCTCCAGATAATTCACCACTTCGAGCAGCGACGCGCCATACACCGCCTGCAGCAGCAGGAACGGAATCACCACCTTGCCGAATAGCGCGATCAGCGCGCCCCATAGAACGGCGGTCATCGCCCACGAATGCAGGACTTCGTTGCGCAAGGTCCACGGCGATTTGCCGAGCCGTTCCAGCCGATGTTTTTCCAGCCGCCACGCAGAGGCGATGCTGCCGAATACCGTGCGCGGCAGGAACGCCCAGAACGATTCGCCGTAGCGGGCGCTGGCCGGATCGGGCGGCGTGGCCACGCGAACGTGATGGCCTCGATTGTGTTCGACGAAGAAATGGCCGTAGCAGACGGGCGCGAGCGTGATCTTCGCGAGCCAGCGTTCGAAGCGGTCGGTTTTGTGACCCAACTCGTGCGCGGTGTTGATCGACACGCCGGTCGCCGCGCCCAGCGACAGCGCGAAGCCGAGATAGTCGTACCACGTCAGCGCATGCGTACCGACGACCCACACGGCGCCGAAGAACGAGATGTATTCGATGACGGTGGCGAGATACACGACGCGCCGGTAATAGCGCTCTTTTTCGAGCGTCGGCACGACGTCCTCGGGCGGATTGCTGGCGTCGTCGCCGATCAGATAATCGAGCAGTGGAATGATGCCGAATACGAAGATCGGGCCGAACCACCAGAAGATATGCCAGCCGGTGTGCAACGCCAGATTCGCGGCATGCAGCGGCAAGGTGATCGTGAGCGCGCCGAGCAGCCACAGATAGCGTTTGCTGTCGACCCACCGCGCGGGGGCCGCTCGCGATGTTGCCATTGTCTCCCTCCTTGTTTTATGTCGCCCGCATAGGCCGCGGCGGTGGACGAGCGGCGCATGAGTCGATGGGTCTTTTCCGACTCCCAGATTTATATGGCCTGACATGCAGGATCGCCAAGGAATTGCGCCAGGTGGGAGTCTCCAAACATGGCTGGTCCGGGTGCGGCTTGCCGTACGTGGTTCGAGCGTGCGAATGAAACGGGTGTTCGGGGGCGCTGCGATAAGTGCGCGATGTTCGTTGCTACGGCCTGGCGCTTGACCGCCCGCACGTGGATTCATATAACGGCGCTTCAAAACTACGTACGAGCGGGTGCGAAAAACGTAGCGCCGCCCGGGCAACCGGGTTCCATCTGGAATGGAAATTCTGCCGCAAGGCAAGATAGAGAATCCCGCATGCGACGGCTGCCGAAAGGCAGCCGTTGGTTTTTGTGGCGGCACTTTTGTGATGAAACTTCCGTAGCAGCCGCCCTGTTGCGGTGACAGCCGCTCCTGCTGCTAAGCCTTGATCGCCCTCCCCACGTACGCCGCCCGCAGCAAGGTTCTGAAGCTGACCTTCTTTGCCTGTCACCGATTCACCAAATAAAAACGGCGGCCCAAAGGCCGCCGCTTCACTACTCAACCAACTACAGCCACATCATCAAACCGCAGCCTCAACCTCGGCCTCGCTCTCGGCATCGACTTCATCGCCGTGACGGATCAGGTGATCGAACGCGCTCAGCGATGCCTTCGCGCCCTCGCCCACCGCGATCACGATCTGCTTGAACGGCACCGTGGTCACGTCGCCCGCCGCGAACACACCGGGCACCGACGTCGCGCCGCGCGCATCGACGACGATCTCGCCGTGTTTCGACAACTCGATCGTGCCCTTCAGCCACTCGGTATTCGGCACCAGACCGATCTGCACGAACACGCCTTCCAGTTCGACGCTCTTCACCTCGCCCGAACTCAGGTCCTTGTAGACCAGACCGTTGACCTTCTTGCCGTCGCCGGTGATTTCGGTGGTCTGCGCCTGGGTCACGACCTTCACGTTCGACAGGCTACGCAGCTTGCGTTGCAGCACTTCGTCCGCCCGCAGCGTGGCGCCGAATTCCAGCAGCGTCACTTCACGCACGATCCCCGCGAGATCGATCGCCGCTTCGACGCCCGAATTGCCGCCACCGATCACCGCGACGCGCTTGCCCTTGAACAGCGGCCCATCGCAATGCGGGCAGTACGCCACGCCATGGTTGCGATATTCGCGCTCGCCCGGTACGTTGATTTCGCGCCAGCGCGCGCCGGTGGCCAGCACGATCGTCTTCGCCTTGAGCACCGCGCCGTTGGCCAGACGCACCTCGTGGATGCGCCCCGGAATCAGCGCCTCGGCGCGCTGCACGTCCATGATGTCGACCTCGTACGCCTTCACGTGCTGCTCCAGCGCCGTGGCGAACTTCGGCCCTTCGGTTTCCGTCACCGAGACGAAGTTCTCGATGGCCAGCGTATCCAGCACCTGACCGCCGAAGCGCTCGGCCACCACGCCCGTCGCAATGCCCTTGCGCGCCGAGTAAATCGCCGCCGCCGCGCCGGCCGGGCCGCCGCCGACGATCAGCGTATCGAACACCGGTTTCTTCTCGAGCTCTTTCGCGGCACGCGCACCGGCATTGGTGTCGAGCTTCGCGAGAATTTCCTTCACGCCGCTGCGCCCCTGGCCGAACACTTCGCCGTTCATGAACATGGTCGGTACCGCCATGATCTGGCGCGCTTCGACTTCGTTCTGGAACAACGCGCCGTCGATCGCCACGTGGCGGATGCGCGGGTTGAGCAACGCCATCACATTCAGCGCCTGGACGACTTCCGGGCAGTTCTGGCATGACAGCGAAAAATACGTTTCGAACTGATAGTCGCCGTCGAGATTGCGGATCTGCTCGATCACCGCATCGTCGAGTTTGACCGGATGGCCGCCGACCTGGAGCAGTGCCAGCACCAGCGACGTGAATTCATGTCCCATCGGAATACCGGCGAAACGGATGCCCGTTTCCTTGCCCGGCTCGCCGATCGAAAACGACGGCTTGCGCTCGCTGTCGCCGCGCCGCTCGATCACGCTGACGCGCTCCGACAACGTCGCGATATCGTTCAGCAATGCCAGCAGCTCCTGCGATTTTGCGCTGTCGTCGAGCGACGCGACGATCTCAATAGGCCTGCTAACCTTTTCGAGGTACGTTTTCAGTTGAGTCTTGAGATTGGCATCAAGCATGGCGATTCGATTCCGTGACGATGGGTATTGGTTTCCCGGCGCCGCCACGCATCCGGATAGGAAGCGTGAGGCCCGGGGACGCGCAAATCGCTGTATCTAACGATCCGCGCGGCGATGCGTCTTGATGCGCCCTGAGGCGCCGACTGCGGGTGCTGCGGGCTGCCGCATGCCGTCCCGCGAAGCGGGCGGCATGCACGCGAAACCTTAGATCTTGCCGATCAGGTCCAGCGACGGGGTCAGCGTTTCAGCGCCCGGCGTCCACTTGGCGGGGCAGACTTCGCCCGGGTGAGCGGCGACGTATTGTGCAGCCTGCACCTTGCGCAGCAGTTCGCCTGCGTCACGGCCGATGCCGTTGTCGTGCACTTCGCTCAGCTTGATCTCGCCTTCCGGGTTGATCACGAACGTGCCGCGCAGCGCCAGGCCTTCTTCCTCGATCAGCACGTCGAAAGCGCGCGAGATGGTCAACGTCGGGTCGGCCAGCATCGGGTACTTGATCTTCTGGATCGTGTCCGACGTGTCGTGCCAAGCCTTGTGCGTGAAGTGCGTATCGGTCGACACGCTGTAGATTTCCACGCCGAGCTTCTGGAATTCGGCGTAGCGGTCAGCCAGGTCACCCAGTTCCGTCGGGCAAACGAAGGTGAAGTCAGCCGGGTAGAAAACGAAAACCGACCACTTGCCCTTCAGGCTTTCTTCAGTGACGGTCACGAAATCGCCGTTGTGGTAAGCCTGTGCCTTGAACGGTTTGACTTGAGTGTTGATGATCGGCATTTACTGAGTCCTCTTTCTGAGTGGTTGGAAAGTGGAGTAAGTATCTCAGACGACGCTTAATAGGTAAAGCGGATTGTTTTAATGATTATGATAGTCTGACGCTATTTATTTCGCGGGTAGTGACTATCGCATTGAATTCACTCAGGTTTTCATCAGCCGCCAAAGCGTCGTGCGGCCGATGCCGAGCGCCCGGCTCGCCGCGGCGCGGTTGCCGCCGGTCGATTCGAGGGCGCGCATGACGTCCTCGCGGGTCGGTGTCGAGCGAGGCAACGCCGGTTTGGCCGTTGCTGCGTCGCCGTTACCAGGAAGACCGGTAGTACGCGAGTGTAACGCGAGACGGGTATCGGCTTCACGCGCCGCCTGCCTCATCCGCCCGAACTCGGGGAACACCGCCTGCCAGTCTTCGCCCGGCATCGCGTCCGGTTTGGCGCCCGCGGCCGAACTGCCGTCAGAAGCCGCCGAACCCGTGGTGCCCGCCCCGTCGCCGAGATAAATCGCGGCGCGCGCCAGCAGATTTTCCAGCTCCCGCACGTTGCCGGGCCACGCGTAGCCGTCGAACAAGGGCGCGAGGAACGCGAGTATCCGTTCCAGCGCCGCTTCCGGCAGCCCATGGTGCAGCGCGCCGCGCTTCAACAGATGGCGCGCGAGTAATGCGACGTCATTGGCAACATCATTGGCAACGTCGCCGCGCCGTTCGCGCAGCGGCGGCAATTCTATCTGAAGCAGGTTCAGCCGGAAATACAGATCCGCGCGAAACGCGCCCTGCTCGACCAGCGCGTGCAGATCGCGATGCGTGGCGGCGATGACCCGCACGTCGACCGGCGTCGCGCGTCCGGCGCCCAGCTTCATCACCTCGCGTTCCTGCAGCACGCGCAGCAGACGGCTTTGCAACGCAGCCGGCATTTCGCCGATTTCGTCGAGAAAGATCGTGCCCGTGTGCGCGATCTCGAAAAGCCCCGGCTTGCCGCCGCGCCGCGCGCCGGTGAACGCGCCTTCCTCGTGGCCGAACAGCTCGCTTTCGATCAAACCTTCGGGCAACGCCGCGCAATTGAACGCGACGAACGGATTGCCGCGCCGCCGGCTGGCATTGTGAATGCCCTGCGCGACCAGTTCCTTGCCGGTGCCGCTTTCGCCGGTGAGGAGCACCGTGGCGTCGTGCGCGGCGCCCGCGCGCGCAAGGCGCCGCACGCGTTCGAGCGCCGCCGATTGGCCCACCAGATCGTCCAGATGATGCCGCGCGACCAGCTGCTTCGGCCGCTGGCTGGTGCGCAGCGAACGGTCGATGCGCTGCGCGACGAGCGCATCCTGCACCGTCACCACCGATCCCGAACGCACACCCTGCTCCATGACCGGCACGCAGTTGACGATCAACGCGCGCCCGCCGATCTGTTCGATCCGTTCTTCGATCCGCCGGGCCGGGTCGTGCCGATCGTTCATCTCCCGCAGCCACGGACCGACGGCGCGCGCGACCTGCGCGGCCACGTCCGGATCGCGCCCGCCGAACGGCGCGTCTCCCGCGCGATCCACACCGAGCAGTTCCAGCATCGCCGGGTTGACGGCTTCGAGCTGGCCGGCGTCGTCGAACGCGGCGACGCCGTCGCGCAGATGGCCGACGATCGTGTTCAGCCGCTCGCGCTTCGCTTCCTTCTGGCGGCTGACGCGCGCCAGTTCCACCGAGCGCTCGAAGGCCTCCTCGACCGCGCCGAGCGAATACAGGAACACGCTGGCGAGCCCGGCCTGCTGCGCGACATCGCATGCCATGCCCGGGCCGATGATCACGCTGCACCCCTCGTCGGCGAGATTGCCGACGGCGAGCCGTACCTCATCGACGGAACGGTACGCCCGCTGTTTCAGCCCGACCTTCAGCCAGCCGGTCAGATCGGCAAGCTCGTGCGAGATCGTTTCATGCAGCACGAGGCCGATCTGCGCGCCGGGCCATGTGGTGGTGGCGCGCGTGATCGCGCTCAGCACGTCGAAGCCGTTCACCTTGACCATCACGACCGGCACGTTCAGGTTGTCGCGCAGATACGCGCCGTTCGATCCCGCGGCGAGGACGACGTCGACCGAGCCGGCGTCCACATAGGCTTGCAGGGTCGCGACCGCCGCGCCGTAGCCTTCGCGAACCGAAAAGAAGCGCGCCTGCTCCGCGTAGCGCGGCGCGACCGTCTCGCAAAGCGACTGCAAGCGGCTGATACTGACCAGTGCGACGCCCGGCCGGCTGGTGGTCGGCGGCAAAGCGGGAAACGACGTGAAAGTGGACATCCCGGCACTCCGCGCGAAAACGTTGAAACGTTCCATGAAACGTTTCACGGAACCGTTCCAGCATTGTGCCACGAACGCCTTCATGCGTTCCATATGCGCTAATTCATTGATTAACAAAAACAAATTAAAAACAAACGCAGCCCGGCCACGCAATGGCATGCTTCCTGCACAAATGGCCGCAGCCGTCGCCTCGACGGCGCTTGAACGCCGCGCCTCGCGACACACTCATGCCTTCATCACCGGAGACACCTTGCCATGACCACTTCCGCCACCCGCCGCGCCGCGTTCCGCGCCAAAGTCGCAGCCCGCCAGGGCCTGCTCGTACCCGGCGCGTTCAACGCGATGAGCGCTCGCGTCATCGAGGACGCCGGCTTCGAGGCGATCTACATCACCGGCGCGGGCGTGACGAACATGTCGCTCGGGCTGCCCGACCTCGGCTTCATCGGCCTCGCGGAAGTCGCCGAGCACACCGCGCGGATTCGCGACGCGGTCGCGCTGCCGCTGATCGTCGACGCTGACACCGGCTTCGGCAATGCGCTGAACGTCCGCCAGACCGTGCGCGTGCTCGAACGCAGCGGCGCCGACGTGATCCAGTTCGAAGACCAGATCATGCCGAAGAAGTGCGGCCACTTCGCCGGCAAGGAGGTGATCGGCGCGAGCGAGATGGCCGGCAAGATCCGCGCGGCGGTCGATGCCCGCGAGGACGGCAATCTGCAGATCATGGCGCGCACCGATGCGGCAGCGGTCCACGGCATCGAGGACGCGATCGAGCGCGGTCATCGTTTCATCGAAGCCGGCGCCGACATTCTGTTCATCGAGGCGACGGAATCGCTGGCCGACATCGAACGTTTGCCGTCGCTGTTCGACACGCCGCAATTGATCAACATCGTGATCGGCGGCAAGACGCCGGTGCAGTCGCGCGAGGCGCTCGGCAAGCTCGGCTACGGCATCGTGCTGTACGCGAACGCGGCGTTGCAGGGCGCGGTGCTCGGCATGCAGCGCGCGCTCGGCACGCTGAAGAGCAACGGCCGTCTCGACGAGGACGCGACGCTGGTCGCGCCGTTCAGCGAGCGTCAGCGGCTCGTCAACAAGCCGCTGTACGACAAGCTCGACCGCGAGTACGCGGCAAAGGACTGAGCGGCATCGTCATACCGCGGCGTGGCGGAACGACATTGCGCGATGTCGGCCGATCCTGATCGACATCGACCGAAGTCGGCCCGCCGCGCTCCAACGCTACGGCAATCCTCGACGATACAAGCGGCGCTGTTGCGTTACGATGCAAGGCTGGCGGCGCAAGGCCGCCTTTCCACCGCTGCGTCACCGTGCGGGCCGCGCTTGCCGCCAGCCCACCTCCGCCACGTGACGCCGCTCCGCATTCGAAAGGTCGTCGCAAGAACATGAAGCCCATCCGGATTCGCGCCTGCCGCCTGCGCGCCACGCAGCGCTTTGCCGTCGGCGCCGCCGCGGCAATCGCGCCCGTCAAGCCCACCGCGAGGTCCGCGCGATGAGCACCAGCGAGACGCGCAACGCGCACATCGGCTGGCTGCCGTACATCGTCGCGGCCACCTTCTTCATGGAGTATCTCGACACCACGGTGATCGCCACCGCACTGCCGCAGATGGCGCACTCGTTCGGCGTCGGCCCCAATAGCCTCAGTCTCGGCATGACGGCCTACATGCTGGCGCTTGCCATTTTCATTCCGGCGAGCGGCTGGGTCGCGGACCGCTGCGGCTCGCGCACCGTGTTCTTCAGCGCGATCGGCGTGTTCACGGTGGCCTCGGTGCTGTGCGGACTGTCGCAGAACGTCGTCGAATTCACCGCCGCGCGTCTGCTGCAAGGCATGGGCGGCGCGATGATGGTGCCGGTGGGCCGTCTGATCGTGGTCCGCAGCACCGAGAAGAGCCGCATGATGCAGGCGATCTCGACCATCACGTGGCCGGCCATCGCCGCGCCGGTGATCGGGCCGCCGGTCGGCGGCTTCATCACCACCTACGCGTCGTGGCGCTGGATCTTCCTGCTCAACGTGCCGTTCGGTCTGGCCGCGATGGCGGTGGCGCTCGCGCTGGTGCCGAACCTGCGCGGCACGGAGCGCAAGCCGCTCGACGTGGCCGGTCTGCTGCTGAGCGGCACGACCCTGACCGCGATCCTGTACGGCGCCGAACTCGCGAGCCAGCCCGGCGAGAATCCGTGGGTGGCCGGCGCGGTGATCGTGTTCGGTCTGCTGATGGGCGTGGTCGCGTTCCAGCACGCGAAGCGTCATCCGCATCCGCTGATCGACGTGTCGACGCTGAAGATTCCGACGTTTTCCGTGACCGTGGTGACGGGTTCGTTCACGCGCATCGGCATTGGCGCGGTGCCGTATCTGATGCCGCTGCTGTTCCAGGTGGGCTTCGGTTTGTCGGCGTTCAAGTCGGGCCTGCTGCTGCTCGCGAGCGCGCTCGGCAACCTCGGCATGAAGGCGCTGACCACGCGCATTCTGCAACGCTACGGCTTTCGCATGGTGTCGATCGTCGACGTGACGATCGCCGGCATCTTCATCGTCGCATGCGGGCTGCTGACGCCGAACGTGCCGCTCGCGCTGGTGCTGATCGTCGTGTTCGTCTACGGCGTGGCGCGCTCGATGCAGTTCTCCACGCTCGCCACCCTCGCCTATGCCGATGTCGCGCAGCCGCAGATGAGCGCGGCCAGCACGCTGTGGAGCGCGGCCGCGCAGATGACGATCGGCCTCGGCATCGCATTCGGCGCAGTGGCGTTGCGCGCGGCGGCGTTCGTCAACGGCGAAACGACGGGCCGCGTGTTCACGCTCGACGACTTCCGCCTCGCGTTCCTTGCCGCGGGCGTGCTGACGCTGGTGTCGGTGATCGGCTACTGGGGGCTGCCGCATAACGCGGGACAAAGCATCGGCGGCGGCTCGCGCGGCACGGAAGACCCGGCCAAGGGATGAAGCGCGGCGGCGCGCTTCACGACGCTCAACGGTATCCATCAATCCAGAAAAAACAGCAGGAGACTCGCGGTGCAATCGAACGATCTGAGCCTGTCGAATGACAAAAACGAACTCGACCTCGAAATGATCTACACGTTTCTGTCGCAGCAGACCGCGTGGGCCAAGGGCATGCCGCGCGACACGTTCGAGCGCGCGGTCGCGGGCTCGCAGTGTTTCGGCGCCTATCGCGACGGCAACCAGATCGCCTTCGCGCGGCTCATCACCGACGAGGCGACCTTCGCGTACCTGTGCGACGTTTTCGTGCTGCCCGCGCATCGTGGCCAGGGCGTCGCGTCGGCGTTGATGAAGCACATCTTCGCGAGTCCGTCGGTCAAGGGACTGCGCCGCGTCGTGCTGGTCACGAGCGACGCGCACCACGTGTATGCGCCGCACGGCTTCACCAGCCTCGCGAATCCGGAGCGCTATATGGAACTGCATAACCCGGATATCTACCGGACGCCCTGACCCGCTGTCATGCGCGTGCCACGTTGGCCGGGTACTTTGCTGCGACAACAGAAGAAACGGTCCCCAGCCAATGTCCCAGCTTCCCGTGCGCGACTGCCGCAGTCAGGTTCTTTCCGGCGGCCATCTTGTTTAAGGCCGCCTCCACGAGCGCACTGCTCAACGCCTTCCTTTGCGCGATGCAGATCGCCATCGGCCTGACCGCGCATTCGGACGGGCTGTTCGCGGACGGCATCCATACGTTGAGCGACCTTGCCGCCGACGGCGTCGTGCTGGTCGTGCTGTACCTCACCACACGGCAACGCGGCACCGCGCAGCGTGATGCGAATGGCGGCACCGAACAGGCGCTGGCGTCGCTGTTCATCGCCGCCGTGCTGGGCGTTACCGCCATCGAAATGCTATGGAACAGCGTCGCGCAAACGTCGACGCTGAGCGGCAGCAACGCGATGTATATCGGCGCGCTGGCAATCAGCGGCTTCGTCACGATCGCCAAGGAAGTGCTGTTCCGCTATCTGCGCGCCGAAGCGCGCCGTACCGATTCGGCGATGCTGATGGCCAGCGCCTGTCATGCGCGCGTGGACGCCGTCTCGGCGCTCGTCGCGACACTTGGACTGGCCGGCAGTCTCGCCGGCGTGCCGGTGCTCGATCACGTCGCGGGCGCGGCGATCGGCATGATGATTCTGCGCATGGGTTACACGAGCGGCCGGACGGCGTTGAAACAGTTGCTGGCGGGATCGGCCGAAGCCGCGACGGCTACAGCCACCGCGACGGCTTCCATCGGACGGACGGTCGACTAGGTCACGAGGCCAACGCCGGTTCGAAGCATGAGCGGCTCATCAGCGAGACGCTGCGGCGGCGGCGCCGGTCACGCCCGCATCGGCCGTCACCCGTACGCGCGTTCGCGCATCCACTTGGTCATGATCCACTTGTCGCCGTGAAGCACCGGCGAACCGCCGTGCAGGGTCAGCGGGTCGAGCTGGCGCTGACCGTTCATATAGCGGAAATACACCGCGCCGCCCTGATTCGCGGCGACCGACAGGCCCGCTTCGGGAAAAATCGTTTCGCCGCCGCCGGGCACGTCGTTCAGGTAGATCACCAGGGTCGACACGCGCTGGCCGCCCTCCGCGGTATGCACCGCGCTGCCGGGCTGGTCGGGCGGGAAATAGTCGAAATGCGGACGGTATTCGCCGGTCACGCCGTAATGCAGAATCTGCAGACCCTCGCCGTTTTCGACCGGCCAGTTCATCAAGGCGGCAATCCGGCGGTCCAGCTTCTCGATGAACGCGTCTTCGCAGCGCTGGTACCAGATGCCTTCGCTGGTGCGGTTGCGGATCACGTCCTCCTTGCCGGTGTCCGGATTCACGATCGTCGAACGTTTCAGCCGATGCCGCGAACGCTCGATCATCTCCGCGCATTCCTCCGGCGACAGCACGTCGGCAAACACCACCACCTGCGGCCGCTCGCAACGCATCACGACGCGCACGTCGCGGTCGAACGCGTGAATCACATTGCCGGCGGCGACCGGCATCGCGTCGTACTCGAAGGTACGCGGCGCGGTTTTCGCCAGCACGGCCTCGGTCGCGGCAACCGCCGCTATCCTGGCCTGTGCGTCCTGGCCGGCCGCGCGGTGCACCGCCGCGCGCGCGGCGTCGGCCGCAAAGCCGGCCTGCACCATCGACTCGACCATCGAATCCACGCTGCAGCCGCGCGCGACATTGCTGCTGAGCCATTCTTCCCAGGCGGAATCCAGTACGGGCATGACAATCCTCGCTTCGTCGGCGTGACGGACTAATGTAGCAGGTCGATGGCGCGCGACAAGCGGCACGAGAGCGGCACGAAAGCGGCGCAAGACCGGCACGCGACCCGCGTACGAGCGGCGCCGGCTGGCCTCAGGTCCGCAACTGCCGGCTCCGGTAAAGCTCGAGGCCCTTCTTCGCCTGCGCGCGGATCGCGCGCTGCATCATCGGCGTCCAGCCCAGCAGGCCGCCCTTGATGCCCAGCGCCTGGCGCGACCACCACCACAGGTCGAAGGTATCGCGATGTTCGGCGATCAGACCGTCGCGAAACACGAAACGCGCTTCGATGCGGTTCACGACCTCGCGGCCGGTCTGGCTGAACAGGTAACGCGCGACCCAGTGCGCGCGGCCGTTGCGCTCGTCGGCTTCGACGCCGTCGAACGTCAGCGAAAAATTCTGCGCGCGGGCAACCAGCATACGCCACATGTCGCGCGCCTCGTCGCCGCGTAATTCGCCGAACACGGGGTCGCTGAAGACCACGTCGCCGGCATAGCAGGCGGCCATGGCTTCGGCGTCGCGCTGCTGGAATGCCGTGTAGAACCGCTCGATCACTTCGATGTTGGATGCGCTCATTTTTTCGTCTTGTGCGATGCCGGTTGGCGAGGAATGCTGGATCGGTGGCGCTCCGCGGCGAAGGCGGCCGCGAGCACGCTGCACAAGATATCGGAAAATCGCGCGGGTGGGGGCATGCGCGAGCGGCGCCTGACAGTTCTACCCAATTTTGCCCTGCGGTTGAGCGGGGGTTTGCGCTGGTGTTTGCATTGAAGCGCCGCGCCCGGCCAGCAGCCAGACCGCAACGCCAATCACCACCGCGGCGGCGCCGGCCAACGCCAGCGCGGCAGCGAATCCGTTCGCGAAACTCGCCTGCGCGGCCGACATCAATGCGCGCCGCACGTCCGGCGCCAGTTGCGCGGTGGCTTGCGCGGCGTCGCCCGCCAGCACACGGGACAGGAAACCCGCGTCGAGCGCCGTCTGGACGGCCGGCGTGCGCGGCGCGTCGGCGATAAATGCCGCCTGCGTGCGCGCCGCCAGCACCGCGCCCAGCACACCGACCGACGTGACGATCGCGGTGAAGCGCGTCGTCGTGCTGATGCCGGATGCCATGCCGGTCCGCTCCGGCGGCACGCAGGCCATGATGGCTTTCTGCGTGTCGCCGTTCAGCATGCCGGCGCCGAGCCCCGTCACGATCATGCCGACGGCGACGAATGCATAGCGCGCATCGCTCGCGACGAAGGCCGTCAGCAGATTGCCAAGCGCGATCAGCAGCAGCGCGGCCGACAGCATCGCGGGGGCGGAAAGCCGCTTGTCGAGACGCGCGCCCAGGTACGGGCCGACCACCATCGCCAGCGCGAACGGCAGCATGCCGACGCCCGCCGCCACCGCCGACAGGCCGAACGCATTCTGCAGATAGAGCGGCAGGAACGTCATCATCACCTGCGCGCAGGCGGCGTAGCCGAACATCGCGAGCACGCCGGCGACGAAGCGCGGCTGGCGGAACAGCGCGAGATCGACCATCGCGTGCCGGCGCACGCGCTGCACCTGGATGAAGGCGCCGAGCAGCAGCACGCAACCCGCGAGTCTGACGACGGTCGCGCGGCTCGCGAGTCCGTCGGCCGGCACTTCGATCAGCGCCCAGATACCGAGCGACAGCGCGAGACCGAACAGGATGCCGCCGGCGGCATCGAGCGGTCCGCGTTGCGGGTTGCGCGATTCGCCGATCGCGCGCGACGCGCACCACGCCAGCACCGCGCACACCGGCAGATTCAGCAGAAAGATCCAGCGCCAGCCGAGCCATTGCGTGATCACGCCGCCGACCAGCGGCGCGATGGTGGTCGCGAGTCCCATGCAGGTGCCCCAGACGGCCCACGCGCGCACCCGCGCAGGCCCCTCGTGAAAGGTGTTGGCGATCACCGCGAGCGCCGCCGTGAGCAGCATGGCCGCCCCCACGCCCTTGACCCCGCGCGCGAGATTCAGCAGCAACGCGGAAGGCGCCGCCCCGCAACCGAGCGACGCGAGGAAAAACACCGCGAGCCCGAGCAGCAGCATCCGCTTGCGGCCGAAACGGTCGGCCAGCGCGCCGGCAGGCAGCAGACACGACGCGAACGCGACCATGTACGCGCTGACCACCCATTCGACATCGGCGAAACTGGCGTGGAACGAGCGCGCGATCGACGGCAGCGACACGGCGACGACGTTGGTGTCCAGCACGATCAGCGCGCAGGTCGCGGAGGCGGTGGCGAGGACGAAGGCGGGGCTGGCGGCGTGCCGGGAGATTTCAGGAGGGGATGCGGTGGAACGGGGAGAGGCGGAAGTCATGGGCGCGAGCAGGCGTGGACGAAGGTGGAACGGTTCTTGACCCCGCTTCGCGGGATCGAAGTTCGCGGGATCGAGGCAAGTGGGTTCATCCTAGCGATCCATTTATTGCCTGTCATTGGCATAGAATCGCAACATAATTAACCTGATTGGAAATAGCGAGTCCTATGCGCCAACTCGAACTTCGTCATATCCACGCGTTCGTTTGCGTCGCGAGGCAGCTCCATTTTTCGCGGGCCGCCGACGAACTCGGCATCGCCCCACCCTCGCTGACCAAGCTGATCCAGGAAGCCGAACGGCTGCTCGGCGTGCGGCTGTTTCATCGCACCAAGCGCTCGGTGGCGTTGAGCGCGGCGGGCCATGCGTATCTCGCGGAGGCGCTCGTCGCGCTCGATCATCTCGCCCGCGGCGAAGAGCGCGCGCTGCTCGCCGAGCGTGGCGAACTGGGGCGCGTGGAGGTCGGCTACGTCGCGTCGGCCGCGTATGCGGGCGTGCTGCAACGCTCGGTCGGCGGATTTCGCGCCGCGCATCCGGGCGTCGACGTGTCGATCCGCGAAGTGCCGATGGACACGGTCGCCGCCATGCTCGGCGACGGTCAACTGGACGCCGCCTACGTGCGCCCGCCGCTGCCGCTCGCCGACGGCATCGCGGCGGTCACCGTGCATCGCGACCGCTTCGTGCTGGCCTTGCCGGCGGATTGCCCGCTGGCGGCGTCGGCGGAACGCATCAAGCCGGCGCAACTGCGCGACCAGTGCTTCGTGCTGCCCGAGCAGGAAGCGCCGACCTTCGAAGTCGCGCGGCGCGGCCGCTTCACGCCGCGCCTCGGGCCACGGCCCGGCACGCTTGCGTCGGTACTGGCCCGTGTCTCGCTCGGCGGGATGGTCGCGGTGGTGCCGCATACGCTCGCCGAATGCGTCGCGCTGCCCGGGGTCGTGTATCGCGACATCGCGGGGAAACCGATCGCGTCGGAGATCGCACTGGCCTACCGGAAGTACGAGAAGGCGGCGGCGGTCAACGCTTTCCTCGCGTTTGCCCGCGCGGGATGAGCGGCGCATCAACATCGCAGCGCCGCCGCCATGTTGTGATCCCGCGCAACGGAAACGGTCGTTCGGTTCCACACCCGGCTCGCCTTTCGTTATATCCTCTCGAATATCACGGTCGGCCTCGAACGGCGCGCAACGGGCTTCTCCGCCGCGCCGCACGAGGCCCAACACGCCAGCGGGAGCCATCAGCAGTGCGCAGTCGATCCACTCAGTCCGATCCGGCGAACGGCCGCCAACGCTTTGCCAACGAGATCTCGTCGACCATCGTCGCCGTGAAATCGGCGTCCGAGCGCGGCCGCGCGGAATCGATCCGCGACGTCGTCGACGCTTACCGGCGGCTTTACGGCAGCGTGCAGCGCTTCGTGCTGATGCTGAGCGCCGATCCGTTGAACTTCGCGTCGGTCGGCACCTCGGGGTCGCCGACCTTCAACCAGTTGCTGTCGATCCTCGCCGAACGTGCGCGCGCCGTCGGCTTCGCGCGCCTCGCCGATCTGAAAGCCTCGATCGAGGAAGCCCGCTCCGCCGATCAACTCCGCGACGCGATTTTCTCGGACGCGTTCAGCAACGATCTGACCGCGTTGCGCAAGGTCGTCGCCGAACTTGAACGGCTCGATGCCGCTTTCATCGGATTGTGCGTCGGCCATGTGCTGGAACAGCACGCGCCGGTGGCCGCCGACGCCCTGCCGCGTTCGGCCACGCGCGGCGCGGCCCGTCCGGCGCGCGGTCGCGGCGCCACGGCAAAAGCAGCGGCGGCAGTGACAGAAAGGGCAACGGCTGCGGCTCGCCGCGACTCGCTCACCGAAGCCGCCCTCGCCGGCGCGAACGAATAAACCGCCAGCCAAACAGATGACGCGCTCTTTTGCCCATCGCTATATCGCCTCAAACATAGCGCGGGACATCCGCGTACCGACATGACGAGGCACGCCGTCCCCGTCGAGCACGACTGACCCCGAACCGGATTCGAGGACCTCATGCACACGCCCCCGTTTCGTCTCGCCCAGCCCTCCCGCCTCAAATTGTCCGGCGACGACCGCGCCGGCACCGGTCTGCGCGCCGCCGACGCCTGCTGCACACCCGCCAAGGCGCCGCCGCAACCGGCTGCCGCGCGGCGCTCGCGGCTCAGCGAACTCGACGCCCATCTACATTGCTCGATCATCGGCACCTGTCTGACCACGCACGAGCTGCGCAAGCTGGTGCCGAAATTCACGAGCCTCGACCGCCGCGACGCCAGCGATCTCGACATCCACCATTACGCGGTCGAACTGGCAACGGCCGGCGGCGCGGGCGCCAAGGCGCTGAACAAGCTGCTCGACGAACACTACGCAGGCGCGCTGCGCCGTTTCGACGACGCCGCCGACGATGTCGAACTGCTGAAGCTGTGGGACGAGGCCCTCAAAAGCGGCGACATTCCGCCCGCCTACTGGGCCGTGATGACGCACCGTCACGCGACGCTGCCCGTGCGCCAGAAAGCGTTCGGCGATCTGCACATGTTGTCGCATCTGGTGGGCGCCGCGAATCGCGCGGACATTCGACGGCTGGTCGCGCTGGAGGAAGAGAACGCGGCGCTGAAGGAGAAGATCGAGCGTCAGCAAAGCCGTCTGCATGAACTGAGCGTGCAGCGCGACGCGTCGATCGCCGCGCTGCACGAGCAGATCGCGCAACTCAGCGCGCACGCGGCACGCCAGTTCCCGGCCGATGCCGCCGGTCTCGCCGCCGAAACGCAACGTCTACGCGAACGCCTCGACGATGCCGATCAGCGCGTGGCCCTCCACACCAGCCGCCGCGAAGCCGCGGAGCAACGCGTGCAGCAGGAACAGGAAGCCGCGCTGACGCTGCGCAAGCGCCACGATCACGCGCTTGAGCTGCTCAAGCTGGTGCAAAGCGAATGCGACGCACTGGAACGCGCAACCGTCGATGCCGCCGGCGCCACCCACGGCGCGCGCCGTGCGAGCCTGGATAGCGTGCAGGGCAAGCGCATCGTCTACGTGGGCGGACGGCCGAATTCGAATGCGGCGTTAAAGCGTCTGGTGGAAAACGCGGGTGGCGAGCTGCTGGTGCACGACGGCGGCGTGGAAGACCGCAAGGGCCTGCTCGCGGCCGCGCTGCCGGGCGCCGATATCGTGGTGTTTCCGGTGGATTGCGTCGATCACGACTCGATGAACACGCTCAAGCGCGTATGCGAGCGGCACCAGATCGACTATCACCCGTTGCGCACGGCGAGCGTGGCGAGCTTCGTGGAATTGATGGCGCGGCTGCATCCGGAGCACGTCGCGCAACTGGAGCAAGCGCCGGCGCCGGCATTCTGCCTGCGGCACGGTTAACGGCTGAAGACCGATGCGAGCGCAACGCTAACGCTGACGCCACGCCAAACCGCTCAAGTCCGGATCAGACGCGTCAACTCGGCGATCTGCTTCGCGCAACTGCGTTGCGCCTCCTCCTCGACGTCCCGATACAGCCGCACGATGGTTTCGCCGACCGGCGTCAGCGTGCAGCCGCCGCCGCTCGGACCGCCCTGCTCCGAATGCGTGGCGGGCGACTTCAACGAGCGGTTCAGTTCGTCGATCAGCAGCCATGCGCGCCGGTACGACATGTCGAGGCTGCGCGCGGCCGCCGAGATCGAACCGAATTCCCGCACGGCTTCGAGCAGCTCGACTTTGCCCGGTCCGAGCGCGACGGTGCCGGCGGTACGGATACGCATTCTGAAGCGCACTTCGGGGCGCGTCTTCGCCGTTTTTTTCGCGGCGGAAGGTGGGGTTTTTGCGGTGTCGGCCATGCGCGAGAGCATACACGAACGGCCTTGCGCTGCCACCCCGGCCGGCGGCGAACAGCCAGGGTTCAGACGGGATGCGCGAAGCAGAAACCGTAGTCTTCGCAGCCCGGACAACCCGGCGCGGGGCCGGGCGCTAACCCGAGCGACAACGCGCGTTGTGCGGCGAGAAATTTCTTCCAGCGCAGATTGTCGACGTTGCGTTCGACGAGCGCCGGGAAGTAGCGCGTGAGCATCCACGTGACGTCGTCGCGGCCACGCAGGCCGAGGTCGCGCCACAAGTGATCCGGCCGTAGACAGGCGTGTGCGACGATCGTCGCGAGACAGTGGGCGTCGGCGGCATCGACCTCGGGGTTGGCCTCGGCGAGCAGCAACGCGTGGAGCGTGCCGACGAAGGCAGCGTGCTCGCTGGTGAGAACAGCGGGCGGCAGCGTGAGCCGCGTCGTCCCGGCCGGGCTTTTTCGCGCGAAGTGCCTCGCCGTCAGCCCTTGCCATGCCGCTTGCGACAGCCCCAGCAACGCGAGTTCGTGCCGAGCGTCGCGCGCGGCGATGAGCTTGGCGAACAACTGCGTATCGGCCGATGCGGGGTCGGTCGCGCAGGCAAGCCATTGCGCGGCGCAGACGGCCACCTCGTCGCCAGACGGGACACCCGCGGCACCCGCAACACCCACGGCAAGCAAATTGTCAGACATGGTATCGACGCACGAAAAGATAGCGCCTCATGGTACGCCCGCTGGCCAGCCTCACCCCAACGCCGTCAGCACATGCGCCTCGATCCGCGCGAGCCGCTTCACATGCCGCGGCGCCGGCAGGATGTCCGAGCCGGAGAACAGGATCGGCGCGCCGTCTTCGGCATCGAGCGCGCGGCCGCCGCATTCGTAAGCCACCAGCACGTTCTCGCCGACCGGCGTATTGAACAGCTCGTGCCACGAAAACGTCACCACGTAGCCGTCTTGTCCCACCGCGACGAACACCGTGCGCTTGAACTCGCCCGGCACGGAATTGGGCAGGCCCGCTTCTTCGATCAGCGTGGTCAGCCGCACGCCGCGATACGGTTCGACGCTGCGGATAAAGCGGTTCGTCGTATAGCAACGCAGGTCGAACGGCGTGGCCAGCACGCTATCGTAGCGACGCAACCGGTCGAGATCGATCCGCAGCGCGCGCTGGAATCGTCCGTTCAAAACGAGCGCGCCGTCGACGGCGGCCGCGGCAATCGCATTCACACTATCCATTCGCGCTTATCTCCAGAATCGGCAGCCAGGCGGCCTGTTCATTCGTTATGTCCGTGTGTATATTACGCGGCGGCGGCGGCTTGCGCGTCAATCCGCGCCGCGACTTCATGAATACGCACTATATCGCCGCACGTATCGGGCTTTTTTACGGCGGCGGCCTGATTCGATAACAACCATCACAACAATCGGCGCGCGCGTTGCAACCGCTCGCGGCTCGTGCCCGCCCGCCGTCCAGGAGATCTCATGCGCCTCTCGTCTTCACTGCATCGCACCACGCGTCTTGCCGCCGTCACGCTCGGACTGATCGCCGCGCTCGCCGGTTGCGGCGGCGACAACGTCAATTTCGTGCCGCAGCGCATCGCGGTCAATGCGGCGCCGAACGGCATCGCGGTGCGCGCGGCCGACGGCGCGGTCTTCATCACCGACGATCAAACCAACAGCGTGCTGGCCGCCACCGACACCCGCACCTTCTCGACCTACGCGAGCGTGCCGACGGTCGCCGGCCAGGCGAACAGCCTGAGCCAGCTGAGTTTCGCCGATGCGAACACGCTGCTGATCGAACGCTTCGGTTTCGGCACGGCCAGCGCGATTTTCGGCATCACCGGCGCCAATGCGATCGCGCAATTCAGCGGTCCCGATCCGACCCGCCGCCGTCTCGGCCTGATCGCGATCGGCTCGAACCGTCTGCTGTCCACGTGGTTCGTCAAGAACGGCAGCAATCCGCCGCAAGGCGCGCTGAGCCTGATCACCTACGATCCGGTCGCGCACACGGCCGTGGAACGCGATCTGCTGACGGGCCTCGGCAAACCGGTCGGCATCGCGGTGTCGGGCGACAACGTGTACGTGTCGGACCAGGCCAACAACGACATTGTCAAGGCGAGCCTCAGCGCGTTGCTCAATGCCTCGCAAGCGGTGGCGGCGAACGGCGCGTTCGTGCAGATCAACGCACCGGACCTGATGGCCGTCGACGCGAACGGCACGCTCTACACCAAGTGCAACGCCACTGGCCTGTGCCGGATCGCGGCGGACGGCACCATCAGCGTGCTTGCAAACGACTTTCAGGACGCCCGCGGCGTCGCCGTCGACGCGCCGCGCGGCCTGCTGTACGCGATCGACCGCGCGGCAACCGGCGGCACGAGCTACGTGCGCACGTTCCAGCTTCACTGAGCGCCCACGCGCTTTACCGGGCGCCGCATTGCATCGCGCCATCGACGCCATCCGTGCACCACGGCGCGATGGCGTCGTAATATAGCGCTCTTAATAACGTATCGGGGTTTTCGCATGATTCGCAAGCTGCTTGCTTCCTTCGTGGTCGTCGCCGGTGTCGTGACGGCCTCGCCCGCCTTCGCCGACGACAGCAATACCGTCAACGTGCTGTACGCCGGATCGCTCGTCAACCTGATGGAACGCAGCGTCGGCCCCGCGTTCGAGAAAGCCACCGGCCAGCAGTTCCGCGGCTATGCGGCGGGCTCGAACAAGATCGCCAACGAGATCAAGGGCAAGCTGCGGCGCGGCGACGTGTTCATCAGCGCGAGCCCGAAAGTCAACCAGAGCCTGATGGGTGCAGCCAACGGCGACCACGTCACCTGGTATGTGAATTTCGCGGAATCGCCGTTGATGATCGGCTACAACCCGCAGAGCAAGTTCGCCGCGGCATTCAAGAGCAAACGCTGGGATCAGGTGCTGCAGGAGCCGGGCATCCGCATCGGCCGCACCGATCCGAAGCTCGATCCGAAGGGTGCGTTCACGGTCGAGATGATGACGAAGGCGGCCGACCTCTACCATCAGCCGGATCTGGTCGAGAAGACGCTCGGCGCGCCGGAGAATCCCGCCCAGGTGCTGCCTGAGGAAACGCTGGTAGGCCGCCTGCAATCGGGCCAGCTCGACGCCGGCTTCTTCTACTCGACCGAGACCTCCGATCTGAAGATCCCCGCGATCCGTCCGGCGCCCGAGTTGCAAGCCAAGGCCAGCTACACGCTGACCATCCTCTCGGACGCGCCGAACCGCACCGGCGCGAGCAGCTTCGTCGACTTTCTGCTGAGCGAGAAAGGCCGCGCGCTGCTGAAGGAGCATGGCGTCGACGTGATCAAACCGACCGTGACCGGCAACGTGCAAGGCATGCCGCCCTCGGTGCAAGCGGTGATCGACGCCAACGCGCAGTAAGCCGGTGCCTCGCTCGAACGCGCGGCCGCTGCTGTGGCTCGCCGCGCTGCTGGCCGTCTATCTGTGCGCGCCGTTCGTCGCGAGCGTGCCGCAACTCGGCGCGGCGGATTGGGCGAATGTCGACTGGGCCGCCACGTGGTCGGCGGTCGCCGTGTCGGCGGGCAGCGCGAGCGTCGCCTCGCTCGTGATTCTGCTGGGCGGCGTACCGCTCGGCTATTTTCTGGCGCGTTCCACCTCGCGCAAGGTCGCGCTGCTCGGCTTCGTCGTGCAGTTGCCGCTCGCGTTGCCGCCGCTCACCAGCGGCGTGCTGCTGCTGTTTCTACTCGGTCCGTATAGCTGGGTCGGTCGCGTGACCGGCGGCGCGCTCACCGATTCGTTCACCGGCATCGTGCTGGCCGAAACCTTCGTGGCCGCGCCGTTCCTCATCATCGCCGCGAAGTCCGCGTTCGCCGCCGTCGACCCCGTGCTCGACGATGTCGCCGCGACGCTCGGTCATCGCGCGGGCAGCCGTTTCTTCCGCGTGATGCTGCCGGTCGCGTGGCCGGCGATCCGCGCGGGACTCGCGCTCGCGTGGCTGCGCGCGTTCGGCGAATTCGGCGCGACCGTGATGGTCGCCTATCACCCGTACTCGCTGCCGGTCTACACCTATGTGGTCTTCGGCGGCCAGGGCCTGCCCGCGATGATGCCCTTGCTGCTGCCCACGCTCGCCATCGCGATTCTGTGCGCGGTGTTGTCGATCTACAGTCTTCGGCAAGGCACCGCGCGCGAACAGACGGAGCACGGCGACGACGCGCTGGAACCCGTGCCGCAACCCGAAGCGGCAAACCGCGAGGCCACCGCCGATCTGCGCCTCGCGTTTCATCTGCGCCGTCGGCTAGGCGCCTTCACGCTCGACCTCGCGTGGCAACCGGTCACGCGACGCCTCGCGATCATCGGGCCGTCGGGTTCCGGTAAATCGCTCGCGCTGCGGTTG
Organism: Paraburkholderia sp. D15; assembly: GCF_029910215.1. NCBI lineage: Bacteria > Pseudomonadati > Pseudomonadota > Betaproteobacteria > Burkholderiales > Burkholderiaceae > Paraburkholderia > Paraburkholderia sp. D15. The sequence continues at coordinate 3,051,837 of NZ_CP110396.1, read as the reverse complement.
ATCGCGGGGCTCGACTCGAATGCGTCGAGCACCGTGCAGCTCGGTGGCAAGGCGCTGCATGCGCTGCCGCCCGAGCGTCGTCAGATCGGCTACATGCCGCAGGACTACGGCCTGTTTCCGCACATGAACGTGGCGCGCCAGCTCAGCTTTCCCGTCGATGCCGACGCGGCCAGCGCGCGCTATTGGCTCGATCATCTGGGTCTCACGCAACTGGTTGGACGGCTGCCGCGCCAACTGTCGTTCGGTCAGCGTCAGCGGGTCGCGCTCGCGCGCGCGCTGACGCGGCATAGCGAGCTGCTGCTGTTCGACGAACCGTTCGCCGCGCTCGATACGCCGCGACGGCGCCGCTTGCAGCAGTCGCTGCGCGCGTTGCAGCGCGAGATCGCGGCCGTGACGATCATCGTCACGCACGATCCCGACGAGGCTGCGCTGCTCGCCGACGAAGTGCTGGTGGTCGAACAGGGCCGCGTACTGCAGGCGGGTCCGATCGACGCGGTGTTCGAACGGCCCGCGTCGATGCGGGTGGCGAGCCTGCTCGGTCTGCACAATGTCGGCGAGGGAACGATGACGAGCACGACACGCTTGCAGATCAATTCGCAGTTGTCGATCGATATCGATGCCGGTGTTAGCGCAAACGCAGAGGCATCCGTAGACTCAAACGGCTCAGGCGCGAACCTGCATGCAGGCGAAGCAGTCATGTGGCGCGTGTCGTCGCACGCCGTGACGATTTCGGCGGACGGCGCCCATCACGGCGTCATTGAAGCGGTGGAATTGCGGCGCGGCGAGCGCTACGTTCGCGTGAACGTGGCGGGCGTCTCCTTCGATCTGCCCGGCGAAGACGCGGCCCCGAGCATGACGCTGCGCGAAGGCGCCCCCTGCCGCATCGACATCGAGGCGAGCGGCGTGACGGCGTGGCGGGCAGCCGACGCCGCTTAAGCCTCGTGCGCGTGCGCGCGGCCACGAATCTCGGTCAGCGATACGTCGCTCATCAGCCTGCCCGATTCGAACACCGTCACCAGCGCGTCTTCCCAGTCGCTTTCCGCCATGCCGTCGTGCCAGGCGAGCGGCAAGGTGACCGTGCGGTATTCACCGGTATGGCGATGGCGCAGCAAGGTGAGGCGCCCCTTCATCGAGCGTTTGCCGGCGTCCGTGACCGGGTCCTTGCGCACGTCGTGCCACGTGTCGCCGAGACGGATGGCCGAGCACTTCATCGCGAAGCGCTGCGTATCGCGATTGATCTGCTGCAACAACGCGCCGCCCATGCCGAACACGAGGTTATCCGCCGCGAAACCCGCTTCGTCGATCGCCGCGAGAATCGCCGCGATCGAGTCCGGGTTCACGCCGTCGCCCTGAATCACGCGCACGTTGTTCAGCAGGCGACGGCCTTTGCCGTTCACCGTCGAACCGAACGATGCGTCGAGCGCGCGCAGGGTTTGCAGCACGATGGTCTGCGGATCGCCGGAGTCCGGCCGGATCACCAATGTGCCGCCCGAATCGAGCACCGCCTGTTTCAACTCGCCGCCCCAGGTGTCGAGCGCGGCGAACAGATCGTAGGAATCGGACACCACCGACACGATCGCGCCCGGCTTGCCGAACTGCTCGATCATGTTGCGGAACGCGTCGGCTTCGCGCGCGCGGCCCCACGACGTGATCGTGCTGTGCTCGGCCGCCGGCACGGAAAAGGCGGCCATCGTCTCGTTGTAGTAGCGGTTCGCGGCGACCACGCCGAGCACCGTATCCGAACCCATGAAACTGACCAGATGCGCGGCGCCGCCGATCGCCGCCGACTCCGCGCTCGACACGCCGCGCGCGCCGAAGTCGTGCAGCTTGAACGGCAATTGCGCGAGATCGTCGCTGCTCTTTTCGAGGGCGGCGCGCAACGTCTGCCGCAGATGCCAGCTTTGCGTCGCGACCGTGACCGGATACCAGACGCGCAGCAGCATGGTCTCCAGATACGAGGCGAGCCAGAACACCTGCGGGTCGTCGCATTCGACGGTGACCAGCACGTTGTGCGTCGGCACCACCGAGCCCTCCGGCACCGCGCGGATCCGCACCGGCAGATAGCCGCCGCATTGCTCGACCACGTAGCGCCAGCCGGCTTCGTTGAACGGTTCGCCGTGCGCGGTGAAGAACGCCTTCGCCTCGTCGATCATGGCGGGCGTGATGGGCTTGCACAGATACGACTTGATCAGCATCTGCAGGCCGAAGAACAGCGTGCGCTCATAGCGTCCGCCGCGCGACTCGATGTAGGAAAACATCGCCGATGCGCCGGGCGGATATTGCAGATAGTGCGAGGCCTTGTACGAGTCCGTGTTGAGCAGCGGATTCGACAGGATCGACGCGATGTCGTTAAAGCCGTGACTGACGTTGTGCATGAGCGAAGCGGCGCGTGCGAGGCGCCTTCGAAAGTGAGCGGACGGGTGGCGTTCTTTTTACCATAGACCGTTAGCACGCCGCTCGACCTTCGCACACGCTTCGTTCGATCGCCGTCCGCTGCCATGCGCGACCTTCAATGGCCGCCCTTCAATGCCCCGGCTTCAATTGCGGCGGCACGTTCGGCCGCGATGGAAACAGCCGGCCAAGCACGCCCTTGCGACGCTCGACGAGCGGCGGCCACAGCATGTCGGCAAGCAGTCTGATGCCTTGCGCGAGCGCGCTGTCGCGCGCCGCCGTGACGACCGGCACGCCGCGGCTGAGCGCGTCGCTGGTGAGCTGGTCGTCGCGCGGCAGTTGATGCGCGACCTTCGCGCCAAGGGTTTTTTCGAGCGTGGTCAGATTGATCTGCGCGTTCTTGTCGTACTGGTTCACGATCACGCGCACCTTGCTCGACGGATAGCCCAGCTCGCGAAAAATATCGAGCATGCGCCGGCCGCCGTGCAGATAAAGCGGGTTCTGCCGCACCACCATGCAGATCGAGTCGCTGCGATTGAGCGCATGGATCGTCATCGGATTGAGGCTTTGGCCGACGTCGATCAGGATCGCGTCGTAGCGCTCGCGCACCAGCAGCAGAATGCGCTCCAGTTGCGAGGGCAACAGTTCGGCGGCCTTCAACGGGTCGCCCGCGCCGGCCAGCACGTCGAGATTCGCGTGAACATGCATCAGGCAGGATTCGAGCAACGCGGCGTCGAGCCGGCCGATCTGCGAGCAGAGGTCGGCGAGCGTGGTCGGCGGCGGTTTGTCGGCGAGCAGCAGGCTCGCATCGGCGAATTGCTGGCTCAGGTCGATCAGCAGCACGCGGCGATGGCGCAAGGTCGCGAGCGAATACGCGAGGTTCACGGCGAGCAGCGTGGTGCCGCTGCCGCCCTTCGACGATGCCAGCGACACCACCCGTCCCGCGCGACGGCTACGGGCGTTCTTGCGTGCATGAATCTGCAGCAGCGCGCTGATGATCTCGCTGGTCTCGACCGGCCAGGCCAGCACGTGCCGCACGCCGACGCGCATCGCCGCGCCGAGCAAGGCGGTCGACGGCTCGGGCGTGATCAGCATGCAGTGCAGCGCGGGCGTGCAGGCCAGCACTTCTTCCACACCCTCGAGTTCGCGGGCGTTCAATTCGATGTCGTCGACGATCAGCATGTCGGCGGACTTGATGGCGCGCGCATGGTCCTGCAGGCGCCGCGCGGTGCCGTAGACGACGCGCAGCCGGTGCGGCACGCGGCTTTCCTCGAGTCGCGCGGCGATCTGCGGCGCGCGCTCGGCGCTGGATGAAATCAGCAAGATGTCGATCATGTCGGGTCTCCGCCGTGCGTGGGCCGTTCGGCTGGCGAGGCCGCGTCGATCTCGATCGACGTCCGGTTCCGGTTTATTCGTCGTCGGCGTCGAACGAGTCGTCGTCCGTGCCGCGGTCTTCGTGTCGTCGCGGCGCCGCCGGGATGTCGTACAGCGCCTCGCGGTAGGCGTCGCGCCGGATTTCGGCTTGCGCCTTGCGCTTCTGCTGGTCGGCGATCACCAGCGTCAGCAGGTCGGGCGGCGGCGCGGCGAACAGCGCGCGCGGCGCATCCGGCAGGCGCCGCCAGGCGACGCCATCGATTGGCTTGTTGATCAGCGTTTTCATGACAACCCCCGAGTGATGAACCGCATGACGGCCGATGCTCATGCACGACCGCGCCACGACTGAATGCGCAACCCTCATTCACCGAGAACCGTGTCCGCCACCACGCGGACACGGCACCCAGCTCACCTCGTACAGTGGTCTCTCTTAAGGAGACTCAAGGCCATGGCTCCCCGCCTCTTCGCGCCGGCTGGTCGCTACCGTGCGCTGCTTCCCCGTCGCTACCCTTTTCTTCTGCTGTTCCTGCGTGCTTATGGTCTTGTGTTCTTGTGTTCTTGTGTTCTTGTGTTCTTGTGTTGCTTCGCGTTGTCCGGTCGTCGAACGGCCGGTACAGGTACCGGCCGTTCGCGCCGTTTTTTTGACATTCGCCCTTCATTGGCCCCGCCCACTTCCCTCATAAGACACATTGGATTCCCCGCCTGTGCTTACGATGCCTTGCCGCCGGTCTCTGTCCTTCCACGACTGCCGTTCCTCCCTGGCTGAGACCTGTCGTCGGCAAACTCTGTTGAGCCCTGTATTGCAACGGCTATGCCATGCACGCTCAAAGCCTTGTCGCACGGTGTTTTTTGTTGCGTTGCACCGTGCCGGGGCCGGCCGATACGTGCCGGTTGATTCGGATTCGACACGCAAGGCGATGCGTCGTCGGTGCGCTCGGCCACCATGCGCCAGCGACCGGTCGTCCGGCAGATCCGCGCGCGCTCCTGCCAGCCAAGGGATTGCGCCGGTCGCCGGTCAAATGTGCCGACGCGCCGGCGCGCGAAGTGACGGCCCCAGGCGCTTGCCCAACCTGTCGCAAGCTTGAGACGCCATGCGCGGCGAATGCCCTGGCTGTCTCAGCGCGCGGCAGCCGGCCAATGCGAGGAATTACGCCGTTATGTGGGATCTCCCGCACAGGCAGGATTGACCGATGATTATTGAATACGCACGAGCCGGTCGAAAACCGGCAAAGCAAAGCCCAGCGGCGCCTGCGCGCCCGCCGATTTACTTCTTAATCCATAATTGTTTGTATGGCGCTTCAAGGCGGTTTCGCTTATGGTTAAGCCATGCGCCGCCTAGAGCGCCTTGTAGCAGGCCAGCGAGGCCAACAGCGGTTGTCATGGGTCGTCGTAAGTCGTCGTGTTTCGGGGATGAGTGAACCGGCCGGGTTTCAGCAATGAACTGCTGATCCGCCATCCGTCCGGGATGTCGCAAGTCGCGGTTCGCGCCGCCCGTTCATGCCGTTGCCATGTCCATGCCAGCAGGTTGGAGAGCAGTTCTGAGAGCAGCATCGAACCGGGGAGAAACATGACTGCGACCGCCACGCCTGTCGACGCCGAGCGCACCGTCCTCTACGTGTCGAACGCGCCCGATCACAAACTCGCCGACTTTCTCGCGGCGTCCGGCTGGCAAGCCGTGCATGCGAAGAGCACGGCGGGCGCCGAACGGCTGATCGAACGCGGCAACATCAAGGTCGGGCTTGTCGAGCTGCCCAACGAATGCACGTCGCAGCATCTGTCCGCGCTGGCCACCTGCATGCGGCGCGTCGAAACCAACTGGGTCGCCCAGATCGCGCCGGGCCAGGCGGAAAACGAACTGGTCAGCCGCTTCATCCTCGACTATTGCTTCGACTTCGTGACCCGGCCGTGGCTCAACGAACGGCTGATCTTCGCGCTCGGTCATGCGCATGGACTCTCCAGTCTGCGGCAAACGCGGGTCATGCCCGAGCCGTCGCTCGGCCGTCACGGCATGGTCGGCCAGTGCGAGGCGATGCAGCAGCTTTATCGCCGCATCGACAAATGCGGGGTCACCGATGCGCCGGTGTTCGTCGCTGGCGAATCGGGCACCGGCAAGGAACTCACCGCGCGGGCCATCCACGAACGCTCGCCGCGTGCGGGCCGCGCGTTCGTCGCGATCAATTGCGCGGCGATTCCGCCGAGCCTGCTGCAGGCCGAACTGTTCGGCCATGAACGCGGCGCGTTCACCGGCGCGCTGCAACGCAAGATCGGCCGGATCGAAGGGGCGCACGAGGGCACGCTGTTCCTCGACGAAATCGGCGACATGCCGCATGAATGCCAGGCGGTGCTGCTGCGTTTTCTGCAGGAAGGCACGATCGAGCGTTTGGGCGGTAGCGGTCCGATCCACGTCGACGTGCGCGTGATTTCGGCGACCCACGTCGATCTGGACAAGGCGGTGGAAGACGGCCGCTTCCGCTCCGACCTGTATCACCGTCTGTGCGTGCTGCGTCTGATCGAGCCGCCGCTGCGCGAGCGCGGCGGCGACATCAAGCTGCTCGCCAACTACGCGCTCAGCATGTACAAGCAGGACGGCGCGCGCAAACTGCGCGGCCTGTCGAGCGATGCGATCGTCGCGATGTCGAACTATCCGTGGCCGGGCAACGTGCGCGAGTTGATCAACTGCGTGCGGCGCGCGGTGGTGATGAGCGAGGGCCGCTTCATCACCGCGAGCGATCTCGGTCTGCCGGAAGCCGATAACGGTCCGGCGGTGACGCTCGCGGAAATCCGCAGCAAGGCGGAGAAGGATGCGATCGAACACGCGTTGCAGCGGCACGGCTACAAACTCTCCGAGGCGGCCGCGGAACTGGGGATTTCGCGCGCCACGCTGTACCGGTTGATGCATGCGAACCGGCTGCACCAGGAACCGGCGGCGGGCCGCGCGTCGAGCGCGGGTGGCGCGGGCGGCGCGGATGCCGACGACGAGGCCGAGCGGCAGGCTTCCTCGCTGGTGTGAACGGGGATCGACGGTTCAGGACGCGGTGAAACGTCGCCGTGACGGGGCACGCGATACTGAGGTCATCGCAGTTCGGACCACCGTCACCGCCCCGGGAGCCTGCCCATGACGATTACCTGTTTTATCCGCTATCAGATCGATCCGTTCCAACGCGACGCCTTCGACGAATACGCGCGCAACTGGGGGCGCATTATCCCGCGCTGCGGCGGGCATCTGGTCGGCTACTTCCTGCCGCATGAAGGCACCAACGATATCGCGTGGGGTTTGATCGCGTTCGACAGCCTCGCGGCTTACGAAGCCTATCGCGCGAGATTGCGCGCCGATCCCGAAGCGCGCGGCAATTTCCAGCGCGCGCAGACGAAGCGCTTCATTCTGAGTGAAGAGCGGACGTTCACCGAAGTGGTCGAGGGGACGTTGGGGGTGCCGGCGGTTTGACGCCGCTGGTTTGACACCGCTGGTTTGAAACGGCCTGTTCGACGTATGCCGGTTTGACGCCGCTGGACGCAGGCCGGCGAGCCATCAGACGCGTTTGCTCGTTGCTCAAGTTCAAGTCGCCGCTGCTGGTGCGCGACACCGTCCCCCTTCCACGCCGCCTCTCCCGCCCTCCCAAACGCGTTATCAAGCTCGGGTTCAGGCAGGTTTTTTGCTGCCCGTGCTAGCCTGTCGCCTGTTTGCGGTCTGCCCGCTCCGTGCGTGACGGCCGCGCTTCCGGCGTTTTTCCGGCGTTTTTCCGACGTTTTTCCGGCCCGCGCGCGGCATGCCCGAAGCTGGCACCGCCACGAACCGCGCGGAACTTGTCTGACCTGAACCGTGTCGGTTCAGGGTTGCACCGCCGATCCGGTCCTCGTATGCCGCCGCCGCAGCCATCCGCCCACGCGGGTGTCGCTGCGTTTGTACCTGGCCCCCGCTTTACACCCTATGCGCAAATTACTCCACGTCTGGTTACTCTTCGTTTTCCTTCTCGGCGCGTCGCCGGTCTTTGCGGCCGCCGCCGCTAACACCGCGCCACACGCCGCCCCCGCGTCCACCACGGCCGTCACGCTGACGCCTGATCAGGCCCGTCAGGCGCTGGCTGTCCTCAACGACCCGAAACGCCGCGCGCAAGTCTCCGATACGCTGCAAGCGATCGCCGCCGCCGGCGCGCTGAGTGCGCCGCCGGCGTCCGGCACCGCCGCGGCATCGGCCGCGACCGCTTCGTCGGCACCTGCCGCGGCAAGCGCGGCGTCGTCCGTCGCGGCCGCGTTTCAGTCCAACGGACTCGCGTCGCAACTGGTCCGCCAGGGCGCGCATTGGGCGGTTCATCTCGGCAAGTCGCTGCGGACCTCGGCAGCCGCGCTGCTCGATACCACCTCGGTGCGCGCGTGGTGGAACTGGCAGTTGAACAACCCGCAAGCGCGCGCCGTGCTGGGTCATGTCGTGTGGTCGCTGCTCGCCGCGCTGCTGCCGGCGCTCGCGCTCGAATGGCTCGTTCGCCGGCTGTTGCGCCGTGCTTACATGGCGCTTGCCGCCCGCCGCGAACTGGGCATCGGCGACGAGCCGCCACGCACCGATCTGCCGGTCGACGTCACGCCGCAACCGGCCGATGCGCCGAACGCCGCGCCGCCGCTGCCGGTTGCGCCGGTTTCGGAGGCTGAGGTCGAGGCCCAGGCAGCGGCGGCGACGGCGGCCGAGGCAACCGCAACGGCAACGACGGCCGCCGCCGCGAAAACAACGGCGACCGCCACTGCACCGGCCGCCGCAGCGGCGACAGACGCTGCCGCCGCCACCGCAACGGCAACGGCCACCAAGGGCAAGGTCGACGAAGCCAAAGGCAAACAACACGCCGCGCATCACTGGACCTTGCTGCAACGCCTGCCGCGCGGCCTGCTGACGCTGGTGCTGCGCTTCATCCCGCTGGCGGTGTTCGTCGGCGCGGCGAGCGCGCTGATCTCGATCGTCACCGATGACGGCACCCCGCAGGACCGCGCACTCGATTCGCTGATCGACATCTACGTGCTGTGCCGCGTGATCGTGATCGTCAGCGGCTTCTTTCTGCAACCGACCGCGCCGCGTCTGCGGTTATTGCGCATGAGCGATGCGTGGGCCGTGTTCGTGCAACGCTGGGTGGTGCGCATCGTCACCGTGGTCGGTATCGGCTCGGCGATCGCGGAGATCGCGCAGTCGCTCGGTCTGAACGATGCCGCGCATCTCGCGCTGATGAAGGTGGTCGCGCTCGCCGGCCACGTGATGATCTCGATCCTGATCCTGCAATGCGCGAAGCCGGTCGGCGAGCTGATCCGCAAGCGTTTCGCCGCGCGCGAATCGCTCGCGATGTTCGGCAACGCGCTCGCCGACACGTGGGCGTGGCTGTCGGTGTTCGTCGTGATGGCGCTGTGGTTCATCTGGGCGCTCGACGTGCAGAACGGTTATCACGAACTGCTGCATCTCGGCGGCATTTCGCTGGCGGTGCTGGTCGGCGCGCGGGTCATGTCGATCGTGATCTTCGGCGCGCTCGCGCGGCTCTTCAACGTGCAGGACGACGCCGAGAAATCGCTCGTGCACCGGCACGCGTACCGCTATTACCCACTGCTGCGGCGCGTCGTGTCGTGGATCATCGGCGTGGTGACCGCGCTGGCGCTGCTGCAGGTGTGGGGCGTCGACGTGATCGACCTGTTCCGCGCCGGCACCATCGGCCACCGGCTCGCGTCGGCGCTGGTGACGATCGGCGTGGCGGCGGTCGTTGCGCTGCTGGTGTGGGAGAGCGTCAACGTGTCGGTCGAACAGCGGCTGGATCGCTGGACCACGAGCGGCGACCTGGTGCGCGCCGCGCGTCTGCGCACCTTGCTGCCGATGCTGCGCAGCGCCCTCTTCTGCGCGATCGCGCTGGTGGTCGTGCTGACCGGCTTGAGCGAACTCGGTGTGAACATCGGGCCGCTGCTGGCGGGCGCGAGCATTTTCGGCGTGGCGCTCGGCTTCGGCTCGCAGAAGCTGGTGCAGGATTTCATCACCGGCATTTTCCTGTTGATGGAAAACGCGATGCAGGTCGGCGACTGGGTCACGCTTGCGGGCGTGTCGGGCACCGTCGAGTATCTGTCGATCCGCACCGTGCGTCTGCGCGGCGGCGACGGCTCGCTGTACACGGTGCCGTTCAGTTCGGTGTCGACGGTGAACAACACCAATCGCGGGCTCGGCAACGCGGCGGTGAAGGTCAATATCGCGTTCGGCGAGGACGTCGATCTGGCGATCGCGACGCTCAAGGAAATCGGCGCCGCGCTGCGCGAGGACGACAAGTACAAGGACGGCATTCTGTCCGACTTCAGCTTCTGGGGTGTGGACGGGCTGGACGGCTCGGCGGTCACGCTGGCCGGGCAGATTCAATGCCGCGACAGCGCGCGCTGGGGTGTGCAGCGCGAGTTCAATCGACGCATTCTCAACCGCTTCAGCGAGCTGGGGATTGCGATCGCGAATCCGCAGCGGCATTTGCTGACGTGGGATGCGCAGAGCGTGCCGGCGCGGATCGAGGCGGAAGGTGGTGCGGGCGGCGTGGGCGGCGTAGACGGGGTGGCGGCGTCGGCTCGAACGTCGAAGGACGCGCCGCCGGATCCGCAGGCAGGCTCGGCGCCGAGGGACGAAGCGGACGCGGCATCCCAGCCTGCGGAAGGCGCTGCTTTGCCGCGTGACACGGCATCCCCGAAAGATTCCGCCGCGGCCCGCAAAGGCGACGCGCCCGTCGACGATCAGTTGCCCGTCGATCCTAAGCCGGCCGGCGGTCCAGGAACGCCAGCAAATCCTGGTTCAACCTCTCCGCATGCGTGAAGTACAGGCCGTGACCGGCGCCTTCGTAGACCTCCAGCGAAGCGCCGGCGATCAAGCGGGCGGTCGGCCGGCCCGTCAATTCCAGCGGCGCGGATGCGTCGCGGTCGCCCTGAATGACGAGGGCCGGTAAATCCAGCCGTCTCAACTCCGCACGAAAATCGGTGATGGTCTGCACATGCGCGAGTTCGAGCATCGCCTGATGCGAGGTTTGCAGCATCATGCGGATCGTCCAGTCGAGCGGCGCGCGCGACACGCCCGGGCCGAAGTACGGCGCCGCGTTCGCTTCGATCCAGTCGGGAAACGAACGGCTCAGCGCGGCGCGGCCCTGCTCGAATAACGCGGCGTCGATGCCGTTGGGGTTGTCGGCGGTCTTCAGCAGATATGGCGTGGCCGCCGGGGCGACGAAGGCGACGCGGGCAATTCGCGCGGCGCCGTGGCGCGTCAGGTAGCGGACCGCTTCGCCGCTCGCGATCGAATGCGCGACTAGCGTGACGTCGTGTAGGTCGAGCTGGGTCAGCACGCTGTGCAGATCGTCGGCGAGCGTGTCGAAGTCGTAGCCGCGGCCCGGGTCGCTGGAGCGGCCGTGGCCGCGACGGTCGTAGGCGATGCAGCGGCAGTTCAGGCGCGACAGCGGCTCCATCTGGTACGCCCACATGTCGGTGTTCAGGGTCCAGCCGGACAGGAAGACGAGTGGCCGGCCTTGGCCCCAGTCGCGGTAGAAGAGATGCGTGTTGTCGGCGGTGCGAATGGTGTTGGGGTGGTCCGCGAGCTGGGTGGCGAGATGCGGGGTGGCTGCGTTCATGGAGGCCTCTTTACCTGAGTGGATGTCGGGTGGGGATGGCCTTACTTTGCCGTGTTGGGTGACGCAAGACGATTACGCGGGAGGTAATGCTGGAGTGGTTTTAAGGATTTCCGCGACGGTGTGTCAGAAATTCAGTCACATTCCCGAAATACCGATTCGTTCGCGCCATCACATTCGAATGTCCCGCATCGGCAATCGACGCAAGTGGCGTGCGTGCTCAATGACCCTGTTTTGCCGCTGCAGACGCGTCAGTCGTCTGCAGCCCATGTCGTCGAAGGACAATGGAAACCATAAACCACAACTGATTATTGACCTGCTGCGATAGCGTTGCCATATAGCTGACCGTATCGCTATTTCGCATCACGTCCCCCCATCTTTGCATGACGGGATCTTGCATTATCGTTATAAGATGCCTGAGTTCATCATCCGAGAAATTCGCGCTTTCCACAAAGCGCCTTGTCAGAAGAGCTTGCTCCCCGTATCCTGATTTTATTTTTTTCGAAATAACGTCATTGACATCCGCACGGACAGACTTCCATGTGTCCTCCGGAACCTCCGGATTGAATTTCCTGGATGCATCGATCAAATAGCCCGCTGTCATTTTTTCCATGGCGGCGGGATCTCCGTGCTCGGTCAACGCAGCGACTTTTTCGATCAGGGCCTCGGTGGCCGGGCTATTTTTCACGGATGCATCCGCAGATTTTCCGAGAAAGGCGAGCAGTAGAGAAGCAATAATTACCCGCGCCTGGAGCGGCACAAAATTATTTTTAGTCATATCCATCAATTTGTAATGACTCGATTTTCTCTGCAGTGACTGCAGTGGGAATCGAGGTGAAAATTTATTTCCAAGGATCCGGACAACCTTATCGACTGTACGATTTTTCGCCAGCACGTCGATAATCGACAAGATTGACCGCTCAAGCGACAATTCAAACTTATCCGCCCCTCCGACACCGCTGAAACACGGAAAACCTAGGCGAGCCGTCCGGACTGTTTCAGCCGAAAACAATATACAATTACACAAGCGATTGCTATCAGAGACAAATACGGAACGAAAGAAGTGAGATGCATTGCCGCATTCCCAAGTATCAACAATATATAAACCATGAAAAAGTAGAGAGAAACCTTTTTCATGAAAAACAATAGAATTCCCGAAATAAAAAGCACGATAGGAGGAAGAAATTTAAAAAATAATTCGACAAATGGGTAAATTTGAGCCAACTCCCGAACTGCGCCAGGATTTTTAAGAATGGCGATGACAATCCCAAGATATTGAAGCATGCAAATAGCCGCTATGATGCAGACCGCGATTGGCCGCTTTGTTTTATTCGATGGAGTAGCAGTCATATTTTCAGAAAATTTATCGAACAATTCAAAGAAAGACAAGCTGAACCAATGCAATAACGGCAGAATCAAGGAAGTTCTTTAGGAAAAAAATTTCGTCGATTCGACCGCGGGCATTCAATGACCGCTCCTGGCTAGAATTGAGGGGGAAACCGCTTGATTGCACTTTTTCAGCATGTCCTGATCAAGCCCCCCAAGCCCATTGGCGGGCAACGTTGATCAACTTCACTGTCGACACCGGACCATTCACCTTGCCATGAATCAAGGTTCGGCACTTCCGAACGTACGGAACATGACCAGAGTAAAACAGATGGGATAAAAACAGCGACGACTACATTTCTTAATCGACATGCCGGCAACCACCAGATACAAAGTGCTCGCATGCGACAGACTCACTCGCGTCAAGTCCCATCAGAGGAACAAAGCCGCCCCATCACTCGTATCCTCGAACAAAGCAAGCTATGCGCGTGGTCACCCTCGCTGACCATAAAGACATTCCGAAGTTTGCCGATAGATACGTTGCAACGATAGGCAAGCACTGCGACCTGCCACGCTGCAGCTCGCCCGACCATTGATCTCCATTTCCCGGCACATTGCGCATGGCAATTGCCAACTCTATCGAACATGCCTCCCCTTCGCCAATTCGCCGTTTTCGCTGCTGGCTGCTTGACCGTAGTGAGCTTGGGCAGCACACCGTTGGCGGCGCATGCAACAGCTCCCGAGTATTCGCCGCAGTCAGTACAGGGCGCCCCCGCGTCCGCCAACCCGTCCAGAACACTGGGAGACGCCCGGGCGAAGTTAAGCATCGGCGACTACAAAGGTGCAGAAGTCGACCTGCGGGCGTTCCTTGGTTCGCCGGACATCGATCGCGCGCCACCCCGCTTGCGGTTCGCGGCGTACCTCGGACTATCGATCTGTCAGAATGCCAATGGCGAATCTCAGGGCGTGTATGAAAGCGTGAGCCGTGCCGGCGATGTCGCGCCGGAGCTCCGCAATTTTGAATACTGGCAGATGCTCATGGCCGCGGCGGTAACGACAGGCCACAACTATGTCGCCGCCGAAGCATTGAGCGCGGCGCTGCGAGCGGACCCCGTCAAAGCACAGCGCATCGATATCGGGTTGATGTGGACGATCATGGATGCCACCCATGAAATGAATGACGGCGGTTATCACCGTCATCTGCTCCAGGCGGCACTGTGGCAGGCAGCCTATCGGCCCGACGACGCAGCGCAACGCGCCGGTCTGCAGTCCTTCTGGGCTGAACTCTTCGAATACGATGTCGACCACGGCGAGACAGCTCAAGCCCAAAGCTATCTAACGGCGATTGTCGACCCGTACCAGATCGTGCGTCTTCGTGCGGACAACCGTTACAGACAGGCACTGCCTGGTGATTCGCGCTACGCTGACAACGACGTGATGAATCGCGGCTATCTCGACTACCTGCGCCGACAGGCGGCGGATCAGCCTCGTAGTATTGCCGCGCGGCAGTTGCTTGCTGAAGCGCTTCGTAACTCAGGTGCGCCGGTTGAATCGCTTGCCGTCATCGATGCCTCGATCGAAAAAATCAACCGTGCCCCTGCCGATCGGCCGCCCTTTGATGACCTGACCGACAATCTGCGCTGGATGCTGGATGCCCGCGCAAAGGCGTTGTCGCGGTTGGGTCGCTGGAACGAAGCCTTGTCAGCGGCCCAGGCCGCGCGTGACGAAGCAAACCGGCAAAAAAAGGACCTCGCCAGCCAAACGATAAACCTTGGAGAGATGCTCAATCGACTCGATCGACCGCGAGAGGCGCTTCGTGCAGTTCGAGGTCTGGACCAGAACACTGCCAGCGAATACGGCATGACGGAGTTCGCGCAAGTGAAGGTATGCGCCTACGCGCAAATGGGCGAGAAGGCAAAGGCACGCGCCGCCGTTGACGCGCTGCTCGTGAATTCGAACCTCGACCCTGAGTCCGTGCGATCGGCACTGTTATGTATCGACGATGAAGATCGCCTCGCTCAGGTAATCGTCGGACGCCTTGATGACCCACTGACTCGCAACTACGAACTCGCTGCGGATCAAGCTTACGCGCCGACGCCTAACCCAACGCCTTTTCTCGCGACGATGGCACATCGGCTGAATACGGTTTTGCATCGCCCCGACGTGCGCGCTGCACTTTCACGTTATGGCGTGGTCGAGTCCTATCCGCTGACGTCGCCCGATTATGGCGTTTGGTGAAAGCGCCAGGAGAGCCCGCCGGAGGGCGGAGCACCGAGAAATCGCCGAACATGTCCGGTCATCGGCACATACTGGCGTGCGTGATCCGTGAGCATTTCAGCGCGTCCTCCCAGAGCCGGCGCGTTAGCACCCCCGCCTCTTCCTCGCGCGCCAGTGCCGCCGCCTCACCGGCCCAGAGCAGCGAAAAATCGCCGCGTCCGCTTTGTTCGAACGCGGCGCGAAGCGGATCCACCGCGCCAGTCGCCAGTGGAAACGCGGGAGCGACGTCGCTCATCGGCCCTTATTCGAGCATGAAGCGGGTCATCAAGCCGCGCGCCGGCCGACCGGTGTAAAGATTGGTCAGCCTCGTCATGTCGTCACGCGCCGCACGCAAGGCTGCGCGGTGAATACCGGATCTGTCGGCCTGAGGGGTGAGCAGATAAGCCGTTCCTATCTGCACAGCACTTGCGCCGAGCGCGAAGGCTGCTGCAATCCCCCTTCCGTCCGCAATCCCGCCCGACGCAATGACGGGCACACTCACCGCATCGACGATCTGCGGCAGGAGCGCGAACAAACCGGGCTGCGCATTGATATCGCCGGTCAGAAACATGCCGCGATGACCGCCAGCTTCCACGCCCTGCGCGATGATCGCGTCGACGCCGCGATTCTCCAGCCAGCGCGCCTCTTCGACCGTCGTTGCGGACGACAGAATCACTGCACCGGTGTTCCGGACGCGGGCAAGCAGAGCCTCGTCGGGTAACCCGAAATGGAAGCTGACGACGGGTGGCCTCGTCTCCTCGATCACATCGCACATGGCCTCGTCGAAAGGCGCCCTACCTGGTCCTCTGCGGACTGCGGACAGATCAAGACCGATTTCCCTGTAATAAGGGGCGAGTAAGTCGTGCCATTTTGCTTCGGCTTCCTCGTCCGGGCTCGGCGGAGTGTGGCAGAAGAAATTGACGTTGAACGGCGCCGACGTTCCCGCGCGAATCGAGGCGATCTGTTCGCGTAGTTGCGCCGGGGTGAGTGCGGCACAGGCTAGCGAACCCAGACCGCCTGCCTCGCTGACCGCGATCGTGAGAGGACTGAAAGAACCGACCATCGGTGCTTGAATGATGGGGAGGCTGGAAGGCAGTGTCATTGTCGTGTTTGCAGGAAGGCTGACGGTGTTCACAACGGACCTGGCAGGTATGGGCGGTGCGACATCCTGCTATTTGAGTCGTCTTTTTTGGCCCGTGCAGGGAAGCGGTTTTTGATCTCGCGATCAGTTTTGTTCATCTTCTCATGCAAGACTAGTCTCGCATCTTCGCTTCCGCCCATTTCCACTCCCGCGCCGCCTTCACAAACGCGGCAAGATAATCGATGTCGTCATCAGTCTTGCGTGTGCCGAGGAAGATCTGCTTCGCGATACCCTTCTTTCCAAGTTGCACGGGCGTGAGCGGCATCCAGCCCGCGTATTCTTCCGCGAGCCAGCGCGGTAACGCCGCCACGCCGCGGCCGCTCGCCACCATCTGCAGCATGATGTCGGTCGTCTCGATCACCTTGTGGCGCTTCGGCACCCTGTTCGCGGGCGTGAGGAACTGCGTGTAGATGTCGAGCCGGTCCGTTTCGACGGGATACGTAATCAGCACCTCGTCCGCTAACTGCTCCGGCGTGACGTACGCTTCTCTGGCCAGCTTATGGTCGTCGCCGACCACCAGCACCTGCTCGTAATCGAATACCGGCTGAAAATTCAGCTCGGGCTTCTTCAGCGGATCAGGCGTGACAAGCACGTCGATTTCATAGCCGATCAGTGCGCCGATGCCGCCGAACTGGAAGCGCTGCTTCACGTCGACATCGACATCCGGCCAGCGTGCGAGATAGGGCGACACCACCTTCAGCAGCCACTGATAGCACGGCGCGCATTCCATGCCGATTCGCAACGTGCCGCGCTCGCCCTGCGCGTACTGCTTCATGCGCTCCTCGGCGAGTTCGAATTGCGGCAGCATCCGGTTCGCGAGGCCCAGCAGGTACTGTCCGGCCTGCGTAAGACGCATGGAACGGCCCTCGCGCGTCCACACCGGCGTACCGAGTTGCTGCTCGAGCTTCTTCACCGCATGGCTTAGCGCCGACTGCGTGAGATGGAGCGTATCGGCGGCGGCCGTGAGCGAACCCTGCCGCTCCACTTCCCGCACGACCATCAGATGACTGCGATCCAGCATTGCTCACTCCATGAACAAATTTAATGTTTGCATGAAATAAATCCATTTTCATTCATGCAATGGAGACTATATCATCGCTTTCAGTCACTTTTCTTCCGTGGGCACTGACGCACATGGCCACCGTGCAGATCAACGCGCAACGCGCCATGAGCATGACTAATGGTTGCATGAAATCCATTCATGCCCGGTTGGAAAACCAGCGAAGAAAAGCAGGAAGTTTTCAGAAATCAGGGTGCAGAATAAAATGAGTAAAGATTTCACATTTGCCATCAACAGCATCTGTTTCGATGAAGATTATCGCCCTTCCGAAAACACGCGCATAACGACTAACTTTGCGAACCTCGCGAGAGGAAATAGCCGCCAGGATAACCTGCGCAATACCTTCAGGATGATTGACAACCGCTTCAATGCGCTGGCGCATTGGGATAATCCTGCGGGCGATCGTTACGCTGTCAAACTTGAAATCATTTCCGTTGGAATGAACATTGAGGGAGAAACCCGGGGCAACGTACTCCCTTTGATCGAAATATTGAAAACGAATATTGTCGATCAAAAGACCAATGAGCGTATTGAAGGCATTGCGGGAAATAATTTTTCCTCTTATGTGCGGGATTATGATTTCAGCGTCGTATTGCTGGAACACAACAAGGATCGGCCTGGGTTCAGCACGCCAGAAAATTTTGGCGACCTGCACGGAAAGCTGTTCAAGTGCTTCGTCAATTCCGACGTTTATAAAGACCACTTCTCCAAGCCCCCAGTGATATGTCTGAGCGTTTCGAGCAGCAAGACCTATCGCCGGACTGCCAACCAGCACCCTGTATTGGGCATCGAATACCGGCAGGACGAATATTCCCTGACCGACGAATATTTCGAAAAAATGGGTTTGAAGGTTCGCTATTTCATGCCGCCGAATAGCGTCGCACCTTTGGCATTTTATTTCGTTGGCGAACTGCTCGTTGACTACACCGATCTTGAGCTTATTGCCACCATCAGCACGATGGATACCTTTCAGAAGATTTACCGGCCTGAGATCTACAATGCGAATTCTCCGGCAGGACAATCCTATCAGCCGAGTTTGAAGCACCAGGATTTCTCCCTAACCCGAATTGTTTACGATCGGGAAGAACGTAGCCGGCTGGCTATCGAGCAGGGAAGGTTTGTCGAGGAGCAATTTATCAAACCATATCAATCCATTCTTGAGCAGTGGTCCGCTGATTACGCTCTTTGACTAACAGAAACGCAAGGTCGCCTACCGTGAAAAAATTGCTACCCACTTCGACTGCCGGCAGCTTGCCTAAACCCTCCTGGCTTGCAGAGCCCGAGAAACTCTGGTCACCCTGGAAGTTGCAGGATCAGGGGTTAATCGAGGGCAAACAGGATGCTTTGCGCTTGTCGCTGCAAGAACAACAAAATGCGGGCATCGACATCGTCAGTGACGGCGAGCAAACGCGCCAGCATTTCGTGACCACGTTTATCGAACACCTCAGCGGCGTCGATTTCGAGAACCGCAAGACCGTGCGCATTCGCGATCGCTACGACGCAAGCGTGCCGACGGTCGTCGATGCGGTCGCCCGGCAAAAACCGGTTTTCGTGGACGATGCCCGGTTCTTGCGCCAGCAAACCAGCCAGCCCATCAAGTGGGCTTTGCCGGGCCCGATGACCATGATCGATACCCTTTACGACGATCACTACAAGAGTCGCGAAAAGCTGGCCTGGGAGTTCGCAAAGATCCTGAACGAGGAAGCCAAAGAACTGGAAGCGGCCGGCGTCGACATCATTCAATTCGACGAGCCCGCATTCAATGTCTTCTTCGACGAGGTGAATGATTGGGGCGTCGCGACCCTGGAACGGGCGATTGAAGGTCTCAAGTGCGAAACCGCCGTGCATATCTGCTATGGCTATGGCATCAAGGCCAATACGGACTGGAAGAAGACGCTGGGGTCGGAGTGGCGGCAATATGAGGAAGCCTTTCCCAAGCTGCAAAAATCCAGTATCGGCATGGTTTCGCTGGAATGCCACAACTCGCACGTTCCCATGGAACTGATCGAACTCATTCGAGGTAAGAAGGTGATGGTGGGTGCCATCGATGTGGCATCGAATACCGTCGAAACCCCCGAGGAAGTCGCCGGCACGTTAAGAAAAGCACTTCAATTCGTGGATTCCGACAAGCTCTACCCTTGCACCAATTGCGGCATGGCGCCGCTGTCGCGCGCAATTGCGAAAGGCAAGCTGGAAGCATTGAGTGCAGGCGCGGAAATCGTCCGCGGAGAACTCTTGAGCTAGTTCCGAGCTAAAGCTGGAACTGGTACTTGATGAATTGAAGGCTGGGTGGATTTCGGGGAGTACTTTGAAAATGCTTCCTGAATCCATCGGAATATGCCGTCTTGACATCTCCGAGCCATACCCCGTTTTGCCATCCACTCATGTCACATTCCAGCACGGCCATCGAGCCTGTGAGTTTTCGCGAATCGCTCGGGCACTACGCATCCGGTATCACGGTGATTACGTCACACGTCGATGGCGAGCCGATCGGCTTCACTTGCCAGTCTTTCTATAGCGTGTCTATGAGCCCGCCGCTGGTGTCGTTCAGCGTCATGTCCAGTTCAGCCAGTTATCCGAAAATTCGTCGGGCGGGCCGATTCGTCGTCAATATCCTGTCGGACGAGCAAGTCGGCATTTCAAACCAGTTCGCGCGACGAAGCGCGGACAAATGGCACGGCGTCGAATGGCAGGAATCGCCGCTAGGTAACCCGATCATCGCCGGCAGCCTTCACTGGCTCGATTGCGAAATTTACGCTGAACATGCCGCGGGCGATCACCTGATCGTGATTGGTGAAGTGAAAGCGTTGGACCTGAAAGAAGCGGCGGCTGCGCAGCCGTTGCTGTACTTCAGAGGGCAATATTGCAACATCGCCGGCGCATAGCGTTTTTTGAGTGCTTACGCCCCCCAAGGGCGCACGCTCACAAAATCAGATCATCGGAGTCTGCCCCGGCAATTGACGACCGCGCGCCAGTTCGGCGCCGTTCTGTCGTGATATCAGAACCAGTTGCGCGAAGCCGTTTATTGGCGCGTATCGCACGAATATGCTTTCGAGCACGCGCAAGAAGGTGTCGATGGCGTGACCTGAGAAGGCCGCTTCATCGATCGTCAACCGTACGCGGATACCCCGCACGATCATCGGCGACGGTTTCATCGGCATCCACGCAGTCGCCGCCTCTCGCTGCAGCCCACGATCCCTTCAATATGCCGCGCAGCGAGTGAGGAAGGCGTATTCACGTGCTGGTTGAGCAGCGCCTTTAGCGCAGGCAATCCCGACTGGTCGAGGCTTACCGGCCCGGCGGAAATCATCGAAATCAGCGTCCACACCCGCCCGCGGTTGAAGGTAACCGGCAGGCTCACGCTCGGACGCCGTAGCATCACGATCGCGCCTGTCAATGCCTTGTCCGCATGGACCAGGTCCCCTGCGGGATTGCCGAAAGAAAGCGACGACGGAAGATTGCGGTTCGTGCAGGTAAGGTCCACATCGATCTGCTCCGCGGATGACTGTATCAACTCTCCATCCCGGTCTCTCAGCGAGAGCAGTGTGTCTGGGCCAGCGATGAAATAGCCAGGCTTTGTATCGCGCTCGGCCAGCCAGTACAGCTCCCCGTCGTGGGACAGTGACTGATACGACTTGATAGGCGCGACCACCCCGCCCTTCGACGCACGAACGGCATCGACCGAATACACCGCGACGTCCGACGCATTCAATGCCTGCGGTACGATGGGATAGGAAGACATCGGGGTGTCTTTTGGGGAGACCGGTTCGGCAGATCGTCTGAACAGGTTGACGACCGGCGTGCAGAAGAGCCTGAAATTCGCGGCCGTCAGGGATTCCATTGCGCGCGCCGCCGCGCTGTCCCGATGAAGACCAGCAACGGGTAAATGCAAGCTCATTCGCTCGCACGGACCGGTCTTACTTTGAAGTGCCGCGAAATCGATGTCGATGAAGTCGAACCGGTCGGGAAATGCAAAATACTCCAACAGAAGCCGGAACGGCGACGGCCTGCCGTCCGCCCGTTCGATCAACGCTTCATCGCAACCGAAACCCGCCGCTGACACGGGGACGGCTGGCAGGTTGATCCAGTGCCCGTTACCGCTCGCTTCGACGAAAGCGACGGTAGCGCGTTGCAGCAGTGCGTCGATGGTCGCAGCAACCGCGTTTCGCTCCCCGTCCACGAACACGCGTATCGTTTCCGGCACCGCCGCGCCCAGCATGTGTCCCCGCGTGAAGCCGGCAAAGGTCAGTGTTATCACACCGGTCGTATTGGGCGGCAGTTGGACATTGACTGGTGCAGCAGCGTTAGGATCGAAACGCGCATGCTCGATACGCAAGGGCGCCAGCACCACGTCATGCGCTGTGCGAAAACAGTACTCGTTGACCCGGGTCTTGAGCTCGACGCCACGTTGAATCACAACGGGCTCCTTCAGACTTTCCAGTGCGTTGCTGCCCATGAATTGCGCAATCGAACAGGATGGAAACGAACGCAGGTACTCCGAATAGAGAACTTCCAGCAGCGCGCGAGTGAACTCAGGAATCTCGTCGTCGATACGAGCGGCGCTTGCCGCATTGAGCAGGGCCGCCGACTGGATTAGCCGCTCGACGTGTAGATCCTCCGAATGATCGCCTGATATCGCCAGCCGCGCCGCTGCTTGAGGAAAACGCTCGGCGAATTCGCCGAGCGAACTGCGCAGGTGTGCCAGTTCGCGTTCGTACTCAGATAACAATTCGTCCATCGGGGAGTGCATTAAAACGAGTACGGACACAGAAACACTGCATCGCGGGAATGGGAAAAGCACGCCGACGCGTTGCGCCCGGTGAGGGGTTGCGCGTTGGCGCGTTGTCTGCGGGATCGTGAATCAAGGCAGATTGATGCGGATTGCTACCGGAGCATCACTCGCGCCCGGAAGACGGTAAGCTCGATATCAGCGTCGCGCCGCATGATGTTTTGTGGCCGTCGAAAGCGCCCGGCTCGTCGTCGACGATAAAATCCTCATCGCCATCGACGATCACGCATTTTCCGTGAAGAGGACAGGTACAACGATCGCCCTTTCGGGAAACTGCCTTGCCCATGACTTCGCTGTGAGCCGCCCCGGTTTCTACGCGACCGCCGTGGGTATGCAGATCACCGACACGAATGATGCCTCGCATTTTCTTGTCCTCAGTGCGGTTAATACGAATAACCCTGCATGCGGTAATTCGTGTCGTAGCGACGTCCCCACCACGGCAGATAGGCGTTGTCTTCGCCGCGCGCGCGGAACCAGTCCTGCTCCGGATCGATCGCGGTGAGCTTCGACGGCGGCAGGACCACCACCGCGGTCGGATGATTCGGGTCCGTGGTTCCCGCGACCAGTGCATTGCCACCGAAGTGATTGATCCGCCCGATAGCGAGCGCGATGTCCGTGAGGGTCGTGCCCGCGCCCATGTCGCCGAGCAGGGCCGGCGTGTTGAACATCTGTTTCCCGTAGTCGAATTCCGGCAGCGTTTCGGTCAGGGTCTGCGAGAGTGAGACGAGGCGCGTCGACGCCGCTTCGCTGCCCTTGCCTGCGTCGTGCACGACGAACTGGAGACTCGTGGGATCGACGTTCGCATTCTGGGCAGCCTGCGCAATCGTGGCTTTCCACGCCTGCACGGCGCGGGTCGTGCCGACCTTTGCTTCGTAGTCGCTGACGTTGCCCGTCGCGGTGCGGCCGATCCAGGCGAGCGGTTCACGCTCGGTTTTCAGGTCAGGGCCTGCGAGAAACAGCAAGGTCACGTTTTCGTTGATCTGCTGGTCTTTGGGCGGGAAGCTCGGCGCGTCCCAGTTCATTACCCACACGCTTTCCTGCGGATGCGTTTGCAGGTAATCGAGCGCTGCGTTCAGCGACGTGAAGCCAGCATTCGCGCCGCCAACGTGCACTTGAATGTCAGCAGGCAGATCCTTGCTCCACAGATCCTTTGCAGACTGATTCCCGATTTCAAAAAAATTCTTTATTTGATGGGCCAGATAGGACTGGGCTTTTTGAGGATCAAGTCGTCCCGGAATCGCCAGTTCGACATGAATGCCGGCCAACTCTCTCCAATGGCGGCGATTGGAAGATTGAACAGTGTAAAAATAACGCTGATTCATCACATACTTCGTATCAAACAAAAGAAGCAATTTGTCGACGTATTTTTCATAAAATCCCTGGAATGTTTCCTCTCCATGCACACCATTCGCAATGCCTGCGACCGGCTGAATCGTCGTAAAACTTTTCGGGTCCGTCCTTACCATATCATCGTTTTTGTTCGGCTTGACAAGCCCGATCGTCCACAGCAATTGCCATTCAGTCGGATAGTCCCGCCGCTGCAACGGATTCATCCATTCAAGGCCCACGACCTGCGCCATAAACGGTTTTGCAGATACGGCGGAAGTTTTAGACGTCGCTCCGCTGAGCTCTGCGGCCTGTGCAGTCGATCCCGCCCAGGCCGTCGCGAACGCCAACACGGCAATACCCGCCAGCAGCGGTAATGCGACAAATCGTTTCATGCTTTCTCCGATATTCCAGACATCCATGTCATTTTGATAGTAATGCGCCCTGATGAGCAGCGCACTTGTCACCAGGAGAACGGTAAAAAACGTCACCGTTAAGCGCCTCGGCCAAGTCGAAATTAAAGACTTCATACGGCCTCCCCGACGACCAGAATCTTGCCGCCTTCACGTTTATCACCGATTTCAGATGGCAATTCTGCATCGCTATCACTTTTAATCCAGTCTTGCAAAAACTGCCCATTTATTTTCCCAGCTTGAAAATATTGGTAATAGACGAGATTTTGGTTGCCCTGCGCCAGCCCATCCCCAAGTCGCCAGTCCGCCTCGATTCTGAAATCATTCATCTGCGCTTCCGATAACCGACAAATCCCGATCGCCACATCGTAGGCAAGCGCCTTCTCGGCATGCATGGCGTTCGTCATGATGGTCGAGTGATTCGTCGGGTTGTTGATCGCCGTATCGAGAAGGTGCGTAATCTCTTTATCCCGCCATTCCTTGTAGCCATCCGGCATCTGTGCATCGGGACCCGCTTCACCGATCACTACCCCGTTCTTAACCCAGTCGGGATTGTTGTTGTGCCGCGCTTCCATCCGCGTGATCGCGTGGTCCTCATAGCGTTGTCCGGCTTCCGAATCAACGTCGCCCTGCGGCTTCATCTGATCCTGCAATATCGTGTCCTGGGTACTCGGCCGAAAAACGTCGTAGGGATCATCCTTGCAGCCGGACTTGTCCTTGCTACGGTACGAGGCAACCGGATCGTTTTCCTCATTGAAGTCACTGGTGGCGGTTCCGTCCTGCACGTGAACCACGCTATTAAAACGCATGGCTTGCGGCGTGAACGACTCGGGCAAGGCCGGCGCATCGCAGACCACGTACCAGTCCTTCGGCGGCTCGCCGTTCGCACGCGCGAGTCCAAAACTGGACGTTGCCGTCGTGACCACGTAAAGCACGGGCGCGGATGCCACGGCCATGATTTTCGCGACCCAATGTTCATTGGCGCGCAGATTCTTGACCAGATTGAAACGTGCGGGTGGCGACGTCGGATAGAAGAACTGCGTGGTCGAACCCTTGCCGTGGCGCCAGTCATCCG
The DNA here is from genome assembly GCF_029910215.1 of Paraburkholderia sp. D15. Lineage (NCBI taxonomy): Bacteria > Pseudomonadati > Pseudomonadota > Betaproteobacteria > Burkholderiales > Burkholderiaceae > Paraburkholderia > Paraburkholderia sp. D15. The sequence continues at coordinate 3,027,082 of NZ_CP110396.1, read as the reverse complement.
CCCATGCGCGGTAGACACCGGGCATGGCCGAGGTCGGGATCGCAGCCGGGACTGAGGCCGCCTGCTCGCCGACCTTGAAGCCGCTTGCGAACACCCGCTGCGTGAACAGGCTGGAACCCTTGACCTTCGCCACCTCTTCCGGGTGCAGACCGCGCCAGCCCATACCTTGCACGGGCGCAGCAGAGATCACCTGGTCATGCGGGCACGAATACAGCGTCACACGGCCATACGTGTGATTCTGCACACCGTAGCGCTGACGATCGGCATCCGGGTCATAAAACGGCTTGCCGTCTGGACCGGGGTTATGGTTGGCCATCATCATCCGGAAATTGAACGGATCACGTTGATCTTCGCGATCTTTGCTATCGGCGATCAAGGCGAAGAATTTCTTCAGCGTATCCGCTCTCGCCGTGCTTCCCACCCGGCCGCGGTTACCTTGCGAATCCTTGTCCAGGCGTTCCGTCCACACCTCCATTGCCGGCGAATTGTCGCCGGGTATCGTGCCCAGCAAGCTGTACGGCGGATTCGCGAGTACGTAGGAGTCGGCCACGCACCGCACACCCGCATCCTTCGATAACCGGTCGCCGAGAAAAGCGGCGGCGAGACCCACCATGTTTCCCTGACTGTGGCAGATGACCGTGACCGGCACGTCCGGCTGTGCCTTGCGGATCGACTCGATGAGTTTGGCCAGACGAAGTGCGGCCATCACGTTGTAGGCGCGCGGCGGTGTCTCGAAGATCGGCCGGTTGGTCGGATTGACGCCCTGAACGTTAAGGAACCCGAAGATGCGTGGGTCGACGCCAAGATTCCACAGATCGGGCAAGCTGCCGCATCCGTTCGCGAACGGACCGCCGCCCCAATAGTCCTGCTCGTTGAGGAATATCTTGTCGCCGTAACGCTTGAGGTCGTCCTTGTTTGCCTTATAGCCCCAGCGGAAGTGGATCACTGGTGAAAAGGTGTCGCCGGTCGGCTGAAGGTAGTTGCCGGACCAGAGCTTCGGATTGATAAAACCATCCTCGGTGAGACTCCCCGTGTACTGCATCGGCGCCATCTGTCCGGCCGCCTTGCCGGTATACATCAGGTGATCATCCAATCGGCCGAGTCTCCGATTCAAGCCTTTGCACAGCCCTTCCTCTGCGGCCTTGAACCATTCGCCCTCCGAATTCACGCCATGCACGAAGATCACGACGCCCGGCAAGGGCATCTGCAACAGGCACAGGAATTTCGACTGACTGAGTAGCGTCACGCCTTCCCCGCTTGCGACCACATAGCGATCCGATGCGCTATCGCTATCGCTGTCGCTATCGCCCGCGCCGGCCGGCGACGAGGCAGGCGTACCCGGATCGAGCGCGCTCCCCGCTTTGTTTATTGCCGGCGTGGCCCGGTCGCTTGCTGATGTACCCGGCGTGGTGTCGATGATGCCCGTCATACCGATGTTCCCAATCAGGATTGATTTTCAAAGAATTGCGCTGCAAATTTTTCGAACTGGTCGGTCGTGAACGGCGCAAGCTCGCCCGTTGCGCTGGACTGGCCCTTCATCCGTTCGCCCGATGCTTTCTTGATTTCCGCCTGAAGACCCTGCACGCCCTGCCCATCGACCGGACGCACGACTGCCGGCAAGCGCCCGAGCGCGCTCTTGTCGAAATTCGGCATCTCCGTGCTCATGCTGGCCGGACCCGACCACTTATGTCCCGCCGACTTGACGGTGAACGATCCGGGGCAGCCCAGTTCGATATTCGCGCCGTCGATCCTCAGGTAGGCGCCGCCCGACGTGGTGAGCGTTATCTGCTCGCGTGCCATCCCGACGATCTTGCCGTCGGCGGCGGTGAAATGGAGGTTCTTCGCCGAGTCGATCCGCGTGTCGTCGGCCTGACTTTGGAGCAGCACCTTGCCCTGGTTCGCAACCGCCGATACGCCATGGCTCTGCGCGAACATCGCCAGCCCCTGCCCGGCCTGAAGATTGATCCGCTGGCCGCTTGCGACCTGCACGTTGTTCCGCGCGATCTGATCGATGTTCTCGCCCGCATAGGTGACGTGCGTCTTCGGCGTGAGGTTGACCGAACCGGCCTGAGCGCCGAGTGCCATCAGCGCCTGCGATCCATCCGAAGCGGATTGACCGTCCGCCTGCCAGGTCCGGAATGCATCGGTAACGGCGGTTTGTCCGGACGTGTCGGATGCCTGCCCGCCATGCTGGCCCGCGTAGTCGCCCAAGGATTTGAAGAGCTCCGTGCACTCGCCGAGCAACTGGATAAGCTCCTGCCGGTCCAGTTGCGTGCCAGTGGCTCGTGCGCGCGCGTAGGTCGTGAGCAGAATGCCTTGCGCGGCCCGTAGCGAAGCTGCGGCATCGGTACGCAACTCGGCGCCCTCGCCACGATTCGCGCCCTGCCCATTGTCGCGAGGCTGCGTGAGAAAACCCAGATTCAATTCGGACGAAGCATGTTCGCTGGCTAACTGCGCACTGATCTGCGACGGCGTGTCGTCGAGCCGGAGCTGGTTGTACCGCTCGCCTTTGATTTCGCGCGACCTCAACCCGGACAGATAGCGGTTGCCAGGCAGCGAGCCCGTGCGGCTGAAGGTCGCCGGCATGTTGTCGCCGTTGCTGAACACGCCCGCCACGTACATCCGGTCGGGGTCACCATTGGCAAAATCCAGCAGCACTTCCATGCCCGCGCGCGGGACCATGTGCGCGCCGAAGTTGTCACCCGCCCAACTGGACAACACCCGCACGAACGCGCTGTCCGCCGGCGTGCCGTTGGTCCCGGCGCCGCCGGCGTGCTCATGGTCCGCGGCGGCCATCCCCTGAATCTGCGCGTTGATGCGCCCGAAGCCGTCGCAATGCACCTGCTCGCCCTGCGTCGCGGTCACGATGCCGGTGATCGGATAGACCTTCGGCAGATGGATACGCGGATCATAGGCAGGTGTCAGCGGCGTTCCGTACGGCACACCGCTGAAGGTATTTTCGTAGCGACTCTGCGATGAGCCATCGAAACTCGTCGGGCGTTCGCGCGTGTCGACCGAGACCGGTGCGGTCACAGACTGCCAGCGGCTGGCCCCGAACAGCGCCTGGGCGCGTTCGTTCAAATCCTTCGGCAGATTGTTTTCGCCGGTGTGATGCAGCGCTGTGATCACGATACGACGCTGCTGCTCCGGTAAGCGGTCCAGCTCAGGATGACCGGACACCGTGATCCAGCAGCCGACCGTAAGATCGCGCACACCGCTCGCGCCGTCCACACGCACCGAACGCGCGCCGTGCGACATGAGGCGTGCCATGCCGATGCGGTCGTAATCAGCCCATGAATCCGCCATATGCGGAGAGTCGATCCGCGCGTCCGACAGCAGGCCGGCGAGATCATTGCCCGCGCTTCCCTGGTCGACCCGTGTAGGCGCCTGAACCTGATCGACACGACTGGGTTTGAGATCCCAGCTCACTCGCCGGATCGAACCAGCGACGACCTGCCGCCCCGTTGACAGCAGCGTGATCGAGTCGCGTGCGCCGACCGCTGCATCGGCGTGATAGGGAACCGTTCCGACGCTCGCCTGGGCGAGTTTCGTCGCGTTGTCGAAGAGCACCAGCGTGTGGAACGGTTGCGCCGAGAGGTTGGAAGCCTGAGCGCCACCGGCGCGGATAAACCAGGCAATGCCATCGCGACGGCAAAGACGCCGGATAAAATCGGCGTCCGATTCGTCGAACTGGAGTACCTGCTCTCGGGCCGGATATTTCGATGTATCCAGCCTGGATACATCGACGTCGAATGTTCCGCCGAGCGTCGTGCTCTTGCGCCGCCATTCGTGCACCAGCGTCTTGATAATATCGACGACGTTTTTTGTGCGAAAAACACGCGTGTTGGTGCGACGCTCCATGAGCGACAAGGCATCACGAATCACCAGTTGGTAAGTCGCAATCGAGCCGTCGCTTTCACCCTCGTACGCATCGGTGACGATTGCACATATCGCGTGGAGCGCACCTTGGTCCGTGACAAGCTGCACTGTGACGGGCTGCCCGAGAAATGTTTCGAGCGGTACGCCGATGCGGGTCGACAAACAGGAAATTCGCCCCTCGATGCCACCGCACAGTTCTTCGCGAACATCAAGGCGCTGAATCAGCAGTAGACCCGCGAGATTCTGCGAAGCACGCCAGAACAGACGGAACGGCCGGTTATCCTGCAAAGGCAGCGCGCCGCCGAATACGCGTTGAAGAACAGTACTCACGATCACATTTCCAGATCTCGACTAACAAGGCATCCGAAATAAATTAGCTGGCAGTCGGTCGATCTGAACCGTGCGGCACGTTTATCTGCGAATGAAAGCGCGCAGAAATTATCAGGCCGTCAAGATTCTGTCAAACTTTTGTAATCTCATTATTTGTTTGGCATGATCCGCAGGTTTGCTGAGGGGGATTGCCTGGATCGGCATTTGCGCTGCACGATCTATTTATCGCTAGAAAAAGCGCGGAGACAGCACTATGATCGGAAAACTGTCAGGTCCCGGTTTCTAAATTTACGGAGACTGCTTTGAGCGCGGAAACAAAATTTCACTTTTTCCCGGGCAAGAATACGCCGAGCGTAGTTCGAGTCGCCGTCGCAATTTACTGGCTGGCGTTAGCAAACTTTCTTGTTCACCTCGTTTCTGACGTAGGCATTCCCCCGTTCCACACTCGCCCGGAAATCGAAGGGGCGATCACGGCGCTTGTACTGCTGTGCATGTTTTTGATCCCCTATGCATTTACTATCGTCCGGCTTTCGTCTGGAAAGCTTTGGGCAAGGAATGTCGTACTTCTTTTGACTGCACTCGTTGTCGTGATAACCGTCCGTCGCCTGCTGGCATACGGGATTTCCTTCCAACAGCGCGACATCATGACTTTGATAAGCGTTGCCGCAGAAGCCGTCGCTGCGCTATTTCTGTTGGTGCCGCGAAGCACATTTTGGTTCAGGTCGAAGGTGGGCTAACTCGACTGCTCGAATCGGTGAACATGGCCGCCATCCCTGGCTATGGACTCTGACTGAGGACGGCCAGTCAACCGACCTTGCTGGGCGGGGTTGCGGATGGTCATGCGCAAATGCCTCCTACTAGCTTTCAGAACTTGCGGAACAAATCGTCGATCGGATATGGCAACGCCAGTTTGGGCATTTCGTGCCGCTTGAAATACCGGATCGACCTGGTTTCAGTGTCACCAGGAATTCCAGAGCCGCTCATGATCTTGCACTGAAACAACGTCACGACGTATTCAACCTGATCGCCGTTGGGATACATGTAGCGGAATGCCCTGCCGCCGTAGACGCCCAGAATGTCATGAATATGGATGGCATAGCCGCTCTCCTCCAACACCTCGCGGATGATCGCTTCCTGAGGGCTTTCGCCTGGCTCTATTCCCCCGGCGGGCAAACTCCACGCCTCGCCCGAAGACTTCTCTTGCAGGAGAAGCCTCCCCTCGCGATCGTGAATCACGGCCCCGACTGAAGGGCTCAGTATTAGATTTTTTCCGACCTGTTTTCTTAACCAGGCGATGTAACTCTCGTCATTCAAAGTGCCACCTGCATAGGAAAGTTGAGCCATTAAGATATTTGACCGAGATGGGTATCGAGGGCAGTTGGCGCGAATCTGAAAAGTCGCAATGAGCAATCGAAGGTGGCCGACTGTTCTATGGGCATGGTGGACAGTCATCGACCCGTTCGAGTCACTGAGTCACCACGGGCGTCGGTCCGCTGACCCACCGATATGAGACATTCGCACGCTGCGCTGCAGGCACTCACTATGTTACCGGCCAACGGGATCGCGCGGTAGGACAGTCAGTCGTCGACTGTTTAACTTGCTCGTCGCCAGCGCTCAGTGCGTCCGCGAAGACCTACTTGCTCGAATGAGCAGGAACATGTGCGAACATATTTGGAACGAGTCGGCATGGGGGCATGCTTATGGCTGAGAAAATCAGACGCAATGAACGTTGTCCATGCGGGAGCGGGAAGAAATATAAGCATTGCCATGGATGGATTGCGGCCGAACCAGCGCGCCAGACTTTGCCACCAGGGCTGGCAAAGTCCGTTGTTGAGGCAAGCGCGAAAGCTAAGGCCAAGGAGGCCCAACGCGTCGCTCAACAGGGGCTAGGCCGGCCGATCATCAGTGCGGAGATTGGCGGACGCAGAATCGTTGCCGTACGAAACAAGCTCTATTACATTAAGGGCAAGACGTTCCACGACTTCCTAGGGGACTATCTCAGGGACGTCTTGGATCCCGCGTGGGGAAACGCCGAACTCAAGAAGCCATTGAGCGATCGACATCCGATTCTCCAGTGGTATGACAGTATCTGCAATTTGCAGCGGCGTTCCGGTTTAACGGGTGACTCCGTTGTGCAGGTCGAAGGGAATGGTGCATCATCTGCATGGCTTCGCCTTGCATACGACCTGTACGCACTGGACCACAATGCCGAGTTGCAGAAGAAGCTGGTCGGCCGACTCAAGAACCTGGACATGTTCCCCGGCGCTCGATATGAAACGTACGTTGCTGCCGCAATGATTCGGTCGGGATTCGACATTGTGTTTGAAGATGAAGATGACCGCTCCGCAACTCACTGCGAATTTGTCGCCACCTGCAAAACAAGCGGCAATATTTATTCAGTAGAAGCGAAGCATCGTAACCGGAGCGATGCAACAGGCACACTTAAGTTTCGGCTCGGAAGACGTCTCCAAGGCGCCCTGAGGAAACAGGCCGCTCATTCACGAATCGTGTTTCTTGACGTCGGAGTTCCAGATGATCAAATGGACGACGCGCTGCCGGGCTTCATGCGGCAAGCACTCAACGATTTGCGCCGGTTTGAAGGGCGTGACCTCAACGGCCATCCGCTTCCCGCGGCGTATGTCTTCCTCACGAACATGCCTTCAGACCGAGACCTCGAAGGTGCAGGGAGACGCACTGTCATACTCGCCGAAGGATTCCAGATCCCAGATTTCAAGCTTGACTCGGGGTTCCCTTCCCTGAGAGAAGCATACGCCGCTATGCGAGCTCATCAGGATATCCATGACCTCGCCAGATCGCTGCGCGATCACAGCGAAGTGCCATCAACGTTCGACGGAGAGGCCCCTGAGTTGGCGTTTTCGACAAACGAAGCGCGGCTAACAATTGGCTCGTGGTACGAGGTCCAAGTAGAGCCAGAAGGTGAGGCGACACCGGCCAAGCTGCTTCAAGGAATTGTCTCCGAACCTGAACGATCAGCAACGTGCATTTTTCAGCTGCAGGACGGGCGGCAAGTCGTTGTAAGCGTCCCCCTTTCAGCAGCAGAGTTGCAGGCCTATAGACGGCATCCAACAACGTTCTTTGAACGTATTGATCCCTCCGCAAAGCAAACGATCGAGACGCCGTTCAAGACGTTTATGTGGTTGCTTGATGCGCATAAAAATGCAACGCGCGCGCAGTTGCTCACGAATATGGCCGGGTCGTCCGACTTCGAACGCCTTGAGCGCCTTACTGACCGCGATCTTCTAGAAGAATATGCCGAACGGATGACATGGGCTATTTGGGCACATACTTCGAAGAGTAAGCCGGAGACGCCATAGCGATCAAAGAGCGGCAGCGCCCGAAGCTTGAAATCTCTACTTAGATGCAAGGGTACAAACGCAAACAGACAAGACTCGGGCCGCTTAACCGACATCAAATGTCTCGAATGACCGAACCGCATCGAGGTTCCGCCATACGTCACCATCCGGCGAACGTCGCCTCCTGGCCGATCGCTGCCTCATTTCAACGACATGGAACTGCACGAATCGTAACCGTCGCAATTGGCAGCATGCGCCCCATAAGACACGGTCCAGCTCCCCAACAGCAGACGTTCACTTCAAAAATGCATCGGCAGACTCGCGCGCCAAATCGTGGATGCAACCAGGAAAGAGGCCGTCAGCCTACCCGACAGGCGTAAAAGGTGTTTTTGCCAGACACTCACTGATGAAAGCAGCAAAGGCGCGAGCCTTCGCAGTAGTTTGACGCCCTGCTGGATACACGGCCCAAAGATCCAGTGAGGGAAGCGTCCAATCGCTAAGAACCGTTTCCACGCGATGGTTATCGATATCCGGCTGGAACATCCACTCCGTGGCGACAGCCAATCCCATACCTGCAAAAACGGCCTCACGCACGCCCTCCGCTGCGGTGGAGCTGATCATGTTCTTGAGCGTCACGACCTCCGACTTTGCGCCATTCCTGAAAGTCCATGTCTCACCTCCGCCGCCTTGCGCATAGATGACCGCCGGGAAGTCAGGTAGATCGGCCGGCCGCTCAGGCGTGCCATGCCGATCGAGATAGCGGGAAGTCGCAACGACCACGCGCTTTGACGTGGCAATCCGCTTCCCGATTACCGTCACCGACTTTGGATCGCCCATCCGCAGCGCAATGTCGATGTTCTCTTCGATCAGATCGACGCTGCGGTCGTCAAGAATTGCTTCGACGGTAAGTGCAGGATGTGCCTCGAGAAACGCGGGTAGCACCGGCATGACGTGTAGCCGGGCAAACGTCACCGTTGCACTGAAGCGCAAACGCCCTGTCAGTCCAGTCCCTGCTCCAGTTGCTGCCAGGTCCGCTTCGTTTGCTTCTTCGAGCGCGCGCCGCGCCCGCTCATAAAACCCTTGCCCTGCTTCAGTCGGCGATAGCCCTCGTGTCGAGCGTGAGAGCAGTCGCGTTCCCAGTCGTTCTTCAAGCTGCGCAATCGCTTTTGATATAGAGGGCTGACCAACCCGGAGTTGGCGCGCTGCTGCCGAAAAGGAACCCGTTTCGATGATGCGCACGAATGCTTCCATGGTGGTGAATCTGTCCACAAGTCATTCTCCAGTGGAATGAATGTTATCGATAATCGCAGTCTACTTCTTTTTCATGGAATAACTTAACTTGCTAGCTCAGTACATCAACTCGGTGAGTGTTCATGAGCAAGCTTTTTAGTCCAACGGCAATCGGTCCTTACGAGATTGCCCATCGTGTGGTTCTGGCTCCCCTGACGAGAATGCGCTCCGAGGCGGGCGACATACCCGGGGAGTTGATGGTTCATTACTACCGGCAGCGCGCCAGCAAGGGCGGCTTCATGATTGCCGAAGCTTCGCCAGTCTCAAGGCGCGGGATTGCGTATGCCGGTGCTCCGGGGATTTATGGTGATCATCAGATCGCGGGATGGCGTAGGGTCACAGACGCCGTGCATGCCGCTGGCTCGATTATTTTTCTCCAGCTTTGGCACAGCGGCCGCCAGTCTCACCCCGACATCATCGACGGCGAAACGCCCATCGCCCCTTCCGCGCTGCGCGCCGAGGGCGTTGGTTTCTCCAGGAATGGAGAGATCGAATTTGCGATGCCGCGTGCGCTCGAACTCGACGAGATACCTGAGCTCATCGGACAGTTTCGCCGGGCATCGGAACGTGCGATGGAAGCCGGGTTCGATGGCGTCGAGTTGCACTCGGCTAACGGCTATCTCGCCGATCAGTTCCTGCAAGACGGCAGCAACATCCGAACCGACGCTTATGGCGGAACGATGGAGAAGCGCGCCCGGTTCCTTCTTGAAGTCGTGGAAGCCATGACATCTGTCTGGGGTGGGAATCGAACCGCCGTTCGGGTCTCGCCGAGCGGAAAATTTGGCGGGATGTTCGACAGCGATCCGAAAGCGACATTCTCCTACGTGACAGAAGCGATGAACCGCTTCGGCCTTGCCTATCTTCACGTCATCGAGCCGCGCATTAAAGGCACCGAGGAAATCGAGGACGGTGCACAACCCGTCGCCACCGCCATGCTGCGTGAAATCTTCCAGGGGTCAATCATGGCAGCCGGCGGTTTCGATCGCGACAGCGCCGAAGCCATCATTGAATCGGGTGCGGCCGACACAGTCGCGTTCGGACGCGCTTTCCTCGCGAACCCGGATCTCCCGGAACGATTCCGGAAAAACCTGCAACTCAACGCCTACGACCGCTCGACATTCTATGGCGGCGATCACCGCGGTTATCTCGACTATCCCTTTTACACCGATTGGGCAACTGCCTGATGCTTTATCACCCGAAAGAGGTTTTCTCATGTCACTGCAAGACAAGCTCGACGCATTCCGTGCCAACTTCGAAGCTGGCGGCCCTCCTTATAATGCTCCGTCACATATCCACGAGCCGATGCACCGCGCCACACGCGAACTGATCGAATCCGGCGCAGCTGGACGGGCGCTGAAGGTGGGAGACAAGGCCCCAGCCTTTACCCTGAATGATGCTGAAGGAACGTCCCATTCGTCCGCAGATTTCCTCGCATGCGGGCCGCTGATCATGACGTTCTACCGCGGCGTCTGGTGCCCATACTGCAACTTCGATTTACAGGCATTGCAGGCATCGCTCCCGCAACTCGAAAGCCGAGGCGCCCAACTCGTAGCGATTTCACCGCAGACCGCTCCAAACAGTCGACGTAGCCAGCGGGAGAACCATGTAAGCTTCCCCATCCTGTCAGATCCGGGCAATGAAGTCGCCGCGGCATTCGGTATCCGATTCAAGTTGCCGGACTACCTGGCGGATCTGTACAAGACCGTTTTCAAAAACGATCTCGCTGTTGCGAACGGCGAGGCAAGCTGGACGCTGCCGATGCCCGCGCGATTCGTCATCGGTCAAGACGGAGTAATTCTCTACGCGGAGGTCAACCCGGACTATACGCGCCGGCCTGACCCCGAAGAGCTGTTGCCCGTGCTTGATCGCGTCAAAATTGACGCAGCGTAAATAACGCTTCAAGGGAGTACGGGACAGTGTTCTTGTACTCGTATTCCCCCAGGCAAGTCTTGTTAGCCGCCAAGCTCTCTCGCGGTAGCGATGAGTTCATGTGCGGCGTTGTGCACTTACCTGGTACTGGTCCCGTCGTTCGTCATATGATCTGGTAGCCTCGCTGATAATGGTCAGATCTCCTTGACGCCCGTGCAGTCCTGTTGCGAGTCAACGATCCACGTAAGGGCCACCATCGCAGCAATATCAATATCCGAGGCGCCGGAATCGGGAGAGACGGTCGGCACGATGATGTAACGTCCACCACGGCCTCCATCGTCGAGTTCAAGAAATACAGTACGGCAGCCGATATCCGACTAGACAGCAATACGCATCAATCTAAAAAAAAGGAAAACGGGATGACGAGCGCCCAAAGAATGACAGGGTTTAGCCTTTACGTTTTGCAGGCCGTGGGCGCCCTTGGCGTCCTGATCTCGCTTGCGAGTCATAGAACCACTGGAATTATCATTTTTGCCCTGCTGACGGCGCTTAGCGGTTTATTCATCAATCGCATCGTGCGCTCAAATCCGGGGGTGCTTCGTCGATCCAGGCTGATGACGCGGATTCACGTGTTATTTTTGTGGTGCATCGTAGGATGCATAGCTTGCATTCTGATTGGAGCGCCTTTGGCTCGACTGATGGCGCAGCGTCATTGAATGTATCTAACGACGAGCCTTACCGACTGACTGCAACACTCAAAACGCCAGAAAATTGTCGACGATCGTGAGGTCATTCCGAAAGCCCGTTCCTGGCCGACTACTGTGTGATGTGGTAACTCCGCCCTTTATGCCGTCACCTATGGTGCGACTCAGTTCACGCGACTTGCCCCGCAAGCAGCGCAAAAACTCGCGAAGGGCGTGCGAAGCGGTTTGTTGCAAGCGGTGCATGCAGGACCATATAGCTTGAGGCGGTGATGCATCAATGCGTTTGCATTACTTTCGCGGAATCCCGTAATGCGTTCGTAGGCAACTAGAGCGGGAAGCCCGGTACCGCTCCGGTAGGCCTCCGCCAATGATGCTCCTGTCTCGTTCCGGTATTGTTTTATCTGCTCGAGCAAAGCTCCAGGATTGACCAATTGCCACTCATCTTCAGTCAGCATCGGTACATCTATCCGGCAACGCCAACAGTAGATCGTTTTCGGCATTTTTCTCACGCTCCTTGGAACATCGCTGCTTACCGATTCAATAGAGCCCACGGGATACTGTCGTCGACTTGGGCTAAGGTGTCGACGGATCGTTTTTGATCGAACGTTGCCGGATGAGGAGTGGCTCAAATCGACCCCGAGCAGCCCTTCACTCGCCTCCCAAAACGGTCACTCAAGAATTTGCGCCGCATGTGCCGTTGTTGACTACGCGTTTGCATTTCCGCAGACGCGGAAGGCTTCGATGGATTCGACAACGGGTCTAAGGTAGCTGATGAAGGCGGAATACTCCCCCACGCGACTCACGAAGATGGGAGCGTTTCCGACCAGCGAGAAACCATGTTCTCCCGTTTCGAGAAAACGCGCTGACTGATAGTAGAAGACCCAGCCGACATCGAACTCTTGGGTGTATTCGTCGACAACAACCGCGTCGCAGCCTTCCCAACCTGCCTTGGTGATGGCACGTTGGGCAACTTCCTTTGCTTGCTCGGCTGTAAGTTCCATCAGATGTTAGTGTGGATGTATTTGCGAACCGATTGTCACCAATTCAGATACTGAAGTCGAGCGGCCGATTGTGGCCGTTTTCTGCCTCATGCCAATGCCATACACACCCCGAACCCAGCAAGGGTTCGATCGGCAGCAAGCGAGTCTGATCAGCTTTCTCGTTAGCGGACCTTCGCCAACAACGATTCTCATAGCGTGGCTAACGCCACAATGCCGATATACTTGTCCAGCGGCGGGGGGACGGACACCCCGCAGGGGGCACCAGTGGATAATGCCGACCGCGCCCAGGGTCTTGGGCACCGTCTGCGTAATTGTCAGGCGCAGACCTTGCCCCGCCGCACATATTAGGCGCTTCTCTGAGTTTCAGTACGGTAGATTCGTCGCGATGGCTAAACCACCGGTTCAGATTAGACACGTTCTGGCTACACATCAGGCTTGGATTCGGCGCAACCACCTGCCGGACGTCCCGACGTATTGATCAGTCGCCGTCTTACCGAGAATGCTTTCAACACGTACTGAAAAATGCGGGCCATAGACTTGATCGCTTCCGTATCGAGCGGTCAACACCTTGACGTCTGACAATGCGATGCGGTGCTTATCGCAAAGTCCCGGAAGCGCGTCACGGTAAAGGCAAACGGCGCGTCGCGTTGCTTCAGAAATCGGGCTGCCGAATGTTGTTCCATCAAGGAAATTGACGGAAACAAACCCTTCTGCACCGGCTGAAGCTTCCGAAAATATATAAATTTCGTACACGCCGATCATTAAGCCGATACCGCTAGCCAATGAATGCGCAATATTGTGTCCGAGCGATCTTAGTTCACCGAGTCTCATTCGAGTTGCGTCCGTTCCTTATCAGTGAGCCTGCTGCGCCAACGCAATGGGCATCGGATCAGACTCGTTCCAGCTTCCTTGCCCAAGACCATATCCGCGCCCGACAAGCCCTACTACTTTAGTTGGCGCATTCGACGTCCACATTGTTACCGGTCTGACAATGCGTGTCGAACGGCCGAAAGTGGCCGAACGTGCCCAATGGCCCGCACGTAAAAACTCTCAGGCAGAGCATCGCCCGTCAGACCGTAGCCGACCCGGAGCGGTCACCCGGTTTAACCAGCAGCGGCCATTCGAGCGTGACAACTTTCCGCATTTGCGTCACGGCTTTCGAAGTGCAAGATAACTCATCGTGTCTCTGTAGCTGAGCACGTCGGTACCGTCGCATTTCAGACCATAAATCCAGTAGCTGATCATGGAGCCGTGCATGGGATAAAACTCGAATTCGGCCCGTCCGCAACTTGCGAGTGAGGACAGTTTTGCTTGATTGAAAGCGCCGGTGTCTCGCACATAGACGTCGTGGCCGCCGCGCTGCGGGAAGACCAGGAACGTCGCTAACAGATCCCGACCATCGTCCAGTTGGATTTCGAGGTACGGAATGTGGTTTGATATCCTGGTGATTCGCCCTCGTGCATGCACCAGATCGGCCTCGTTCGGTGCCGTGTACCGCGCATAGTCGTGTTTGTCGCCGAGTTTTTGTACGTACAAGACGACGAACCCTACTAACAGCGACGCAACTATCATCACGCCAATGCCCAGTTTTACTTTCTTTAAGGCAAACGCAACGTCGGGGTTCGAGGACATTTGATCGGACGATGGCATGGCGTCCAAGTAAGCATGCAGCGGTTCTGGTCGTGCCGTCATTGTCGACGATTCTGGCGTCCCCGTCGAATGACTCGTCGTGGCCGATCTTTGCCAGACGTAACCAACCGTCATCGCCCCGGAAGGGACAATGGTCTTCTCTGCAGCGGACATTCGCGGAGAGGCGCAGGCGCACCTTCCTGTTTTGGGTGCACTAGGCTACAGATTCTCGGCGCGTCCCTCATAAACTCCTAATCTCTCGTAAACAACAGCGAAGTGGTCTCCCAACTCCTGTTGAAGATAATCACACATTGCAGCCGCAGTCGCTTCAAAGCGCTGGTACTCCTGTGCATCCCATGGTCCCGGGTCTGGAGGGTATTCCCAGTTGAGCGATAGGTCATGCCACGCGGTCATTTCCGCAAGCTTTCTGCGCGTCTCATCAGCTATCGGCAGCGAGTCTTCAATCGGACCAACCCCGTACGCACCGCGAGTGGTCTTGTCTCCCGCCCAAATGCAACCACCGCCCCACTCGAACATGAGCCTCACTCGATATTTTTCAGTCATCGCGAGCTTCCGCGTCCGGGATAATCTCAAGTGCGGATAGCACGACCGCGAAGAACTCTTCCGCAAGCCCGTAATACTGTGCAGTTTCGGGTTTGCCGGCCGGAGTCTCGCGCATAAAGTCTCTGCCGCGGTCGATAAGGAAGCTGATCGGTCGATAATTCTCGCTAAACCAGCAAGCAATTGTGTGATTGACCGCACTAGACAACTGATAAATCGCCGCATCGCGCCGATAAAGACGAAGTTCGAGAAAGTGTTTATCATTCAACTGGCGCTGCAGTGAAGCAATTTTCTCGAGTAACCGATTGAACTGCGTTGTCAAGTTGACCACCTGTCATGGGTTCGTTCTTCACTGACAGTCTGAGTCAGCTACCATGAGGATATTCGCCTCGTGACTTACTGGCTATCGAAAGATCTCCGTTTGGTCTGAATGACGAGGGATACAAACACGCCAGCGTTCGATCGGCAGCGATTCGCATTGATGTGTCGACCGCCCCTTCGTGGCTGCCGGTCGCCTATGTGGATAGCAGGCCGCAGTCAAAGACTGAATTCAAGAGCGTCCCCGTTGGTCGCAGTAGAAGCGAAGAGACTTCGTAGTGTGACCGGTTGCGAGACAACATCCGTCCGCTGAGCTCGTATAGTCTGGGCGTTCCCGCCAAGGGAAAGGGACCAACCGCAAACGAAACACACAGTGTCTTCGTCCTGCAATTCAAGCGACCGAATACAAGCCTCTAGCTCGGACGCAATTTGTAAAAGAACTGTGGCATCAGCGTCATCCTCTTCGAATTGGTCGAACATCGTGCCCAACGAGTTGTTAATTCGACTCCAGAATCCCGACGCGAAGAGCCACTCGGAGACTGTTCCGTCGAGTATGAGAACCGGCTCCGCCGAGTTTCCCGCGATATAGAAGCGGGATGACTGTAAGCTTCGCATAGAGAAAATGTAATCTTGATACCGGGGACACCAATTGTCGACGATCTGAGCGACGACGTCGAACGACCGCAATTGGCCGAATGCAGTCTCATGCATGCGGCATGCAACTGCACGAATCTCAGACAGCTGCGATCCGCAGCACGCGCCCCCTGAACCGATATGCAGCGTTCTCGTTGACCGACGGCGATCGGAGACGCGCTATGTCATGTCTTCGGTTCTGGATGCTGCCCCCGCCCAGCGGCATAGACGACAAGCCCCACCCCGGCGACCGCGAAGACGATCCAGCACCAGACAACATAAGTGCCGTGCAGTTGATCAATTAATACGTGAAGGATAGCGAAGTCCATGGCGAGAAGGATATTGGATACCACACAGGCCACCAACGCCAATCCAATCTCGCGCATCGCGCCCAGTCGGCGACGAGTGCCGAACAAGGTTGCAAGGAACACGATACCGGGCACTGTAAATGCGTTTCGTACGCTCGCAAGGCTATCGCGCGGCGGAGCGGAGGCAAGCATGAAGTGCAAGGACAGACTGAACACGCCCATTGAAAACACGCAGCATACGATTCTCACCACACTTCCGAGGCCTGGCCATACCACGCGAATCTGCGGGCGTGTCTTCAAATAGGCTGAAACGGATGGTGCGAATAGCAGGGCGAGGGGTACAAGTTCTGTGATAAAAACGAGCGAAGGGATATGCGCCGCTCCGTAGCGTGCGCCAAAGACTGCAGAAAGTGCCTTTAGAAGAAGCCAGGTGATGCTAAAAGGCCGCGTCCATCGGCTGCCTTTTAGCGCCGTGAGAGCGCACAGGACTTGCATAAAAATAGCGACGAAATAGAAATCAGTCTCTATCAGCCAGTGATCGTGCCACGTCAGAAGCGGCCGATATTCAAACAGGAATACTCGATAGAGGTACAGCAAGAGTGACGCAACCTCGTAGAGCTGGAGATACGCATAAAGGGAAAGCGGTATGGGACGTCGCATCTAAGATATGGCGCGCGGTATGGAATTAGGGGGCTTTGACGCTATGGATTTCACCAACCGTGGTGAGCGGCTGCGACATGTTCTGTTCGCGCATATTGTGTAACGACAATTGGACTGGATACTTTAGGCCCGCTTTGCCTATAGGGAAAGACGCGACAGTGGGCTCGATCGTTGACGATCTAGCGCTCGCTGTCGAATGTCCCAAACTGGCCGATCGCTGCCTCATGCATGCAGCACGGAATTGCGCGAATCTGAAACCGCCGCGGTCCATAGCAGGCGACCCGGAATTGACATTCGAACTGTCTGCAAGGAGAGTTTCAAACCGCATGGGTCGTCGCCCCTCGACTCTCGTCAAAACGCGTGACGCGTTGTCAGTGAATATGAAAGGTTGCGGCTATTTGATGGCGCTGGTAATAGACGACCAAAGTAAACACTACTAACCCCATCACAAAGCCTGCGACACGCTGCGTCGAGACATTCCTTGGTTTAGGCGTGATATCCGCCACGCTCCGTCTTTCTCTAAGGCGGTTCATGGCGTAAAGCACGACCGCCAATAGCATCGCACTGAAAATCGCGCCCTGAATTGTCATGCTTCCCCCCGATCTGTCCGTCTCATCGATTAGGTTGCCGAGTGACAGTCGTCTTTGCAAGGCGAACCAATTTTCTTGTTACGCGTATTTACGGCGTTCGCGCCCAGATTGCCGACGATTCTGGCAACCGTGTCGAACGTCTCAACCTGGCCGATCGCTTCCTCATGCATTCAGCATGGGATTGCGCGAATCTGAAACCGCCGCGGTCGACAGCAGCCGCCCCACAGGAGACGATCACCTCTGCCCAAAACGGCCGTTAAAAATAGCGCTCGTCGTCGTAGTCCAGATACGTGACTATTTGGGCGCGCGATACCCTTGATCGTGCAATCGACGGCGTATCCAGGTGCCGCCGTGGCGTGCACAGTAAACGTTCTTCGTCACGAACAGAAGCAAAGCTGCAATCCGAAAGGCTGGATGGGTGCAAACACAGAGAAGACCGGTGGCAGCATCGGCCGCGGCCATCCGCCCCCCTTGGACAATCAATCCCTCGGAATATGCCCACATGGTGCCAAATATCAAGGCAGGCCAGTTGAAGCCGCTTTTAACCCGCCTCTCGGGCATGGTCGGGTGGATCATCAGGGACGATGTCATGTGCATGGAGAACGAGAACGGTGATATATCGTTTATCGTCCTGAAAGTGGCGTTCTTTAGTCGCCCGATAGCGACTGGTCCCGTACCGGAATGTTCATTTGTCGACGATCCAAGCTTTACTGCTGGATGACCGTTCCTGGCCGAACGTGCCCAATGGCCCGCACGTATGAACTCTCAGGCAGCGCATCGCCCGTCAGACCGTAGCCGCCCCGAAAAGCGGGGTTCGATAAACCGAGGCTGGCCGTTACAGACTATCCGTGACGCCCTTTAGCACTTCACCGTCGAACCAGACATCCTCATAGTCCGGCGTCAGCAATACACGCCATCCCGGCGGCAGTGCCAGGTAAGGGACAATGTTCGGACAGCGCCCGATCAAGTGGGTGACATGAAGCGGCTGATAGAAGTCATCGTCCGGTGAGTACTCGCCACCGTGAATATACCAACCGCATGTACCATTCTTTGGGAATAGCCGAACCGCGTGAAGCGGCACATTTCCAAGGGATCCAAGCGATATCCCTATCTTCTGGCTGGCCTCGGGCGGCGTGTATTCTGCGCCGAATCGCTGGCAAATGCTTCTTTGGTCATTGGACATAATCGCGTGAGATATGTTTAGCCCGCCATGATTGTCGCGGATCTTACGGGGTCTCTTGAATGTCTTAAGTTTGACCGGACGGAGCCCGATGCGATAGGCACCTGACGACCCGAGAGGGATGGCCGGTTTCTCCGAAAGCGGCCGTCCAGCGTGGGACATAGCTCCTAGCTAACCCTTGCTTCGCCAGTCGCGTAATCAAGCCGATACACGG
The DNA here is from genome assembly GCF_029910215.1 of Paraburkholderia sp. D15. NCBI lineage: Bacteria > Pseudomonadati > Pseudomonadota > Betaproteobacteria > Burkholderiales > Burkholderiaceae > Paraburkholderia > Paraburkholderia sp. D15. The sequence goes on along the minus strand of NZ_CP110396.1, from coordinate 3,008,602 downwards.
TTCGATTGAAATCCACGGCTTCGATGTGGTCTGGCAGCAAACGAAATCCTTCAGAGAACACGTCGGCGCCAGATGCCTGCCAAATCAATTCGCCCTCTAATGACAGGCGAGAAATCTCCAATTCCCCATGTGAAATGAGGGCACCCCGACTATGTTTCCAGTGGATACCGAAGCACGTGGCTATATCGACCTGCGTGGACCAAACCAAGCGATGGGGCAACGATAAAGAAAGGCAGGCGACGTGATCGCCAACCGCCAGGTAAAGCTTGTCGTCGAGCACTAGCGCAGAATGATCATTCACCAATGAGCAGCCTCCGCCTGCGCCAACGACCATTATTCCCGTACCGTTCAACGCTATCCCATAGATGGATGTACACCGGTCCTGCGTGAGCAGCACTTCGAGCTCGTACGACTGCACATTGTCTTGTGACTCAAACGAATACGCGGGCGCGTTCACAACGTTGAGTAATCCAAATTGTGTGTTTATTTCTTGCACTTGAAATTGTCGTCCGTCGTAGTAAGTAGGATTGTCGACGATTCATGCATTGAAGTCGAACGTCCGTTCTGGCCGCACAGCGCCCTCGCCACAGAGCGGCAAAAGCACGAAGCCCACACCTCAACCTGACGCATCCAACACCCGATCCGCAGTCGTGACGGTGCAGTATTCGGAGTCCTGGTTGGCTAGCGACATCGTGTGAATATCATCGGCGCTTCGCGGCGTCCCGTTCCAGTCGGTCCGGGCGAACGTGAAGCATCCATCCTCAACGAGATACGTCTTGAAGCCGAGATTGCAGGCCATACGAACGGTTGCCTCGACTGAATTGTGACGGGCGGCAGAGGACTCTCCAAATCTACCGAGACAAGCCATTGTCCCGGATTGTCATCGAATCTGGTGAAGCCGACGGCGCTGCCAGTCAGTTTTGCCTTGCAGCTGTCAACGATTCAGACCACGACATCGAACGTCGAAAGTGCCCGACTGCTCACCAAAGAATGGGGACTCTGATCAACCAGAAGCGATCTTATAGTCCCCCTCACTCCACCCTCCACCACTTCGGCAACAACCTCCTCACCTCCGCCCTTCGATACCGATCATCGATCAGATGCACGACGCCCCGATCCTGCTCGGTACGAATCACCCGCCCCGCCGCCTGCACGACCTTCTGCAACCCAGGATACAGATACATGTAGTCGTACCCGCTACCGAACTTCGCCTCCATCCTGCCGCGCATCTGCTCGTTGACCTCATTGAACTGCGGCAACCCAAGCGTCGCGATAAACGCGCCGATCAACTGCTGCCCGACCAGATCCACGCCTTCCGAAAACGCCCCGCCAAGCACCGCGAAACCCACGCCCTGATCGTGCGTGCGAAACCGCGCAAGAAACGCATCGCGCGCGGCTTCGTCCATCCCGGGCTCCTGCGTCCACACCGGCAGCTCGGGATGCCGCTCGCGCAACAACTCGACCACCCGCTGCAGATACTCGAAGCTACTCAGAAAGCCGAGATAGTTACCCGGTTGCTTCGCATACTGACGTGCAATCAGATCGACGATCGGCAGCAGCGAACGCTCGCGGTCGCGCCAGCGTGTCGACACATTGCCTGCCACGCGCACCTCGAGTTGCTCCGCGCGAAACGGCCCCTCGACGTCGAGCCATTGCGTCGCCTCGGGTAGCCCCAGCGTATCGCGGTAAAAGTGTTGCGGATTGAAGGTGCCGGAAAACAGCACCGTAGTGCGCGCGGCCTCATAACGCGGCGCGAGGAACGGCGCTGGAATCACGTTGCGCACGCATAGCGTGGCCGAGGTCTTATCGCGCGGCGCGTGACGGTCGGCAGCCAGCGTGACATCGAAGATCGAATGCTCGCCGAACTGCTCGGCCAGCGCGACGAAATGCATCGCGTCGAAGAAGAACCGCAGCGACGCTTCGTCGATGGAAAGCGGCGCGTCCGCGAGTTGATCGGTCACCGCGCCGACCAGGTTCTGCGCGGCCGACAGCAGTTTGCCCGGCACATCCGGATAAACCTGGTACGTGTCGGTCTGCGCGCGCTTGAGCGCATTCCATTCGCGCTGCAAACGCTCCAGCGGTTTGCGCAAGCTGGCCGGCGCGGTCTTTCGCGCGACCCGCAACGCCGCCTGATCGAGCGACGCCGTGTACATACGCCGCGCCCGTTCGAGCAGGTTATGCGCCTCGTCCACCAGCACGCCGACACGCCACTGGTTGATCTGCGTGAGCGCGTACAGCATCGCGCTGCTGTCGTAGTAGTAGTTGTAGTCGCCCACCACCACGTCGGCCCAGCGCGTCAATTCCTGCGCGAGATAGTACGGACAGACTTCGTGCGCGAGCGCGGCCTCGCGCACCGCCGCGCGATCGAGCCGCGGCCCGGCCAGCGCCGCCGCGCGTGCCGCGTCGAGCCGGTCGTAGAAGCCTCGCGCAAGCGGACAGGACTCGCCGTTGCACGCCTTGTCGGGATGTTCGCAGGCCTTGTCGCGCGCGACCAGTTCGAGGGTGCGCAACGGCAACGGCGCACCGGCCGCGGCAGCACTGCGATGCAGCGTGGCGATCGCATCGAGCGCAAGCGCGCGGCCCGGCGTTTTCGCGGTCAGAAAAAACACCCGCTCGATCTGATCCGCTCCGCACGCCTTCAGCAGCGGAAAAATCGTCGCGAGCGTCTTGCCGATGCCGGTCGGCGCCTGCGCCATCAGCGGCCTGCCGTCACGCGCCGCGCGATACACCGACACCGCGAGTTCACGCTGACCGCTGCGAAACTGTCCATGCGGAAACTGCAGCGCACCGAGCGCGGCGTTGCGCGCGGCGCGGTGCGCTTCTTCCTGCACCGCCCAATCGAGAAAGCGCTCGCATTGCTCGACGAAAAACACCTCCAGGCCGCGCGCGCTGTGAAATTCCTCCAGCAGCGTTTCCTTCAGCGTGCCGACATCGAAATAAACCAGCGCCACCGTCAACCCCGCCAGCCCGCGAGCGCGACATAGCAGGTGGCCATACACCATCGCCTGCGCCCAGTGCAGCGTCTGGTGATTGGCGGGCATGCGCGCAAGTTCGCCGCGATGCGTCTTGATCTCCTCCAGCCGGTTCCTCGCCGGATCGTAGCCGTCGGCGCGGCCGCGTACCGTCAGCCCGCGATGCGTGGCGCTCAGCGTGATCTCGGTTTCGTACGCGCTCGTGCGCCGGCCCGCGACGGTCACGTGGCCCGCCATGCCTTCGAGCGAAGTCGGCGCGGGCGTGAAGCGCAGATCGAGATCGCCGCGCCGCGCGGTGAACTCGCACATCGCCCGCACGGCGACGGTGTAGGTCATGACGCTGTCCTGGCGACGATGGTGGCATCGCAAGCTTCAGCGGCTTCGGCGGCTTCAGCAGCTTCGGCAGCTTCGGCAGCTTCGGCGGCTTCAGCAGCTTCGGCAGAAACACCAGAAAGCGGCCCCTCTTCCGCCCAGCGCACGTCGAGCACGCGCACCGGGATGCCATGTTCGACGCAGTACGCGAGCCAGCGGATCTGGTTGTCCTGCAAACGGTCGCCGGGCCCTTTCACCTCGATCAATTCGTAGCGGCGCTCGGCAGGCCAGAACTGGATCAGATCCGGTAAGCCGGAACGATTGCCGCGGATGTCGCGCAACAGGCGCTCGAACCACAGTTTCAGATGCGCGGCCGGCAGACAGTCGAGCGCGAGCGTGACGAGTTCCGGCGTCAGCAGTCCCCAGAACACGAACGGCGACTGCAGACCCGCCTTCTCGTTCAAATGCCGCAGAATCGTGTCGCGATACGCGCCGCTGTCGAGTTGCGCGAAACACGCAGCGAACAGCGGCGCACGACGCGCATGGAAATCAGGCGCGTGCAGATCGGCGGGTTCGCGCTGGAACGGATGAAAAAACGCACCGGGCAGCGCCGCGAAAACCGGCTCCCAGCACAGCAGACCGAACAGCGAATTGATCAGCGCATTCTCGACGTAATGCACCGGCGCGGCCTCGCAACTCAAATGATCACGCGCGACGTATTCGACCGGCAGCGCGGCATCCGGTCGCGCGAGCACCACCATGCCGCGCTCGACTGGTCGCGCTGCCGCCGCACGCACCGTCGGCTCACCGAGCTTGCGCCGCAGACGCGGCAGCAACCGCGCGAGACGCTGCGCTTCTTCCTCGCTTTCCGGCGCGGCGGCGGCTTGCGTGGCGAGATCGAACGCTTCGCCGAAACGCTCGCTGCGTTCAAGCACCCGCACCCGCCGATGCCGCGCGCCCGGCCACGCACATATCGCATAGACGGCGAGCGCGGCCGGCCACTGCAGACGACGCTCGCAATGCTGGCCGATTCGAAACAGCAGTTTCGCGCGACGCGTTTCAAGCCACGGGTTCGACGTATCGATGCGGCGGACGGCGGCGACCAGCGCGTCGATGGCGGCGAGTTCCGTGTCGTCGCCGGGAAGCGAGGAAAGCTGAGGCAGAGAATCGAGCGCTTCGCGGCAGGCATGCAGCGCGAGATACACGTCGACGTCCGCGCGCTGCTGGAATGCTCGGGACGAAGGCGCGAATGCGACCTTCTCGTACTGGAACACGCCGAGGTCGGCCAGTACGAACTCCGACCACTCCTGATACAGGTTGCCGAAGAACATCAACCGCAGACGGTCGCACAGCGGCGCGATGACGACGCGCAGGACGCTGTCGGTGGTCGCCGCGTGCCACGCGGACAGCGGGCGTTTGCTGGAGCGGGCGGCGGAGACGGAGACGGAGACGGCAACGGCGACGCGCTCGAAAGCGCTAACCTCCGCGTCGCGCTCGCCCCTATCAACCGCCCATTCCGCACCTTCCGCACCTTCCGCACCTTCCGCACCTTCCGCACCTTCAGCACTTACGTTTTCATCACGCTCATCGCCAACATCGCCAGCTTCATAAAACACTCGCAACGCCGCCAGCATGTCCGGCTTGCGCAGCGCCTTGAAACCCGGCGCCCGCTTCGTCTCGTCCGCGAAAATCTCCAGCAAACCGGCGCGCGTGGTCAGCGCGAAAAGATCGTCGAGCGAAAGTCCGGGCTCGGTATCCACCCAGCCCAGCGCAGCCAGCGGCGCGGCGGCCTGCAACGGACAGCCGATCTCGTCGTACCGCAACTGGCTCGCGCGGAACAGCGTGCCCTTGCGCATCAGCATGCGCACCAGCAGCGCGCGCGATGCGGGCGGCAACCCCGCGAAAGCACGCAGAAACGCGTGCTCGTCCGCGTCGAGCAGATCGTCGTAACGCTCGGCGAGCCAGGCGAGCGCGCGCTCGAAATTCAGCAGGTAGTAAGGGGCGCCGGACGGAAAATCCGGGCGGGATTCGGTTGCCAAGGTGCTTTCACGAAACCTGTATGTTTATACAGTAATGATAGCAAAGTCCCCGGCGGCTCCAGCAATGCGACGATCGTCCCCAATAACCTCGCCGCGCTCACTCACCGCGCTCAATCCCGCTCGACCTCTCTAACGCGCAGCCGCAACGGCACCTCGGGCCTCAGCGATACATTCAGCACCGGCCGCGGCGCGCTCATCCCGTCGGGCACGCTCAGCTCGAAGCGCTGCAACAGCATCGCCGCGATCACGCTCATCTCGGTCATCGCCAGATGCTGGCCGAGACACACGCGCGGTCCCGCGCCGAACGGCATGTACGCGCCGCGCGGATAGTCCGGCGCATCGGGGCCGAAGCGTTCGGGCCGGAACGTCAGCGGATCGGCGAACCAGCGCGGATCGTGATGCATCAACTGCACCGGCACCATGAACATCGTGCGGGCGGGCAACTGCCACGGGCCGACATTGAGCGGATTCGTCGAACGCCGGCTGCTGAGCACGGGCGCGGTCGGATACAGCCGCAGCGTTTCCTGCAAGGTCTGCGTCAGATACGGCAACGCGGCTACCGTGTCGCCGTCGGGCGCGGCGCCTTGCAGCACGCGCCGCACTTCGTCGCGTGCGTGGGTTTGCGCGGCCGGATTGGCGGCCATGCACCACGCCCACCACGTCAAGGTCGCCGCGCTCGTCTCATGTCCCGCGAGGAACGACGTCATGCATTCGGCGTGGACCGCCTGCAGCGGCCACGTCGCCGGATCGTGCAGATGCAGCGTCAAGAGGCGCGACAGCAGATCGTCCGGCCACGCGTCGCGCGCCATGCGCAACCGCGCCTGCAGATGACGGTCGATCAGGCCGTCCAGCACCGCCTGCGCTTTGCGCGCCGCGCGCTTCCACGGCACCCAGCGCGGCGAGCCGACCGGCCAGTACAGGCCTTTGTACATCGCGACGATCAGCGTGTGCGTCGCCTCTTCCGCCATCCGCGCATCGTCGCCGATCTCGCTCGAAAACATCATCCGCACGATCACATCCATCGCCAGCGACGTGATCGCGCTTTCGATCCGCCATGCGTCGTCGTGGCGCGGCCAGCGCGCGAAGGCGTCGCCGGCGGCCGCGACCATCGTCGGGACGAACGCGTGCACGGAATGGCGCGAGAAGCCGGGTTGCAGCGCGTGGCGTTTGGCCTTCCACGCCGCGCCCTCGACGACCAGCACGCTCTGCCCATGCACCTCGCCGAACACCTGCATGCCGCGCTCCCAGCGGATCAGGTCGTCGTGATGATTGACCAGCAGTTCGCGCGCGAGGTCCGGGTCGGTCACGACGATCTGATGTTCCGGCCAGATACGCAGATACACGACATCGCCGAAATCGCGTTGCCATTCGGCCACCAGCGCGAGCAGATCGCGCGACATGCGCCGCAGCGCGCCCCAGCCGAGACCGACCGCCGGACCCGGCGGCCAGACGCCAGGCGCGTGACGGACGGGAGGACGCGGCTGATCCGCGTGGAAGGGGCATTGGGAGGGAGGTGAGGTAGTCATGGAACGCATTGTTGGCCGAGCCTGCGCGGGTGTCTTGAACGCAAACGACATCGGGGTCTTTGAGTGCATCGTCACGCGGCGGATACCTCGGCACGCGCCGCTGTCCCTCCATCGAAGCACGACACCTTGCACACCCCGGCCGCACGCGATTGCTGACACCCGCGCCGCTTTTACTTAAACTCTGCCGCCATGACACCCGACCTGCTGACGCGCGAGGCGTCCTGTCCCGATCCGCTGACGCGCGCCGCGCGCTTCGCTCCCGCGACGGAAAGCGCGCACGCGCGAATCCATCCGGCGCCGCCCGTCCTGCAAGGCGCGGTGGTCGCGATCCTCAGCCGCGACACGCACGGGCTCGCGCTAAACGACGCACAACGTCTGACGCATTTTCCCGCGTCGCCGCTGCTGACTCTGTCGTGGTATCAAGGGGGCGACGGCGGTCTCGTCGAACGCGCGAACGAAGGCCCGCGCTGGGATCCGTTCGGCGATACGGTGATGCTGGCGGGCAGCCAGTCGCGGCCGATCGTGACGTGGTCGCCGACGGTCGGACGCGGCTACATGATCTGCTTCACGGCGGACATCGCGCGCAGCCTGTTCGGTATCGACCCGGCCGTCGTGCAGGACCGCTTCGTGCCGGCGAGCCGCGTGCTCGACGACAGTTGGCACGACGCGTTGCGCGCCATGCTCGACACCCGCGACGACGCCGCCGCGCTCGCCGCCTTGCAGCAGCATCTCGGCCCGCGCTGGCAGGCATTGCAGGGACGCGCATCGGGCTCGCCGTCGCTGCGGCAGATTGGCCGCCACTGGGTCGAACGATTGGGCCTGCAGGCGTACGAATGGCGCAATACACACAGCGCGCGTCAGGTCGAACGCCGGGTCAAGGCATACAGCGGACGATCGCTGCGCGAGTGGCAAGCGCTGGTGAAAACCGAGGGCGTGTTCTTCAGCGCGCGCGAGCGTTACGACGCCGGCGAATCCGTCGATTGGGCCGCGCTTGCGTTCGACGAAGGCTTTGCCGATCAGGCGCATCTGAGCCGCACCGCCAAGCGCATCACCGGCTTTGCACCGGGCGAATTCGCACAGCGTTTTCTCGACGACGAATCGTTCTGGGTTTACCGCTTGTGGGTCTGACGCGAACGCAGCATTCGTCGCGCGGCTGCACGGATCAATAGGCACGCAAACCGCCCCCTCGAAAAACAAACTCTCCCCTTCGCATGACCACCGATCCACACCACTGGCACACCATTGCGCTCACCGACGCCATCGTCCACGGTGCGCTCGAACTCGAATCCACCGCGCGCGGCGTGCGCATCCACCGGCTGCCCGCGCGAGCGCGCGCGCAATGCAACGACCCTCAACTGACGATGGTCGAGTCGCAACCGTCCGGCGTGCGGCTCGTGTTCCGCACCGCCGCCACCGCGCTCGAACTCGACGTGCGGCCCACGCGCTACGTGTATGCCGGCGTGCCGCCACGTCCGGCCGGCGTGTACGACCTTGTCGTCGATGGTCAACTCGCCGCGCAGGCGAGCGCGTCCGGCGGCGACGTCGTGACGATCGACATGAGCACGGGCGCGGTATCGAAACAGTCGAACGAACCGGGCACGTTGCGCTTCGACGGCCTGCCCGCGCACGACAAGACCGTTGAACTCTGGCTGCCGCACAACGAGTCCACCGAACTCGTCGCGCTGCGCGTCAACGCGCGCATCGAACCCGGCCGCGCGGTGCAACGCAAGGTATGGCTGCATCACGGCAGTTC